>CALWMI010000114.1 GCA_944381745.1 uncultured Lachnospiraceae bacterium | reverse complement strand
GGTCCATCTTATATTTTACGGCGGTATCCAGTGCGAACACCGCCGCCGCTATCTGCCAGTATCCCATAGGCCTATCCCTCCAGCTTTGTACCACACTTCGGACAGTACGCCGTATCCTGGGGAAGCGCTGCCTTACAGCCTGGGCATCTCTTCATCCCCTTGACCGTGGCGATCTCATCCTCATACTGTTCGATGGCCGCACAGTCCTTGCTGATCTCCTCGCAGACCCGGCGCATCTCCTCATCTATCTCCGCATTTTCCTGAAATTTGCCGTACACCATCTTGCCCAGCTGGATATAGCTCTTCTCAATGTCCTTCTCCAGCGTGCCGATCTGGCTTCGGATCTTTTGCACCTCCACCAGCTCCCCGGTCTTCCTGCTCACCGTATCCATCGTGTTGGATACCGCCCTTCCCACATCATTCAAGAATGTCATCTGCCTCTCCTCTCTTTCTGCTTTTTTTATCCAGGTAAGCTCCTATCTTGTCAATCACCGCCTCGTCCACACGGCTGTCAAACTTCCGCGCAAACATGCAGGGGGAGCCCGCCAGCTCATCAAAGTCACACAGGCGGAACGTATACGGCGCTCCCCTCTCCCAATCGATATACCGCATAAATCCTTTCCACGGCTCTGCAAAGCTCTGGTCATACAGCCGGTCCCTATACGGGCTGTTCCACACCAGCGTCTGCAGGAATACTTCGTCGCAGCACTTGGTGTGGGCAAACATCCGGCGGATCAGCGGCTCCTGCTCCACCACATAGCTTGCCAGCCCGTGTGTGATGGAAAACCAGTTGGCCCCTTTCTGGAGCGTCAGCTGCACGCGCCTCAGCCGGTTGACTCCCAGCAGTCTCTGCGCACCGATGGAGAGCTGATCCAGGGCGTCCAGCCACCGGCTGCGCCCGCCCACCTTCTCCTGGAAAAAGTAATAATATTTCAGGAGAACCTCCTTCTCCTTCCGAAAAACCGGCCCCTCGAAATCCACAAATTCTTTTCCCTGGTTACTGTCAAAAAACTGATGGATCTCCCACTGAGGCTTCAGCGGAAGATCCGCCCCGGACAGGAGGTGATAGTAGTCATACCTCCCCGGCAGGGCAGCCTTCAGCAGGACGAGCTCGCTGTTGATCTGGCTGTAGGAGCCCCATGTAACAGAGGTTCTCTCCGTAAAAAAGACTCCTGCCCTCCCTGCGGCAGCCCGCAGCTCGCCCTCTGGGAAATCCCCGGCCTTGCTGTCGATGTGCAGATAGATATCGTTCCTCCCATCGTCCAGCATATGCAGCAGCTTCGCCAGCTGGCCAAACTGGTCGTGGGCTATGATCAGGTATGCATGTCTTCCCATGGGCTCAGCTTCTCGCCTCCAGCATCGGCACGCCCCGCATCTCAATGACAGGGCCCCCCGTCTTCTCAATATATGCCCGCGTGATGGTCACCTTGCCTATATTGTCGTCCTTGGGTATCTCGTACATGATGTCCAGCATAAACTCCTCGATGATGGCACGCAGCGCCCGGGCTCCTGTATCCTTCTTCAGCGCCTGCTCTGCGATGGCCTCCAGCGCGCCGTCCTCAAATTCCAGGCACACCTCGTCCAGTGCCAGCAGCTTCTGGTACTGTTTCAAAATTGCATTGCGAGGCTCCTTTAGTATTTTAACCAGCATTTCCTTTGTCATCCCGTCCAGGGTGAAAATGACCGGCAGCCGGCCGATGAACTCCGGTATCATGCCGAAATTCTTGATGTCTTCCACCGTCACCCTGCGGAACAGGTTCTTCTCCTGGTCATATTTATCCTTCAAGTCCGCATAGAAGCCCATGGAGGATTTGTTGTTCAGCCTCTCCTTGATGATCTCCTCAAGCCCTGGGAACGCGCCCCCGCAGATAAACAGGATATTCTTCGTGTTCACCGTCTCCAGCGGAACCATGGCGTTCTTGCTGTTTGCTCCCACCGGGACCTCCACCTCGCTGCCCTCCAGCAGCTTCAGCAGCCCCTGCTGCACAGACTCCCCGCTCACATCCCGCTGGTTCGTGTTCTTCTTCTTCGCAATCTTGTCAATCTCATCAATGAAAATAATACCCTGCTCCGCCTTCTCCACATCGTTGTCCGCAGCGGCCAGCAGCTTGGATACCACGCTCTCAATATCGTCGCCGATGTAGCCAGCCTCCGTAAGGGAGGTGGCGTCCGTAATCGCCAGCGGCACATCCAGAAGCTTGGCCAGCGTCCGCACCAGGTAGGTCTTGCCCGACCCGGTGGGCCCGATCATCAGCATGTTGGATTTCTCAATCTCAATGTCGTCCATTGTGTTTGTGGCCACCCGCTTGTAGTGGTTGTACACAGCGACAGAGATCACCTTCTTTGCCTGATCCTGGCCGATCACATAGTCGTCCAGCTTCTCCTTGATCTTGTGGGGCGCTGGGATCGAGTGGATGTCGAAGGCCTTAGGGATCTTCTGTTCCTCCTGGGGTTTCTTCTTCTTGACCTTCTGCCTGCGGGGAATCATATTCTGCAGGTCAGCCAGGTTGATCATGCTGATATTGGGCAGGCCCGTCTGCCCAGGCCCCTTCTCCCCCGGCCCGCCCGGGCCTGCGGCGCCCGGCGCCATCCCGCCGGTGAAGTCAAAGCCTGCATTCTTCATCGTGTCAAAAGTCTTCTGCATACAGTCGGCACATATGCTTAACCCCGGCTGCATGGTAATCATCTTCCCAGCCTTGCTCTCCGGCCTGCGGCAGACGAAGCACACCTTCTCATACTCCTCTTCGTCCGTGCCGTCCTCTGGAACGCCCTTCTCCAGCACAGAAGGATCCGCTGTCTCGCGGCTCTCTCCGTCTCCCCCTCCGGCATTCCCGCCGTCCTCGTCCCGGACAGCCGCCGGGCCCTTCCATTCCTCTCTATCGCTGTATTCTGTCTTGCCTCTGTTTTCTGTCATGTCCATATTTTCCATTCTTTATCTACCTCATCCTACAATCCTTCTGTCCATTCCGCTTTTTGCCGAAATCTTGTTCTTATTATAGCCCATTCCCCCAGCCTCCTACAAGTGAACTTTTTATAAACCACCTTCCCGCCCCCACAGCGAGTATGGTATAATAGCCACGAAGTGGCTATTATACTTGCGCATTCCGGGCTGAGCGTTCACCGCTCAGAGCCGGGCGCTTATACATACCTTGCACGCTGGCGGGCGTGGTATAATAGCCACGAAGTGGCTATGATACCTGCGCATTCCGGGCTGAGCGTTCACCGCTCAGAGCCGGGCGCTTATACATACCTTGCACGCTGGCGGGCATGGTATAATAGCCACGAAGTGGCTATGATACCTGCGCATTCCGGCCTGCGCGTTTACCGCGCTGATCCGGGCGCTTAAACTAAAGTGCAGAAAGGATTCTGACCTATGGAGCTTCTACATTCCCCCGGCGGCCTGCGCCGCCGCCTCACGCAGGCTGTGTTCCTGATTTATACCGGCATCTTCGGATATATCGCCTGGTTTTCCCTCCAGGAATGGGAGCGGGCGGGTTATCTCTACTCCCTCCTGTCCTCCCCTGGCCGGGCGTGTGCAGTCCTCCTGGGCTGCCTGCTCCTGGGGCTTGTCCTGTACTGCCTCTCCCCTCTGGCGCGGCGGGCGGCGGCTTTGGAGGGCCGGGCGGCCTTATGGCTTCCCCTCGCGGCCATCGCCGTCCTGTTCCTGGGACAGCTCGCCCTCCTGCTGGCCATCGGGCAGACGACCTTCATGTACGACCCTTACCGCACCTTTGACGAGGCGCTGCGCATGCTGGAGAGCCATTCCCTATCCGGGACAGCCCTGGAGGGGTATTTTTCCATCTACCCCAACAATATCTTTTTCACCCTGCTGTGTTACTGGCTGTTCCTGCCGGCATCGGCGCTGGGGCTTACCGACGCCTCCCTGATGCTCCTGCTGCAGATTGTCAACGCCCTGTGCATGGATCTGGCGGTCTGGCTGGGCTTCCGCATGATGCGGCGGTTCGCCGGCGGTTTCCCTGCCGTCCTCTTCCTCCTCCTCTGCCTGCTGAACCCGCTTGTCTACCTGTGGCCAGGCTTTGCCTACACAAGCACCTTCTCTATGCCCTTCTTTGTGGGCGGCTGCCACCTGTTCCTGCTGCTCTTCCAGCAGCTTTGCAGCGGCGGCGCTGGGGAAGCCTCCGCCTCCCGCCCGCCCCAGGGTGGCGGTACCCAGGCAATGGACACTGGGGAAGCTGCCGACGGAGGTGGCCGTGCGCTGCCGCGCCTCCGCCCCGGCAGCACGGCGGCTGCCCTGCTTCTGTCCGTCCTCCTAGGGCTTGTCCTCTGTGCTGGCTTTCGCATCCGCGCCACTGTGGTCATCGTGCTGATCGCCGGCCTGATTGCCATGCTTCTCCTCCCCCGTCTGCGGCTTCGCAGGGCGGCCTGCTGCTCCGCCGTCCTCCTGGCGTCCCTGGCACTCTCCTATGCAGGGACGGCGGCCATCCAGTCCTCCTACACACGCTTCGACTACAGCGACACTGCCTTCCCTGTGGCCAGCTGGCTGGCCATGGGAGCCAACGAGGAATCTGACGGCATGTTCAACACGGCGGACTATTACGACACGCTGAATGCCCCCACCAAGGAGGAGAAGACTGCTCGGAACATGGAGAAGCTGTCCAGCCGTCTCCAGGAAATGGGCGCGACAGGCTGGCTGTCCCTGGCCGGACGCAAGCTCGTCCGCACCTGGGCTGACGGCTCCGACGACTATGTCTCATACCTGAACCAGTACGCCCGCACAGGCAAGGTGCATACCTATCTGCTGGAGGACAAGAAGGATTTTGTCCTGTTCTACATGCAGGCCATGCGCCTCCTCCTCTTCCTGGCCTCCATCGCTGCAGCCTGCTTTGCCCTTTGCAGGAGAGACGGCGCTGTCCTGCCGCTCCTCCTGTGCCTGACGCTGGTGGGAGGCTCCCTCTTCCACGTCCTGTGGGAGACTGGGGAGCTGTACAGCCTGTGCTTTTCCTTCATCCTGTTCCTGGCCGCCGCCTGGGGGATGGCGCAGCTTTTTTCCCTCCCCACCCTGCAGGCCAAGCGGCATTCCCCCGTCCCGGCTGTCCTCTCCCTGGCCGCCGTTCCCGTCTGCCTAGCCTGGATGCTCCTGCACACGGAGGCTTTCACCGCAGCGCCCCTCTCCCGCCATGAGACCGCCATCGCCCAGCGGACCTACACCGATTCCACTGAAGCCGGCCTCACCCAGGGCGAGAGCCTCACCCAGACCTTCGTCACCAGCCAGGCCTTCAACCGGGTCTGCCTGCGCGTGAAAAATGTGTCCCCGGACGCCCAGGATTCCCGCTACCAGATCTCGGTCGTGGCCGAGGACGGGACGCCTGTCCTGTACACCGAGGTGACGGGGCAGGACGTCTTTGACTACGACTACTTGTACCTGTCCACGGCGGATACCGTCGTCCCCCAGGGCGAGACAGCCTACACCATCACCGTCGGCTGCCTCTCCGGCACGGCGGACAGCAGCGTCGCCTTCCTCCGCTACGATACCGGCGCCCACGACGCCTATCCGGGGGGAGCTCTCTCCGTCAACGGGCAGCCGCAGGAAAAGGCAGACTTGAATTTTCTCGTCTACCACTCCTACGACGATACGTACTTCCGCCCCGCCGCCTGGTACGGCCTGTGCGCCCTCACAGCCTTGGGCGGCTGCCTTCTCGTCCTCTCCTTCCTGCTTCCGTACTTGAGAAGCCGCCGGCCTGGACAATGACAGCTATAAAGGATTTGCCGCGTCCGCGGCAAGACGGCGGCAACATGCGCAGGGAAGGCTGGAAGCGCCCTATAGCGGATTTGCCGCGTCCGCGGCAAGACAGAACTCCTCCTCGCAAAGAGAGCCTGTGAAAAGGGAATGGGTATGCCCCCTTTCACAGGCTCTCAAAATTTCTGCTTCTCATCTGGCCCTCTCAAGGCCGTCCTGCGCCAGCTTCTCTTGGCTGCTGCCCGCCGTCCCTCACTGAGACAGCGCGTCATCCAGGGTGACCGTCACAGTCTCCTCCACCCACTCGCCGTCGCGGGATGTCAGAAGCCCTACCTCCACCGTCTCTCCGGCGCGGTAATAGCTCATGGTATCCTTCAGCCCTGTCATGGAAGACACCGTCAGGCCGTCAAACTCTGTAATGACGTCGCCCTGGCGGATCCCGGCCTTATCTGCCGCAGAGCCTTCGTTCACCGTCACCACATAGGCTCCCGTGGGGATGTTGTAGATGCTGGTCACATCCTCTGTCACATCTGCCCCGGAGATACCCAGATAGCCTCTTTCCTCCTCTGCCACCTTCTCCCTGGGCGTGCGGTTCATCAGGTCGCTTAAGATCGGCTCTGCCGTGGACATCGGGATGGCATAGCCCATGCCCTCCACCTCGTTGGAGGCCAGCTTTGCAGAGTTGATGCCGATCACCTGACCGTTGATATTCACCAGCGCCCCGCCGCTGTTGCCCGGATTGATCGCCGCGTCCGTCTGGATCAGGTTCGTAGCCACACCGCCGGTGGATGTGGAGGTACTGCTCACCTCCAAGCTCCTGTTGAGGGCGCTGACCACACCCACCGTCACGGACTGCCCGTAGCCCAGGGCATTGCCGATGGCAATCACCGGCTCGCCAATCTGCAGGCTGTCGGAATCCCCGATCTCCGCAATCGCAATCTGGCTCATCGTGGAATCCTTGATATCCGCGATCTGCACGGACACCACCGCCAGGTCATTCACCGGGTCGGTGCCCCTCACCTGGGCAGATACAATCTCATTGTCCACAAAACACACGTTCAGCTCCTGGGCATTCTCCACCACGTGGTTGTTGGTGGCGATCAAAAGCTCTGAATCGTTCTGTCCGATGATGATCCCGCTGCCGCTGCTCTGGCTTGGCTGCTGGAAGGTGCCGAACAGGCTCTGTATCTCCGTCACACCGCTGCTGGTGATGGCCACCATGGAGGGCATCATCTTCTCCACCACCTGGGAGACATCGTAGACTGTGGTGACCGCAGAGCCGCTGGAATCCCCTGTCTCACTCTGGGCATTCTTCTCCAGCACACTGGCCACATCGCTGTCTCCCTCGTCCTCGCCGCCAGATACCGCAGCCTCCTCCGCAGACGCCGACGTGACCTGTTCTCCCAGGTAGTCCGTCACTTGGAAGGCCGCCCCAGCCACGACGCCGAACACCAGCGCCAGGCAGATACACACCGCCATAGATCTGGCAAAGCCGCCCTTCTTCTTGTCCTTCTTGCCCTTCTTATTGTCTCCGTCCCCGCTGTAGCCGGAATAGCGATAGCTCCCATAGCTGTCATAGCTGCCGGTGGTCCGGCTGTTCCCATATTGGTTTTGATCTTTGTAATCTTCAAACATACTCGATTCTCCTCTCTATCCTGTAGGCAGGGAAACCGGCGGAACCCGCCGGCTCTCCTGCCGCCAACTGCCTTCTCTGTATGATTTCAAGATAGCAGGGAATTGTGTTCAATTTGTGACAGCATTTTTAAAAAAATTTGAACTGCCGCCGTCCTCTCCTGTACACATTCAAGGCTGCCTCCTGCCGTCCAGCCTGGCGGCCGCCCACCGGAGGGCATATCTTGTCCTCTCCTCCTCCGACAGCTCCGTATACTGCAGAAACGTCAGGGGAACCTTCTCCATCGGCATACGGCAGGCCGGGCATTCCACAGACTTGCGCCTGGAGACTGCCTGCAGCCTGCCGCAGCCGGTACAGCCGTATATTTTCAGCATGGCTTTCTGCCCCGCTTACTCTACCGTGACAGATTTCGCCAGGTTCCTGGGCTTATCCACATCGCAGCCTTTTCCCAGCGCCACATAGTAGCCGAACATCTGCAGCGGGATGATTGCCAGGGAATTGGTGAAGTAGCGGTTCGTCTCCGGGATATAGATGACAAAGTCCGCCGTCTTCTCTACCTCCTGGTTGCCGCTGTTGGTAACCGCCATGACGAACGCTCCCCTGGAGCGCACCTCCACCATATTGCTGATCGTCTTCTTGTACAGCTCCGCCTGGGTCAGCACAGCCACCACCAGCGTCCCCTCCTCGATGAGGGAAATCGTGCCGTGTTTCAGCTCCCCAGCGGCATAGGCGTCCGAGTGGATGTAGGAAATCTCCTTCAGCTTCAGGGAACCCTCCATAGAAATCGCATAGTCGATGCCCCTGCCAATAAAAAAGATATCCTTCGCCGCCAGATAGCGGTTGGCAAACTTCTGAATTTTTTCTTTGTTGCCCAGAACCATCTCCACCTGATCCGGAATCTTCCTGAGATCGGCGATATAGCCAGCAAGCTCCTCCTCCGGCAGCATCCTGCGCGCCTGGGCAAATTTCAGCGCCAGCAAGTACTGGGCAATCAGCTGGGTGCTGTAGGCCTTCGTGGTGGCCACTGCGATCTCCGGGCCTGCCCAGGTGTACATCACATTGTCCGCCTCCCTGGCAATGGAGCTTCCCACCACGTTGACGATACCCAGGGTGCGCACGCCCTGGGACTTTGCCAGGCGCAGGGCCGCCAGGGAATCCGCCGTCTCCCCGGACTGGCTGATGATGACCACCAGCGTGTGCTCATCCAGGATCGGATTCCGGTAGCGGAACTCCGACGCCAGATCCACCTCCGTGGGGATGCGGGCCAGCCCCTCAAACACATATTTGCTGGTCACGCCTGTGTGGTAGGCGGAGCCGCAGGCCACAATGAAAATCTTATGGATCTGCCGGATCTCCTCGTCGTCCATCTTCAGCTCCTCGATGACAATCCTGCCATCCTTGAGCCGCGGGTTCAGCGTGTCCGCAATCGCCTTGGGCTGCTCGTAGATCTCCTTGAGCATGAAGTGCTCGTAGCCGCCCTTCTCGGCGGCCGAGATGTCCCAGCCGATCTCTGACGGCTCCTTGACCAGCACTTCCTCGTCAATATTGTAGAAAGTGATATCATCCTTGGTCAGCTTGGCGATCTCCTCATTCTCGATGAAGTAGACGCTCCTCGTATATTTCAGCACCGCCGGCACATCCGAGGCGATCAGGTTGCCCCCCTGCCCATGGCCGACAATCAGCGGGCTGTCCTTGCGCACTGCATACACCGTACCCGGATGATCCTTGAAGAGGATGCCCAGGGCATAGGAGCCCTCCATACGGTGCATGATCTTGGTGATCGCCTTCAGCGGATCCCCGTCGTAATAGTAGTCCAGCAGCTGGGCCACCACCTCTGTATCGGTCTCCGAGCAGAATTGATAGCCCTTGCCCTCCAGCTTCTTTTTCAGCTTCAGATAATTCTCGATGATGCCGTTATGTACGACAACAATCGATTCATCCCTATTGAAATGGGGATGGGCGTTGACGTCATTGGGCGCGCCGTGGGTCGCCCACCGGGTGTGCCCGATGCCGGCTGTCCCCGGAAGCATCGCCCCGCCGTGGGTCATCTCGTCCAGGATCTTCAGCCTCCCCCTGGCCTTCGCCACCTTGATGCCCTCCTCGCCGTAGACAGCGATGCCGGCAGAATCGTATCCGCGGTACTCCAGCTTATATAACCCATCCAGCAGGATCGGAGCCGCCTGGTTCTCTCCCACATAGCCAACTATTCCACACATTCAGCATTCCTCCGTTTCTGTTTCTTTCTCCCAATAAGCCCGGTTCATCGTGCACAGCCGCACCAGCCACGGCGGCAGGCTCCGGTATCTCTTCCCCAGCTGGAACCCTAGAAACTTCCAGCCGCTTATCCATAAAAGCTCCGGCAGGACCAGCCATTTTCCCTCAGCTGCAAAATGCCGGGCCGTATCCCTCACCAGGCGGATCCCCTCCCGCTCTGACGGGATCCCGGCAAAAATTTCCGGGTGCTGCGCCTGGGACACCGCCACGTCAAAGTTCCTGCGGAACTGCTGGAGCCCCGTATAGTTGTGGGAATGGATTACGCAGGCATCCGCCGCATAGGCCACCTTCCCGCCATTCTGCAGGATCCTTGCGGCCAGCACCATATCCTCGTTGAAAATCGCGCGGCTCACAAAGCCCCCCGCCTCCTGGTAGGCTGCGCGCAGGTAGGCCGCGCAGACGTTGGAGCAGAAGTAGGCCTTCACCCCCAGCTCCTCCACATCCTCCTGGCTCTTCACACGGCTCTTGGCCGGATAGTTAAATTCCCTTGTAAAAGCCTCCAGGTCCCTGCAGCCGGGAGCCGGCAGCTGCCGGGCGTAGGCCGCCTGGGCCAGCCCAGCCTCGATGGGCGCTGTCAGCCGCTCCAGCAGGTACTGGTTCTTCGGCACCGCGTCCTGGGTCATGAACACGGCGATGTCCCCGCTGGCATACGCCATGGCCTGGCGGCGCGTCCCCCCGTGGTCAAACTCCCTCTTCGTCACATGGTGGACTTCCAGGTTGGGGATGTCCGCATATTGCTCCGGCCGGTAATAGCGCTCCTCCGTATTCATCAGGATAATTTTCTCCGGCGGCCTGGTCTGGGCGCAAAGCCGCGCCAGCAGCCTGTGCAGCCGCCCATCCGGCTGGTAGGTCGGGATAATTACATCGATGCGCATGCGCTGCCCTGTCATTCTTCTCCCACCTCCCCGGAATCCTGTTCCTCTGTCTCAGCTCCGGCTTCCGCTCCCGCAGCCTGCCCTTCATCCGGGACATACTCGCTCTCGTAGTACGGGTCGTACATGGAGGGCTCCACCCCCGTGGACACATAGATGCCCGCGTTCGTCCCAGCCTCCTCGCCCACCAGGTTGTAGCCCTCCTGGGTGTAGTGGACGGCATCCTGCAGCATGCCCCGCTCCGGCAGGGTAACCGCCTGGACAGACACCAGCACAAAATCCTCTCCTGTGCGGCACAGCTCCGTCTGCGCTTCCAGGATATACTCCATGTCCTCCGGGTTCCGGTCTGTGTCCATCCCCACGCGGATGAGGAAGCACTTCTCCACGCCTAATATGTGGAAATTATCGAATAGCTCCTGCAGCTGGGCGGCGTAGTCCTCGTCGTCCCTGTGGGAGGAGATGTCGCTCTCCCCCTGCAGCCACACCATATAGATATGCCGGATCTTATAGTCTGGATTCTCATTCAAATACTGGAGGCAGGCGTCCAGCCGCTGGCCTGCATCGATAAACAAGCCGTCCTCCCGCAGCCAGGTGCTCATCTTGGAGCTGCCCCTAGACGCGGCGACCGCCACCACCGGCGTGCCTGTCTGCGCATAGTAAGCGTTCACAAAAGCCGACGCCAGGGAGCCCGTGCGCTCCAGAAACGGAGAGTCGTCGCACATGCCCTCCCGGTTCTCGTTCTCCCCAAAAGGCTCTTCCAGGTGGTAGAGCCTGGTGGGATCCGTGACAGCCCGGAACTCGTAGCCCACGCCCTCCGGCACCTCCGGCGCCTTGGAGGCATCCCCCAGCCCGCTGATATTACTCTGCCCCGCAAAGAGGATGACGTCCACCTCCTGGCGTTCCATCTTCTGCCCCACCCCGCCGGCCACCAGCGCTGTCCCCAGCACCGCCGTCAGCAGGAGGCTGATCATTTTGCTCATCATCATATCTTCACTGATCCAAAAAAGTACGCGTCCGCAGCAGGGCGTTTATTGCCTCACAGGGAACCGCCTCCCTCCTGCACCGGCGCAGCGGATTCCTCCCTATGAAACAATAAAGAGCTCCGCTTCGCGAAACTCTTTATTCTCCTTTTCCTTATTCTTCTTCCGGAGCTGTCACGTTCGTGTCGCTGACAATCTTCTCGCTGATCTCCTTCACATTGTCGGAGACTACATAGCTCTCATCCTCCCCGAAGAGATAGGAGTGGAGCTGCACCACATTGTGCTCCAGGTCAGCCGCCACGACGCAGGAGCCTTTGCTGCCAAACGTCCCTGTCGCCCGGTCAAACGGGAAGCCATCGCTCCCCACAATATTGTAGGACAAGATATCCGAGGCCATGGACAGCACCTCCGTGGCAGACATATTCGTGGCCACCTGAGAGAAGACCTCGTCGATGATCTCATTGATTGTGGCGATATCCGCAGTCTTCGCCTTCTCCACAATCTTCTCGATCACATCCCTCTGGCGCTCGGTGCGCTTAAAGTCGTCGCCGGCTGTATAGCGGATACGGCAGTAGGACACTGCCTGGATGCCGTCCAGCGTCTGCAGGCCAGGGCTTGTGAGCTTCGTCGTGCTCCGCCCCACAACCTCCGACGTCTCCACCGTATAGTTGTTCAGATGGCCCATCTCCTCCTCGGTCACATCGATCTCGATGCCGCCCAGGGCGTCCACCACGTTGGCGATGGCCGTGAAATCCACGGACACATACTCGGTAATATTCAAATCCAGGTTCAGGTTCAGCATGCTGATGGCTTGCTCCGGCCCGCCGAAGGCATAGGCCCCGTTCGCCTTGCCGTAGCTGCCGTTGGTCAAGTTCAGGTACGTGTCCCTGTACACAGAGCAGAGCTTGACATCCTTCGTCTGGTTGTTGATGCTGGCGATGATGATTGTGTCAGACCTGCTGCCGCTGCCCAGGATCCCCGTCCTGGAATCCACGCCGAACAGGGCGATGTTCGTATAGCCCTCCAGCTTGGCCTCCGTCTCCGGCGTGATATCCACCACCGGATCCACATTGTCCAGCGATTCGTCGGTCGTCCCCGCCGCCTGGGAATTGCTCAGGTCGCCCCCCTGCATACGGTCCAGCTTGGACACCACCACAAGGACGACAATCAGGCACAGAATGACGACAGCCTCCACGCCGAACAGGATCATTCTCCTGCGCTTCCTAGCCGCAGCCCTCTTCCCCTTGCGCTTCCGGTTGCGGGCAGTTCCCGGGGAAATGTGCCCCGACGAACTTCTCCTGGATGCAGAGCTGCCGGATCTTGTTCCGGACGTCCTGGATTTGCCCGTTCTGGACACACCGTCGCTGGTGCTGCGGCGCCGCTTCGGACTGCTGCTTTTTCTCCTTGTATCCTCTGACATAATCAATTCCTCTCACTTTCAGATTCGTAACAATCAACCATTGCAACTGCTTCGGCCCTGTCAATAGGCATTCTTATTGATAAAGCCCTTAAAGAAGGTAAGGAACAGGATCTTGATGTCCAGCCCCACCGTCCAATTTTCTATATAATACAGGTCATGGTCAATCCGCTTGCGGATTGAAGTGTTCCCGCGGTAGCCATTGATCTGCGCCCAACCGGTCATACCGGGACGAACCTGGTGCTTCACCATATACCTCGGGATCTCTTCCCTGAATTTTTCCACAAAAAGCGGCCTCTCCGGCCTGGGCCCCACAAGGCTCATATCTCCCTTCAGCACATTGAACAGCTGCGGGAGCTCGTCAATGCTCGTCATGCGGATGAACCGGCCCACAGGAGTCACCCGGGAGTCCCCCCGCACAGTCCAGCACCGCTTCTCCTCCTTCGGGTCCTGCACCTCCATCGAGCGGAACTTATACATCCGAAACGGCTTGTTGTGCAGCCCCACCCGCTCCTGGGCATAGATCAGCGGCCCCTTGGAGGTCGTCTTAACCAGGATTGCAGTGACCAGCATGACTGGAGAAAAAAGAACGATGGCCACAATCGAGCCTGCAATATCCATCGCCCGCTTGATAATGCTGTTGAACGTGTTCGTCAGCGGGACATAGCGGATATTAATCACCGGAAGCCCCATCAAATCTTCCGTGTATGGCTTCGTAGGTATAATGTTATTATAGTCGGGAATGAACTTCGTATGCACGCCTGATTTTTCACATAATGCCACAATATGCTCCAGCTTGGAGTATTCATCCAGCCCCAGCGTGATGGCGATCTCGTCCAGGCCGTTCTCGGGAAGGATCACAAACAAGTTGCCGATCTTCCCCAGCACCTTCACTCCCTTGTACTCAGTTCCGCTCTCCACATTGTCGTCCAGGATCCCGCGGACAACGTAGCCCCACTGGGGATTCGCCCGGATCCGGTCGATATACTCCTCCGCCGCCCGGCTGTAGCCCACAAGCAAAATCTGCTTGATATTGAAACCCTTGCGCCGGATATCCCGCAGGAACATGCGGATCGCATTCCTGGCCACCGCCTCCAGCACCACGTTCGTCACATAGAAAATCACCAGCATGGCCCTGGAAAAATCATCCAGGTGGAGGACGAACAGTATCATGATAAAGAGCAGCAGCCCGATGGTGTTGGCCTTGACAATGTTGGAAAGCTCCAGCCTGCGCCCCTGCACGCGCTTGGACGTGTACAGGTTGAAGGCGAAATATAAGAAAAGGTAAACCGGGATCACCGGGATGAGAGCCATCCCATAAATCTCAAATGTCCAGTGCACCCCGTTGACAAACAACCCGCTGGAAAACTTAATCCAATAGGCCAGCGCATATGCCGCCGCGATCACCAATGCGTCTATGACAACATGGAATGTGTTGAAAAACTTTTGATTATCGCGAATCAACCGTTATCACCCAACTCCTCATATGCTCTGCAGCACAAAAAAATCTGAAGCCTTTTGTCAATCCACACAACTTCATACCGTATATCATACAATAAAATAACTGAAAGAGCAACCGGCTTTTCGCAATATTTATTTAATATTTTATTAACACTTTTAACAATTCCGGGCGGCGCGCCGCCTATCCCAGTATCCTGCGCGCGATATTGCCCCACAATTCTAATTGGATTTTAACATAGCTTCCAACATATTTCCAATTAAATTTTTCTTTCGGATACTTTACAGCCAGCTCCAGGCCGTTCTTAATCCCCGCCGCATACTCCCTTCCCATGCCCTTCGCGCTGAAAAACAGGAACTTGATCAGGAATCCGGCCGCCAGCAGCGGCATGTTCAGCGCAATCTGGGCCAGCGGCATATTCTTGTAGATCAGGTACACATTGTTCCTGGAGCCGTAGCGCACCTTGAATTCATTGTAGCGGGAGCCACTGGTCCCGCTCCCTGCGTGGTACACCTTCGCCCTAGGCAGGTAGACGTTGCGATAGCCCCGGGTCCTGGCGCGGTAGCCGATATCGATGTCCTCCAGGTAGGCAAAATGCTCCTCGTCGAACAAGCCGATCTCCTCCAGGATAGACCTGCGGTAGATGGCAGCCCCGCCGCAGCAGGCGAAAATGTCCTCCGCCTTCCCATAGCTCTCCGCCGGGCCGTCCTTGCCTCTGGCAAAGGCCCAGCCCAAGGCACAGTAATAGTCTCCCGCATCGTCCAGCTTCATCCTATCGTACATTTGTATCATTTTGGCCGCACCGGAAAAAATCTTCTCCGAGTGGCGCATCCCCCGCACCAGCTCCGCCACAAAGCCGGGGCACACCTGGGTGTCGTTGTTCAGCAGGATGACAAACTCCGAATCGGAAGCCCGGATTCCGGCGTTCACCGCCCCGCAAAACCCATAATTGTCGTCCAGCGCCACCAGATGGGTCTGGGGATACTCCCGCATAGCCAGCTCCCGGCTGCCGTCCGTGGAGCCGTTGTCCACCAGGATCACCTCAAGCCCCGGGTAATGCTGGGCATAGACTGCCTCCAGGCATCCGCCGATGAACTTTATCCCGTTATAATTTGGTATTACAATCGATACTTCCGACATAGCCATCCTCAATCACTCGGTAATATTTTTCAGGAGCCAGCGCCCGCGGCGCACAGACAGCTCCGGGTGGTAGAAGGGATCCGTCTTCCCAGGCGCTCCCGCTAAGCCTCCCCGCCCGCTGCGGCCTCTGTGCTCTTCCAGGCTCGCCCGGCCGCCTCGGACTGGCTCCGAAGACTTCATCACCGCGAAGGGTGTGTAGAAGTTGCGAAGCCCTCTCTCCCGCATGGCCAGGCACAGCGCCACATGCCAGTTCTCACCCGCCAGAAGCCCCGGCTGTGCGGCCAGCGCCTCCAGCAGCCGGTCCCGGCGCACCAAAAGACAGCTTCCAGACACCACGGAACATTCCTGCTGCAGCCCCACCTTGTGCATGTACCCGTAGAAGCCGCTGTGCAGCCCCTCGAACGGGCAGGCAGACGGCCGCCCGAACATCCCCGTCACCTCCCCGGCGCTCTTCAGCCGGTTCGACGGCCCGTAGATCCTGGGGCCCACACAGCCCGCGTCCCTCTTCACGGCAAAGGACGCCAGTTCCCGCAGCCAGTCCCTGTGCGCCGGCAGCGTATCTCTGTCCAGGAACAAAAGCAGCCCGGACGGCTTCTCCCGGGCAGCCTCCGCCGCCAGCATCCCTGCAGCCTCCTGCCGGGAAGCCGCCTGCATCAGCGTCAGCCGCGGGTAATCCGTCAGGCTGCGGATCTTCTCCAGGAAATGCTCCCGCTGCACCCCGGAAAAAATCCCCTGTACAATCATAGTCACATCGGGCGCATCTGTCAACTGGTATCTGGCCCGGTAAAATCCAGGGTCGGCCAGCGGGATCACCTGGCCCTCCTCCCCCATCCTGTGCAGATGGGCCGCCACTGCCCGGCGCCCTGCCTCGCAGGCGTAGCCCTTGCTCCCCGGGTTCATGGCCGTGGAAGCCTGGTGGGTCCTCCAGTGGTAGAGCACCTTGGGGATGTGGCAGATCCTCTCCGACAACTCCGTGCAGCGCAGAATAAAATCGTGGTCCTGCGCCCCGTCAAACCCTTCCCGGAGCCCGCCGGCCTGCAGCGCCAGCGTGCGCCGCACACAGAACAGATGGCAGATATAGTTGTTGCTGCGCAGCAGCTCCCGGTTGAAATCCGGCTTGAAATGGGGGGTGAAATGCCGTTTCCCCTCCGCATCCACTTTGTCCTCATCGCTGTAGAACATGTCTGTCCGGGGCTCTTTCTTCCACGCCTGGTACAGCTCGTACAGGGCGTTGGGCGCCAGCAGGTCATCGTGGTCCAGCAGGCAGATGAAATCCCCGGAAGCCAGTTCAAGCGCCGCATTGGTGTTGCCGGCGATCCCCAGGTTTCTCTCAAGCCTCACATACCGGATCCGCCTGTCCTTCTCCATATACCCGCGCAGAATCTTCTCCGGCGTCTGGGTTTCCCCTTCCCCGGCGGCCCGGCCTCTTCCCTCCGGCCAGGCGCTCCCGCCGCCTGCCTCAGCCGGGCTTGCGTCGGCGATGCACAGCTCCAGCCTTCCATAGCTCTGATCCAGCACCGACTCCACCATGGCCCTCAGGAAGGGCTCCGGCGTCCGGTACACCGGCACCACCAGGGAAAAGACCGGGAGGACGGCTCCTCTCTCCTCCTCCCGGCAAATCTCCTCCCTCTGGAGAACCAGCTTCTTGATCGGCGGCAGAGCGGCGGACAGCCACTCCTCATACCCGGCCTCCGCCCGTTTTCTCTCCCCGTGCTCCAGCACCTTGCGGGCCAGCCTTCCAGCCCCGTAGTGCCGGGCGTATTCAATCCCTCTCTCGATTTTTCCCATCTCATCCATCTCCCTGCGGCTTCACAATACCTGGGTGCCGTAAAATGCCGCTCTATCCTGACGCCCTCCCGCTTTTGCAGGCGCCTGTCAGAAGGTCACCTCTCCGTCGTGGGCGACCAGGGATACGTACTCCACTCCGTCGATCCTGCTCACCTCGGCCACCAGCTGCTTTTCCTCCTTCACCCGCAGCTCGATGATCATATCCTCCCGGCCGGAGGAGACATTCCGGGAGCGCACCCGGCAGTGCCTGCACCGCCTGCGCACAGCCTCCATCACGGCATCCTCCCTGTCCGGGCCGTCCAGGTTCACCACCAGAAGCATCGGCGCCTTGGCCACCGGGATCATGTCAAGCCCCACGATGCACAGGGTCACGATGATGGAGACGATCACCCCCACCTCGTAGAGGCCCCCGCCGCACACAATGCCCACGCTGATTGACCAGAACAGGAAAGCCAAGTCCATCGGATCCTTCACCGCCGTACGGAAACGGACGATGGACAGGGCGCCCACCATACCGAGGGAGATCACCAGGTTGGACTGCATCGCCAGGATAATCCCCGCCGTGATAATGGCCACCGCCACCAGGGCGATATTAAAGTTCTTGTTGTAGAAGGTCTTTCTCGTCACCACCCGGTACACGACGAAAATGTAGAGCGCCAGCAGTATCACCACCAGCAGCGTTGCCAGTATCTTGGAGGTATCGATGTCCATCGAGGTGAACCCCTCCAGGAAAGATTTTTTAAACACATCCTTAAAACTCATCTCTCTTATCCTTTCTTTTATGGCCGCAGCCTTTCTGTCGTCTACCGCCCGCCTGCGGGCGCCCTGCTACAGATGGTACATCCTGCATATCGCATATTTGGAAAAAGTCGTCTGCCTCAAGGAGCCGATCTCCATCGCCTCCCGCAGCGTATCTGGCAGGAACTCGTCAAATTTTACTTCCAATATGTGGCTGCCCGCCTCCATCACGGGCCTCCTGGGGATCTCCGGATCCAGGAACCGAAGGAAGCTTGCGGAGGAAGAGATGTTGCGGTCCATCGTCACCCGCACATTCCCGTCCCGGCACACGTAGGGCGTGCGCTCATACTCCACGATCACCGCCGGCCGCAGGAGCCGCGTGTGCATCTGGGCCAGCAGCTTTGTGAGGACCGGCGGGTAGCCGCCCCGCCACGGAAGGGGCCGCCCCCTCATCAGGCTCTCGCACTGCTCCCTGGTCAGCGGGCAGGACAGCTTCTGCGTCTTGCCCCTCTCCTTGCGCTTCAGCTCCAGCGCAATCCGCCCCGCATCCGCGTTGTAGACCCGGATGCGGAATTTTTCCCTGGGGTCTATCCCCGCCAAGTTCTCCTGCAGCCCTCGGTCCTCACAGTCGTCGAAGTAGAGGCTGCGAATCCGGTAAATGCCATCCTTCCCCGCGTGGACGTCCAGCTTGGCCAACTCCCTCAGCCGGATGCCGATCAGCGCCAGCTGCTGTTCCGACGCCACATATTTTATCTCGTGCCTGTATTTTTCCTCTGGCTGCCTGTCTCCCATAATTCTTCCTCGCTCTGCCTGCCTCTGTCTTTCTGCTTCCGCCGCTGGCCGCCTAGACGCCTCGGCCCGGCTCTCCCAGCGCTATTCGCTGTAAAAGTCCTGGAGCGCGCCCTGGATATCCGCCATGAAGCCGTCCAGGTAATCCAGGCGCTCCAGCGCATAGCGCAGCAGCTCCCCGTACTGGGCGTCGTGATTGCCCTCGGGCCAGCGCTCCTCATCCCGGGCAAAGGCCCCGGATGCGCACACCCGCTCCTCAAGCTCCCCAATCTTCTCCCGCATCCACTCGTCGGTGAACAGCTCCTGCCGCAGCGCCGCATACCGCTCCTGGGCCAGATCCCTGGCCCCTGCCGCATTGGTCAGCATCATGCGGTCGCCTGGCTGCCACCAGATATAGCTCTCCGTCAGGAAATCCTCATACTTGGTGCTCAAGGGGTAGGTGGGGTCGGACGTATAGCCCCAGGTCAAATCCATGTCCCAGGGGGCGAACCAGAATACCCGCTGCCCGCCCTGGGCCTTCGCCACATAATATACATTCTTGGCGATCTGGTCGTAGCCGGTGATCATCTGGATAAAGAGCCACATATCCACCGTGTTGCCCACGTCCACCATCTCTTCGGCCTCGGCCGCAAAAGCCTCGTCCGACTCCTGCTCCTGCCAGCGCAGCAGCTCATACAGCGGCTCCCAGTCCGCAGCGTCCCCGCCCTCCCGGCCGCCCTTGATCTCAAAGCCCAGCCGCTCAGCGGTGAAGGACGGATCCAGCAGCTCGGAAAGGTTCAGCTCGGACGGCTGCTTCCGCTTGTACATATACTCCGTCAGATGGAGCCCATCCTCCTTCTGGAGGTTCACCTGCTTAGAATCTATCGGTTCCATCAGGCCGTACAGTCCATAATATTCCCCATTGAGAATGACCTCCGCATACACCAGGTCTGTCCCCAGCCTTCCCTGGAAATCATTGTCCCCGGCCCCGAAGACATTCCACATGTCAATGCTCAGCTTGTCCCGGATCTTCGTCCCGTCGTTGTACATGGCGTAGAGAATCCAGTCGTCGTCCTCCCTGAGGCCCAGAAGCGCCTGCTTGTTGCCGGTGTACCCGCCGTCCGGCGCCTCCTTCAGAAGCTGCACCCGGTAGCCCTTCTTCGGGTAATTGCGGCTTGTATTGCCCCGCACATACATGGAGGCCTCGGACTCTGTCACCCAGTTGACCTTCGTGTCCGCGTCCAGCACCCGGATGCGGCACATGCCCTCCTCCTCCAAGCCGTCGATCTCGATGACCGGAAGCCCGGTCACCACCAGCCGGTACTCCCGGACGCTGTCCTTCGTGTAGGCGTAGAAGGGGATCTCCCTTCCCTCCTCCATCAGGCCCAGCTTGTCCTCTCCGGCAGCATCGTAGGCGAAGGCGATATTTGTCCCCGGCGTCCCGGAGTCCAGATGTCCGTCCTCCCACGCCTCCTCCGCCATGGACAGCGGCAGGTAGAAGACGCCTCTCTCCCGGTCACAGGGCAGCTCCTCCCCGTTGTATGTGAGGCTCTCCAAAATGTCGTCCTCTGTGACCTTAAAATTTTCCCTGATTTTCTCCAGGGCACTCTCCGTGACCATGGGGAACAGGCTGCGGTTCTCCCCCCGCAGCCCCATGAGCACCGGCACCACTGCCGCCAGCAGCAGGAGGCTGCACAGGAATAAGATGATTTTCTTAATCATGCTTCTCGTCATGCTTCTCAATAAACAGCTTCCTTGTGATGAAGTTATATACCATTACAATGCCGGTGGCCCCCAGCTTCGTAATCTTGTAATCGATATGGATGAAGTCCACGCCGATCCACATCACCAGCTGGTTGATGCCAAGCCCGATGATGCTCAGGATGAGGAATACGAGGAATTCTTTGACCTTGTTGGCATCCTTGTCCGCGTCGAACACAAATTTGATGCTGAGCACATAGTTGACCACCACCGACACCGAGAAGGAAATCCCGCTGGAAACCAGGTATGGCACCTGGAAGATCTCCGTCAGGAAGATCATAATCCCGTAGTCGATGAAGAAGCAAAGCGCCCCCACAAACCCAAATTTTATCATCTGTGCAATCAGTTTTCTCATTCTGCAATCTCTCCTGCCCTGTCTTCTTGGCCGGCCAGCGCGGCTTGCGCCTGTGGCTGCGCCTATGTTCTATGTCTGGCTCCGGCAGCGCCAGCCGGAAGCGCCTCCTCTACCTTGCCTCCCCGGGCATCCGCAGCTCATAGGTGGCGTGATCCAGAGAAAAATTGGGGTTGAAATAGGGGTCGCCCTTCTCCAGCTCCTCCTTCCACCGCTCCCGGAAAGCAGCCACCTCCCGCTCATACCGCTTCGCGCTCTCCCCGTCCTTGTCCAGCCCCCGGGACTTGGACTCGTAGTGGTAGAGCTCCGCGAAAGGCGTGAACACGTTGAGAAGCCCCAGGCGGCGCACCCGCAGGCAGAAATCCACGTCGTTGAGCGCCACGGTAAAGCTCTCGTCCAGCCCGCCCACCCGGTCGTAGATCTCTTTTCGCACCATCAGGCAGGCCCCTGTCACCGCCGACACATCCTGGGCATAGCACAGCCTGCCCATGTACCCCAGGTTCTCCCTGGGGAGCAGGTGGTGGGTGTGCCCCGCCGAGCGGTGGGCGCCCAGGCCGATGACGATGCCTGCGTGCTGGATCGTGTTGTCCGAGTAGTAGAGCTTGGCTCCCACGGCTCCCACGTCCTCCCGCTGGGCGTACATCAGAAGCTCTTCCAGCCACTCCCTGGTGATCACCTTCGTGTCGTTGTTCAGCAGAAGCAGGTACTCCCCGTCCGCCTCCCGCGCCGCAAAGTTGTTGATCCGGGAGTAGTTGAAGCCGCCCGCCTCCTTGTAGGTGAGGACGCGCACCTTCGGCTGGCTCTCCAGCAGGCGGTAGTACTCGAAGGTCTCCGGCTTCTCACTGTTGTTCTCCACCACCAGGATCTCGTAGTTCTCGTAGGTGGATTTGTTCAGTATGGAATCGACGCACCGCTTCAGGTCGTCCACATGATCCCGGTTGGGGATGATGATGGAAATCTTCGGGCGTCCCTTGATCTTGTATTTGATGCGGAAGATCGTGGGGAAAGCCCTGGTGCTCTCCACGCTTCCCTCCAGTCCGCAGCTCTTCAGATGCGCCAGCACCGCCCGCTTTGCCGCGTCAATGGCGTAGGTCTTGGCGCCGATATCCGCCGCCACCGAAGCCGGGTGCGACCGCCAATAGTACAGGATCTTCGGCACATGGACAATCTTCTTTGCCCGGGCGGTGAGCCGCAGGATCATGTCATGGTCCTGGCTGCCGTCGTACTCCGAGCGGAACAGCCCGCTCTCCTCCAGCAGCTTCTCGGAAAACACGGAAAAGTGGCAGATATAGTTGTTGGCCCGCAGGTTGTCAATAGAAAAGTCCGGCTTAAAGTGGATGGTCAGCATGTTGTCGATGCTGTCCCCCTCAAAGGTCACCTCGTCGCAGTAGATGTAGTCTGCCCCCTGCTCACAGATCACCTTCATATACTCGTACAGCACCGAAGGGTGCAGCAGGTCATCGTGGTCGAAGAGGCCGATATACTCTCCCGTGGCCATCTCAAAGCACACGTTCGTATTCCCGGAAATTCCCAGGTTCCGCTCAATCTTGCGGTACTTGATGCGGGAATCCGCCGCCGCGTACTCCTGGCAGATCCTGCCCACATCCTGGTGATCCCCGTCGCTTCCATCCGCCATGCACAGCTCCCAGCGCTCATAGGTCTGGGCCTGCACAGAGGCGATCATCTCCCGCAGGAATTTCTCCGGCGTGTTGTACAGCGGCACCAGGATACTGAAGGTGATCTCCCTGGGAAATCTGGTCTCCCGCTGCCGCTTCGCCTCCTCCGCGTCCGGGAAACTAGCCAGCCCGTGCTGCTTCTCCGCATTCTTCTGCCGCAGCTTCCTCCGGATCTTGCGGGCTACCCCGATGGGGTTCCCGTACTGCCGGTACACGTCGCGGATGCGCACACAGGTGTGCATCGCTCCCCGCAGGGGCTTGGACAGCTTCCAGGCGAAACTGTTCTTGATGCGCCCCAGCTTGTAGTCCAGCTCCTCAATGTGCTTCTCCGCCTCCTCCAGCTGGGCCACCAGCTCGTCGTTCTTCTCGCACTCCCGGTTGTAGAGGGTGCGGTAATATTCGGTTAGGTTGTCACCGGACTCCTGCGCAGGAGTCTTGTTATCTATGTCCATGGCTTTCTCCTAAATTCTATTATGTAGACTATTCTGCCTGCTCTGTCGCTTCCAGACACAATCTCTGTATTCCTTCCACAAGCACCTGGAAGCTTCTCGAACGGTTCCTCCCTATTTTCATATAGGGAGCGATCTTCCTTGCCCCAGATAACTGTTGATGTCTTGGCACCAGCTTCCGCAGCTCTTCCTTAGGATTGGCAATCTCATCCGGAATACGGTATTTACTCTTATTTTGGAACGCTGCAATATCAATTCCATATGCAGCTGATACTGCCTGTAAATCTCCAAAATACCATGCCTCCAACTCATGGCAGGCGATTCGGATCAAAGCAGTTCTCCCTGTCCCATCCACCAGTCTCTTAAGGCGCTCTTTCAATTCTACACAATCGCTGCTGTCCTGATCCTGGACGATCACAAATTTCACGTCTGGCTCATTCCACCCCTTCAATTTTCTCGGGATTGATCTCTGAAGATCGCTTTTCCCGCTGTGGGGGATTGTACGAAACATGACCCCGGCCGGTACTATTTTCGGTAACAGAATATCCAGCACTTCTTTCATAGAGGCTTCCTCCAGCAGAAATATCAGCTTCAATGCTCCGCTACCTCCTCCACCAGTATCTCCTGCCTCCAAAGCTGCCCTAGCAAGTCCCCCTCCTGGTAAAGATTCCTAATCAGCCCGTTATCCGCCGCGCGGTATATCTTCGTATACCCTCCCTCCTTCACCAGGCAATACAATTCCTCCAGCCTCACAGCATTCAGAAAATCCGGGGAATGGGTCGAGATAAAGACCTGGCCGCCCTCCTCTGCATACAGGCGGAATTCTTCCGCCAGCTCCGCAAGCAGCTGCGGATACAATTGGTTTTCCGGCTCTTCCACACACAGCAGCGCATGCTTCTCCGGGTCGTTCAGCAATACCAGGTATGTGAACATCTTAATCGTCCCATCCGAGACAAACCGCGACACAAATGGATCTTTAAAATTGCCGTCCTGAAACCGCAGGACAATCCTCCCGTCAGATGTCTCCTGCGCCTCAATCTTTGTCACCCCCGGCACCCGTTTGCGCATATCTTCCAAAATCCGTTCAAAAATATCTCGGTGGTTATCATACAGATACTTTGCCACCAGAGCCAAATTATCACCCGACTCTGATATTCTCTCGCTATATCCAGCATCCCGGATTCCTCTCGCCTCTTCCACGTGAAAATCCGAGACATACCAGTCTTCGATCAGCTGCCGAAGCCTTAAGACTGCCGAAAATTCCCGAAACTGCCCGAGGCCTTTGATCGCCAGGATATCCGGAGAGTCCAGTTTCTGTGGGCTTCTATCGGCCAGCTTGACATCGTCATAGCTATTCAGCTCCCCGTCGGCAGCAACGCCTTCTCCAAAAGAAAATTCCAACACCTTCCATGGCGCCCCATACTGCCCCCTGCGAAACCGCAGCACTTCTTTCTTGATCGCCGGGCGGTTCTTCTCCTTCTGACAGATCACCAGCTCATAGGTGATCAACGGTTCATTCTCCGCTGGCCGGAATTTAATTTCAAATTCTATATCCCCAGTCTGCCCTCTGGAGATAATTTCCTGAAAGCCTCCCCGCTTTGCCAGGGCCGCCTTTATATTTGTCTGCAGGGCATCATGCAAAAATCCAAACACGTCAAAAAATGTTGTCTTTCCCACGCCATTCATACCCAGGAACACAGCCATATTAGGAATATTTTCAACCTGTACGTCCTGAAATACCCGATAATTCCGAATTTTAATTGATTCAATCCTCATTCCCGACTCTCCTGTTCCCAAGTACTGTCTGCTTCCAGCATACCCCAGCGGCCTGCCGCCGTCAAGCCCTGCGGCCTGCGGGATATTCTGCGGGATAGTAGCAGTCCCGTTCTCCCAGCCCATGCCGCACACGGAAGCCCTTCCACTCCGCCTGTCCGGCCGCCGAAGCCTCTATCTCCCCGGCCAGGCGGTCACACATGGTCTGTCCTCCCCCCAGCAGCCGGATTTCGGCATAGGGGGATACCACATGGCGGTATCCCATGCGCTCCAGGCAAAGACAGTACTCCAGCATCGCTGGAAAGAAACCTCCCTGGACTTCCGGTTGCTCTCTCTCCGCCCTGGCCTGTCCTGCGCCCACGCTTGCCTGTGTCTCGTCTGCGCTTGCCTGTGTCTCATCTGCGCTTGCCTGTGTCTCGTCTGCGCTTGCCTGTGTCTTTCTCAAATCCATCTGTTCCAGCCTACATGCTTCCCGGCTCCGGAAGCCTCCGGCTGCCTCGTGAATGTCCCTTCGGATGGCAAAGCAGCTGTAGTCTGCCGCGTGCACATCCCGGTACCAGTAATTCTTTCCGCAGGCGGTCGTCCCATCTGCAAAGCAGCCCCGAAACATGGGCTTAGGCCCTTCCTCCGTCAGGGCGACGCCCATCTCCCGGATCGTCCTTTCCTCCTCCAGGATCTTCGGCGCGGCAACCGCCACCTTATCATATAGAGCCCAGTCTGCCAGCTCCGTCAAGGTCTTCGGCGTCATGGGCAGCGCCCGGTCTGTCAGGAACAGCAGCACCTCCCCGGAGGCATGGGCCGCCCCGGCGTCATAGCCATCCGCCCAATCGCTCCCCTCCGGGACGGTTAGGCCAATGCAGCCATCTGCCGCCGGCGCCTGCAGCCGCTTAGGATCGTCCGACACCACGATGATTTCCCGCTCCTGAAGACGCAGCGCCGCCCGCACCAGCGATGCCAGAAGCCACAGGCTGCCCTTCTTCCCCTCATCGAAGATAACCACCGAGATATCACCCTCGTGCCTCCGGTTCCAGAGAACCTGCAGCTTAAAGATATCCCGGTTATAAAAATGCACCCGCGCCTGAGGTTCTCCCATCCGGCGCAGGTGACCCTCTACCGCACGCAGCTGGGCGTCCAGGGCATACCCCTTCGTCTCCATGGAGGAGGCTGTGGACGTGCTGGCCATCCTCCAGTGGTAGAGGATTCGCGGAATGCCCACAATTCGATCCGTGTGCTCCGCCGCCTTCAGGAACAGATCCCAGTCCTGTGCCCCATCAGTCGTAGTATCCCAGCCGCCGATTTCCCGGATCAGGGATGTGCGCAGCACCGAGAAGTGAGTAATATAGTTGCCGGAATACATCATATCCTTGGACCAGCCCGGCTTGTACAGCGGATTGAACCGCTTCTTCGTCCCCTCATCCACCATATCCTGGTCGGAATAGAGGAAATACGGCCGCTCGCCTTCTTTTCCCTGCAGGCACAGCGCCACCTCGCACAGGGCGTTCTCCGTCAGCAGGTCGTCATGGTCAAGCATGGCCGTATACTCTCCCCGCACCATCTGGAAGCAGGCGTTGGTATTGCCAGAAATTCCCTTATTTTCCGCGAGCGTACACACCCGGATCCGCGCATCCTGCCGCTGCCATTCCTCCAGCGCCCGGCATAGCTCCCGGTCGTCCCCGCTGGCATTGCCGATGCACAGCTCCCACTCCGGATAGCTCTGGCGCACAACAGAAGAAATCATCTCGTTCAGCAGGCGCACCGGCGTGCGGTACACCGGCACCACAATGCTGATGAGAGGCCGGTAAGCCAGCCCCGGAGCCAGCTCCCTGCACGCGGCAAATCGGGCGCGCTCCTTCTCCGTATAGAGATCCGAAAAGTCCGTGATCTGCATCGCTCTGCCCTCTCCTTCGCCCATCATCCAGCCCGCCCTCCAAACAGCGCCTTCAGCTTCCGCAAAGGACGGAAGATACTCTCCCTGCGGTACTTCTCGATCTCCTGCTGCTGCCGCTCGATAATCTCCATCCGCTCCTTCGCCGCCGCCTCGATCGTGAAATAGGTTCCCTCATAGTAATCGATCTTCTGCTGCTTGGCATCGTTCTCGATGGACAGGCGCTCAATCTCCTTCTCCAGGTGGTCGCGGATCAGGGCCTGGTCCTTGAGAAGATCAAACAGCCACTTCCATTCCTGCTTCTGCCCACCGCATTCCCTTTGCCCTAAATCTCTGGATTGCTCGTCCATTGTACGCCTCGCTTTCTATTGTGATATTTTTATAATCGCAACCTCATCTTCCACAACAACAGAACCTTCTTCAGGCCATACTGGCATTCCCGCAGCCTTTTCTTGCAAGACTGCATATTCTTCTGTAGGCACTTCATCAAAAGAATATCCCAGCACTTTCCATAACCCTGCTATACGCCTGTTTGTCCCGTTTGGCACCCCTGCATCCCATTCATAAAAGGATTTACCTAATGTTTCCCCGACAATCATAGATGGATTATAATTGGGACGCCAGGTTCCTATAACTGCGATTCTAGTCTTTCCTTCCCTTCCTCCGCACTTCTCCACAGCAGATACCAGTTCCTCACTAAACTGCTTTTCTTGTTCATACACCATATACGCGGTATATAATAGTTGGTTATCCGTTGTAACCACATTCCTATAAATCAAAAACAGTATAAGGATATTCACAAACCAACCTGCCATCCTTTTTTGCTGCCCGATCTCTCCTGTTAAAATTTCACTCCCCATTCCTAACACAAACGGAACCGCTAACTGTGCTCTGTCAACAGGCGCCGCCCCTAGTGCAATGCACAATAAGAAAGGAGAAATTAAAAATCCAAATAATGCTAAGCTAAAAATAACCAGACCCTTCTGCTTCTTTTCTCTCCTAACGAATTTGTATATTAGAAAGCAGATCAGTGCTATACTAATAATAGAGTATCCATAATTCCAAGTTACTCCTTCGCCTGTAACCACACTACCTATATAGCCGCGTATCGAAGCCAAAATCATATCCACGGGATCTTTGCCCCATCTAAGCATACTATCCGTATATACGCCTTCCCCGATATTTGTTACCTTTCTAATAGCCTTTCCAACAATCGTATAAAGCGCATATCCTGCCAAAAAACTTCCGATTAGTTGGAAAACCATCTTTCCTATCCACGGTTTTTCCTCTGCCTTTTTTCGGTCATATACCAAAAGGAAACACCCTAATACCGACGCGATATACAATGGTACAAATGCCTGATAAGAACCAAACGCCCACACCATAAAGGTGAGTCCTAGAAGCAGCGTCTTTTTCCTGCCTTCTCCCAGCGCCCACTCATAGATTAACAATATTGAAAGAACCAAAAATATCATTGCCAGCATAATTTCAAAAGAAAGGCATTGAAAATTTAGCAATTCCAACATATTCACGCTTGTAAAAAGCGCAATCGGCAACAATCCATAATATTTTTTTTCTGAATTCCCGCCGATCCGATACAGCAGATACTCCCATAAAATCCCTGAAACAACCATCAAGACGGCTACGCCAAACCAGGTTGCGCCTGGTATCAAAATCAAATGGCCAAACAACCACTTAGACAGTACCAACCCATATCGGTCAACACCGTACCAGCCGTTATAAAATCCCATCTGCTTTAAAATCAAATCCTCTGTATCGATAGAGATACTAAAATGTACGATAGCAAATCCATAAGTCAATAGCGTAAATAACAGAATAATCCACACCATTGCTCTGTTATTTTTACAAAAATTTTTTAAGTCCTTAATGTCCTCAAACATTCCCACTCTTTCCGAAATTATATATTCCTTTTATATAGCTGCAAAGTCTTCTCTATCCAATGTCAAATGCGGATTGTAATACGGATCACCCGCTTCTAATTCCTTTTCCCATTTTTCATGGAATTTCTGAACTTCCCCGGCAAACCGCTCCATCTTCTCGTCGGTATCGTCCTGCCCTCTGCTTTTCGACTCATAGTGATATAGCTCCGCAAAGGGCGTCCAGACAATCAAGTACCCCAGCTGCCGAATCTTCATGCAGAAATCCACATCATTAAAGGCCACCGCATAGCCCTCGTCAAAGCCATGCACTTTTTCATAAACCTCCCGTTTTGTCAGCAGGCATGCCGCCGTCACGCAGGTTAAATCGTTGGGAATTGTCAGCCGTCCGAAATAACCGAAACTTCCTCGAGGAAATCCCTTATGCCCATGCCCCGCCACGCCGCCTATTCCCAGTATCACGCCTGCATGCTGGATCGTATCGTCCGGGTAATATAGCATGGCTCCGGCAGCCCCCACATCTTCACGCTGGACAAACATCAGCATCTCCTCTATCCAGTTAGGCGTGATCACCTCAATATCATTGTTCAGCAGAAGGATGTATTTCCCCCGGGCATGCTGATAGCCAAAATTGTTAATTGCCGAATAATTAAAGGGTTCCTTCCAGGTAACCACCTGGATACGCGGATTTTCCTTGATTTCTTCATAGAAACGGAAGGTCACTTCCTCCACACTGTTGTTTTCTACTACAATAATTTCATAATTCTGGTACGTGGATTTCTCTATAATGGAGTCCAGACACTTTTTCAGATCCTTGGCATGATCCTTATTCGGGATAATAATCGACACAAGCTCAGGATCCATCAGTTCATACTTGATCCGGTAGTAACCTGCGGTAAGACTGCCGTCAACCTCCCCTTTCAGTCCCACCCTGTCCATGTGGGCTTTGATTGCTCTTCTCGCCGCATCCAGCGCGTAGGGCTTCGCCTCAATGCTGGATGCCACTGAGCCTTTATGCACACGCCAATAGTACAGAATCTCCGGCACATGGGCAATCTTCCTGGCTTTCTCTGTCAGCCTCAGGATCATATCGTAGTCCTGGCTTCCATCATATTCCTTTCGGAAACCTCCCACCTGTCTGTACAGCTCCACCGAAAACACACTGAAATGGCAAATATAATTGCAGCCGCGCAGCATATCCGGGGCAAAATCTGGTTTGTAAAAGCAGTCATAATGATCCGAAATCTCTTCCGAAAATTTTGCCTCATCGGAATAGAGGAAATCGGCTCCCTGCTCTTTGATCACTTCCGCATACTTCTGCAACGCGCAGGGATGAAGATAATCATCATGGTCAAACAAACCGATGTAATCCCCCTGAGCCATCTCCAGAGCCGCGTTAGTATTGACCGAAATTCCTTCATTCTTCTCCAGCTTCTTATACTTTATACGGGAATCCAGTTTCCCGTAAAATTCACATATATCCCTTACGTATTTGTGGGAATCATCGCTCCCGTCTGCCATGCACAACTCCCAATTTCCATAATTTTGCGCAAAAACAGACTCTATCATCTCATAGAGATAAGCCTCCGGCGTATTGTAAAGAGGCACAATAACACTGAACTTGACTGTTTCCTCTGTAATCTTTGCCTTTTCTGCTTTCGCCAGCAGGAAAAAGTCATCATTCTGATGAATGTGCAGCTCTTCGTAGTACTGTTTGGCACTCTGCTCTCCCAGCCTTTTGCCCTCTGCTCCGCCCTTCAAGAAGCCTTTGAGCCCTTTTACACGGATATACAGAAACGGCCTGCTTTTCAGCTGCTCCCGCAAGCTTTCCGACCAATCCCGCAACGGCTTAGACACTCTCCAAATTCTGGAATTGACCACTGCCTGATAATCCTGCAGTGCCAAAAAAAGCCGGTGATTCAAATCCGCATTTTCCCGGCGCTCATGAAGGATCAGCTCATAACGTTCCAACAGCAAATCATTCTGCTGCTCCAATTCCTCCTTGGCCTTCTCAAGTTTTTTCCTTGCATAGTAGGTATAAGCTCCCATGCGCTCCAGCATCTCCTGCGGCAACGCTGTATACTGCACACGCATCATTACCCGTGAAGAATACTCTCTCAGATGATCTATAACAATATAGGCATCTCTTCCGCAGAATAAATATAGCCCTTCTGCCAGCTGTACTCCGTTGCTGTCAATCTCTTCTACTACATATGCTTCCTGGGGAGTAAAGCCAACCACTTCTTTAATACTGAGGATTCCACCCGCCCTTGAAAGATCTATCCGAATTTTCTGATAACCTGCTGGGATCTCAATCTCATATCGGTCTTCCTTCACCGGCGACACCGTCCTGCAGCATTCTTCCGAGAAATTTCCTCCTTCAAACGTATAGTATACTTTTATCTGGGACTCCCTCTGTATTTCCAGCAACTGATAACGGCCAATATTTGCCCCGGCCATTTCCGGGTACATGTTCGGTATCGGAATCTGCTCCTTCTCGATATAACGCTGGAAACAATATTCCATCTCTGCATAGGAGGCGCGATCCTCCTCAGAGATGCCCAGCATCCTCCACACACCCAATTCCTTCAGGCTTGCCCTCTCCGGCGCATTCATATAATAAAAAACGGAGCGATAGAAAATAAACTCCGCCGGGATCGGGAAATCGAATACCCATTCATAGTCGATCACCATCCAATGTCCTTGTGACCATATCAGATTGGAAAAAACCAAGTCTAAATTATTGAATGATGCCGCTTTTTTCTGTCTGGAAAACTGTCGCTCCCCAAAAATCCTCCGGAACGGTTCCGTAGGCACAAACACATCGTCATCACACAGGTCTAATAGCTGCGCATAAAACCATTTCCACTGTTCAAACATCTCGAGATACTTCTGTTCTGCCAGCAGCTTGTCCAGCCTCTCCTCCAGGCTTTCCCCCTCAACATAGGCGAACCGTACCGCTCTCCCCTCTCTACTGCAAGCGACCGGGCAGAATCCAATCTTCTGATATTGCTCAGAAAGCTTTGCATAATTTTCATGCATAGCATACACATGTCTCTCGGCTGCCTCTGTCATAGGAGTTTTTTCTACACACCGGCCGCCGTCTTCCAGTAGCTTGATATCCGTCCTTGTCTGATATTCCGGCGCCCTTCTCTCATTATTGTATTTTGAAAAAATAATTTTCCCCATCAGTCTTCTTCCCTCCTGAGTATCGCCAGATAAGAATTGGCATAGAATGGGAACTGTCCCTCCTGAATCAACCCATCGAACACCTTGCTCTCATCAAAGAGCACTAACCGCTCTCCATCGAAATTTCTCATATTATTTGACAATTCTCCTGGTTTCGGCAGATACTGGTCAGAATAG
>CALWMI010000113.1 GCA_944381745.1 uncultured Lachnospiraceae bacterium | reverse complement strand
TTCGCGATCTTTCCCTGGCGGCCCCAGCAGGGGAAGGTGGCCAGGCTGTTCTGCGACGTGTGCCAGGCGGATGGGAAGCCCTATGGCGGGGACTCCCGGCAGGTGCTGAAGGCGGCGCTGCGGGAGGCGCAGGAGATGGGCTATGTGTTCAATGTGGGCCCGGAGCTGGAGTTCTTCCTCTTTGACATGGACGAGAACGGCCTTCCCACCACAGGCACCCATGAGCAGGGCGGCTACTTTGACTTAGGCCCTGTGGACATGGGGGAAAATGTGCGCAGGGATATGGTGCTGACGCTGGAGGACATGGGGTTTGAGGTGGAGTCCTCCCACCACGAGGCGGCCCCCGCCCAGCACGAGATTGACTTCAAGTATGCAGATGCGCTGACGGCGGCGGACAATATCATGACGTTCAAGCTGGCAGTGCGGACAATCGCCAAGCGCCACGGGCTCCACGCCACCTTTATGCCCAAGCCCAAGGCGGGTGTGGACGGCTCCGGCATGCACATCAACATGTCCCTGGAGCGGGACGGGAGGAATGTGTTTTGGGATCCGGCGGATGAGAACGGGCTGAGCAGGGAGGCGTACTATTTCATTGGCGGGCTCCTGGAGCATGCCAAGGCGATCACGGCAGTGGCCAATCCCACGGTGAACTCCTACAAGCGCCTGGTGCCCGGCTATGAGGCGCCGGTGAGCATTGCCTGGTCCACGAGCAACACAAGCCCGCTGATCCGCATCCCGTCGGAGAAGGGGGAGGGTTCCCGCGTGGAGCTGAGAAGCCCCGATCCCTCCTGCAATCCCTATCTGGCGCTGGCGGTGTGCCTGAAGGCCGGGCTGCACGGGATAGAGAACAAGATCGAGCCGCCCAAGGCGGTCAACCGGAACCTGTTCCGCATGACTGCCCAGGAAAAGGAGGCGGCAGGCATCGGCCAGCTTCCAGGCAGCCTGAAGGAGGCGCTGGAGGAGCTGCGCAGGGATGAGCTTGTGCTCGGCGTGCTGGGGGATATCGGCCCCAAATTCCTGGCGGCCAAGGAGGCAGAGTGGGCGGCCTACAGCGCGGCCATCACCCCATGGGAACTGGAGCAGTATCTGTACCGGGTATGACAGGCTTCCACCGATGAGGAGAGACGAGGAGGTGGAGGCATGGTGAACGTGATAGTCGCATTCCCCCGGGCGGAGGATGCGAAAAATGTGCGCAGCCTGCTGGTGCGCCATGGCTTCTCGGTACCGGCGGTGTGCACGACAGGAGCGGCGGCGATCTCCCATGCGGAGAGCCTGGACGACGGAATTGTGGTGTGCGGGTACCGGTTCCCGGACATGATCTACTCCGAGCTGCGGGAGGACATCCCGCCCCATGTGCAGATGCTGCTGGTGGCCTCGCCCAAATACTGGTCCGAGTGCTCCGGAGGGGACGTGGTCACTGTGGCCATGCCGATCAAGGCGCACGACTTGATCGCCACGCTGGAGATGATGGCCGGGGGAGGCACGCGGCACCGGAAGCGGAAGAGGACAGGGCCGTCCGGGCGCACTGCTGAGGAGCAGGAGCTGATCAAGGAAGCCAAGGGCCTCCTGATGGTGCGCAACAACATGACGGAGGAGGAGGCGCACAAGTACATACAGAAGTGCAGCATGGACAGCGGCACGAATATGGTGGAGACTGCCCAGATGGTCTTGAGTTTGATGGGCAGATAGCGTATAATCGGGGAAAAAGACGGCAGAGAGGATGTATGAGATGAAATTTACCAAGATGCAGGGCTTGGGGAACGACTATGTGTATGTGAACTGCTTTCAGGAGACGGTGGAGAATCCTGCAGAGCTGGCGGTGCGGATAAGCGACCGCCATTTCGGCGTGGGCTCGGACGGGCTGATCCTTATCAAGCCCTCCGCCAGGGCAGACTGTGAGATGGAGATGTACAACGCGGATGGCTCCCGGGCAGAGATGTGCGGCAACGGGATCCGCTGCGTGGCGAAATATGCGTACGACTACGGCCTGATAGACAAAGAAGAGCTGGACGTGGACACGCTGGCGGGAGTCAAGCACATCCGCCTGGAGATCGCAGACGGCAAGGCCAGGCAGGCGGAGGTGGACATGGGGGAGCCGGTGCTTGCACCGGAGGCTGTCCCGGTGAAGGCTGAGGGGCCTATGGCGGTGGACGAGCCCATCACTGTGGGCGGCAGGGAGTACCGCATGACCTGCGTCTCCATGGGCAACCCCCACGCGGTGGTCTATGTGGAAGATGTGGACAACCTGGATCTGGAGGCCGTCGGGCCCCTCTTCGAGAACCATGAGCGTTTCCCGCAGAAGGTGAACACAGAGTTCGTGCAGGTGATAAGCCCCAGCGAGATGCGCATGCGGGTGTGGGAGCGGGGCTCCGGCGAGACGCTGGCCTGCGGTACCGGGGCCTGCGCCGTGGCGGTGGCCGGCGTCCTGAACAAGGCCGGGAACCGGGAGGTGACGGTGCACCTTGTGGGAGGCGATCTGCGGATCCGCTGGGACGAGGAGAGCGGGCATGTCTTTATGAAGGGACCGGCTGAGACGGTCTTTGAAGGGGAGATTGGCTGAGAGAGGGCGGCGCCAATGCGCAGGAGACAGAGAGGACTCCTGCACATTGCGCCGCCCTGGATAGTTCTATGGATGTGTCCTAGATAGCTCTATGGATGTGCTATAGGATCTGGATGCCGTGCTGCCAAGCGGTCGCCTTGACGTCGTCCGGCCACACAGAGACCTGCACCTCGCCGATATGCGCCTTGCGCAGGTAGAACATACAGATACGGGACTGGCCGATGCCGCCGCCGATGGTGTAGGGGAGCTTCTTCTCCAGGATGGCCTTCTGGAACGGGAGCTGGGCGCGCTCCTGGCAGCCGGACTTGGCCAGCTGGGAGGCCAGCACCTTCTCGTCCACGCGGATTCCCATGGAGGACAGCTCCAGGGCGATATCCAGCACCGGATAGTAGACGAGGATATCCCCGTTGAGCTTCCAGTCGTCGTAGTCGGGTGCCCTGCCGTCGTGGGGCTCCCCGGTGGAGAGCTTGCCGCCGATCTGCATCAGGAAGACCGCGCCCTTCTCCCGGGTGATGCGGTATTCCTTCTCCTTGCTGGACAGGCCGGGATAGAGGTCTTCCAGCTCCTGGGAAGTGATGAAGAAAATATGCTTCGGCAGAATCTCCTCTATGTAGTCATAGCGGATAGACATGTACTTCTCCGTCTTCTTCAGCGCCTTGTACACCTTTGTGACGGTGTCCTTGAGGGTGTCCAGATTGCGGTCCTTCTTGGCGATAATCTTCTCCCAGTCCCACTGGTCTACGAAGATGGAGTGGATATTGTCCGTCTCCTCGTCCCGCCGGATGGCGTTCATATCCGTGTAGAGCCCTTCCCCCATGGAAAAGCCGTACTGCTTCAGCGCGAAGCGCTTCCACTTGGCCAGGGACTGAACCACCTCCAGCGGGCGGTCGTCCTGCTCCTTCACACCGAAGGACACCGGGCGCTCCACGCCGTTCAGGTTGTCATTGAGGCCGGATTCCGGCGTCACAAAAAGGGGGGCGGAGACGCGCAGCAGATTCAGCTGCTCCGCCAATGTATTCTGAAAGAAATCTTTTACAGTCTTGATGGCTACCTGGGTGTCGTGGAGGCTCAGCTCCGAGCGGTAGCCGTCTGGGATAGTCAGATGGTTCATCGCAGTCTTCTCCTCTTCTCTTATTCTGTGCCTGCGCACAGGATCGCAGGCGGGCCGTCCCTTCAGCGCGGTGTGCGCGGGGACGCCGACGATAGTATTATAGCAGAAATGCGCCGAGGAAAAAAGAGAAAATTGCCCGGGAGGAAAAAGAGAAAATTGCCGGGGAAAAAAGAGTAAACTGCCGGGGAAAGAGAGTAAATTGCCCGGGAGGCTGGGAGGGGCTTTTCTAAATGGGATCATTGTCTGTCAATTTCAGAAATGTTGACACGTTCTCGCAGAATGGGTACAATAATAGACAGTTAAAAGAATTTATTGATACCGTGTGCCTTTGCCGGCAGAGGGGATAGATATGATTACAAAGAATGACGGAGGGATTGTTATGAATTACGAGCTGGCATCCAAAATTGACCATACCCTGCTGAAGGCAGACGCGACAGAGGCAGCTATCCTCAAGGTGTGCGAGGAGGCGAGGGAGTACCATACGGCCAGCGTGTGCGTAAATACCTGCTGGGCGGCGACGGTTAAGAAGGCGCTTGCGGGAAGCAGGGTTATGACCTGCTGTGTGGTGGGCTTCCCCCTGGGCGCAATGTCCACGATGGGCAAAGCCGTCGAGACGATGAAGGCGGTGGAAGACGGCGCGGACGAGATCGACATGGTAATCAATATCGGCAGGGCCAAGGGCGGCGACTGGGATTACGTCTACAGAGACATCAAGGCCGTGGTCAGCGCGGCGGGGGACGCGAAGGTGAAGGTGATCCTGGAGACCTGCCTGCTTACAGACGAAGAAAAGGTGGAGGCGTGCAAAGCCGCTGTGCGGGCCGGGGCGGCTTTTGTGAAGACATCCACCGGATTTTCCACGGGGGGAGCCACCGTGGAGGATATCAAGCTCATGAGAGCTGCGGTTGGCCCGGAGATGGGGGTGAAGGCCTCTGGCGGAATCCGGGACAAGGCGGCAGCGATGGCCATGCTGGAGGCAGGGGCGACCAGGATAGGCGCCAGCGCCACCGGGGCGATTGTGGCAGACTAAACTGCTCTCTGGCAGGAAGAAAATAGGGAGCTGCAGGGGCTGTGAAGAGATTGTCTTCGCAGTCCCTTTTGCGGTATTTTGCAGTATTTTCACAAGTCCCGGCCGCCCTTTCCAATAGACAAACGGAGGGAACAGTGTTAAAATGAAAAACAGCGGCGTTCTCCCCGCCCGGAGGCGGCAGGGGAGGGCCAAGGAAGTGAGGTCAAAACAATGTCAGAGAAAGCAGTGATGCTCGGCAACGAGGCGTTTGCCAGGGGAGCCTACGAGGCCGGCGTGAAGGTGTCGGCGGCTTATCCGGGTACGCCGAGCACAGAGATCAGTGAGAACCTAGTAAAATATGAGGGGGTCTACGCAGAGTGGTCGCCCAATGAGAAGGTGGCCATGGAGGTAGCCTCCGGCGCGTCCATCAGCGGCGTGCGGGCGATGGCGTCCATGAAGCATGTGGGCGTGAACGTGGCGGCAGACCCGCTGTACACCATGTCCTATATCGGGGCTACAGGAGGCCTGGTGCTGGTGGCCGCCGACGACCCGGGCATGTACAGCTCCCAGAACGAGCAGGATACCCGGATGATCGGGCGCGCGGCAGGCGTGCCGGTGCTGGAGCCGTCGGACTCCCAGGAAGCCAAGGATTTTATGATTTTTGCCTTTGACTTAAGTGAGAAATACGATACGCCGGTCATTGTGCGTTCCACCACCAGGCTGTCCCACTCCCAGGGAGTTGTGGAGCTGGGCGAGCGCAGGGAAGTGGAGGACAAGCCCTATGTGAAGAATATCGGCAAGCATGTGATGATGCCGGCCAAAGCCATTCCCCGCCATGTGCATGTGGAGAAGAGGAACCAGGCGCTGATCGCTGACGGCTGCTCCTTCCCCATCAACCGGGTGGAGATGCGGGATACCTCGATGGGGGTTATCACCAGCGGCATCCCCTACCAGTATGTGCGGGAGGCCCTGCCCCAGGCGTCTGTGCTGAAGCTGGGCATTGTCAACCCGCTGCCCAGGAAGCTGATTGAGGAGTTCGCCGCCCAGGTGGATACCCTCTATATTGTGGAGGAGCTGGAGCCGGTGATCGAGGAGCAGGTGCGCTCCTGGGGGATTTCCTGCATTGGAAAGGAGATCTTTACCATCCAGGGCGAGTACAGCGCAGAGCTGCTGCGCAGGGCCGTGCTCCACGAGAGCACAGAGACGAAGGCGCCGGCAGATGTCCCGGTGCGCCCGCCGATCCTCTGCCCGGGATGTCCGCACCGCAGCGTCTTCACCGTGATGAAGAAGCTGAAGCTCCATGCGGCCGGGGATATCGGCTGCTATACGCTGGGAGCCGTCGCGCCGCTGGAGGTCATCGACACCACGATCTGCATGGGAGCCAGCATCTCCTCCCTGCACGGCATGGAGAAGGCCAGAGGCAAGGAGTATATCAAGGATTGGGTGGCTGTGATCGGGGATTCCACTTTCCTGCACACCGGCGTCAACGCCCTGATGAACATGGTGTACAACCAGGGGACAGGGACGGTGGTCATCCTGGACAACTCCACCACCGGCATGACCGGTCACCAGGATCACGCGGCCACCGGCAAGATGCTCAACGGCCAGCCTACCTATGCCATAGATTTGAAAAAGCTGTGCGAGGCTATGGGCGTGCGGCATGTGACCGAGGTGAACGCCTTCGACATCGACCGCCTGGAGCAGGTACTGAAGGAGGAGACGGCCAGGGACGAGGTGTCCGTGATCATCACCAAGTCGCCCTGCGTCCTGCTGGATAAGGGGAGAAAGCCTCACCATATCGTACATACAGACCTGTGCAAGAAATGCGGCATGTGCCTGAAGCCGGGCTGCCCGGCCATCGGACGTAATGCGGACGGCACGGTGCACATCGACGAGACGCTCTGCACCGGCTGCGGGCTGTGCGAGAGCCTGTGCAAATTTCATGCGATAGAGAAAGCGGGGGACTGATAATGGCAACGAGAAATATTATGATCGTAGGCGTGGGCGGCCAGGGAACCCTGCTCACCAGCAGAATCCTGGGCGGCCTGGCCATGGACGCGGGATTTGACGTGAAGCTGTCCGAGGTGCACGGGATGGCCCAGAGGGGCGGCAGTGTGGTGACCTATGTCCGCTACGGGGAAGAGGTGGCGGAGCCCATCGTGGAGGAAGGCTGCGCCGACGTGATCATTGCCTTCGAGAGGCTGGAGGCCATGCGCTACGCCCACTTTCTCAAGAAAGGCGGAGCCCTGGTGGTGAATGACCAGAGGATCGACCCCATGCCGGTGGTGATCGGGGCGGCACAGTACCCGGACAATATACTGGAGAAGCTGGGGGAGGAGTTCACCGTGTACGCGGTGGACGCCATGGAAGAGGCGAAGAAGCTGGGCAACGCCAAGACCTTTAACATCATTGTGCTGGGCGTGGCCGCCCGCCACATGGAATTCTCCAAGGAGCAGTGGATGCGGGTGATCGAGAGGACTGTCCCGCCCAAGACGGTGGAACTGAATAAGAAGGCATTTGAGGTGGGGTACGCCCTGGACAGATAAGCGGAAGGAGAAGGCAGATGGTCAGACAGATATCGGTATTTGTGGAAAATATGCCGGGGAGCCTGATGAAGGTGACCCAGGCGCTGCAGGACGGGGGGATCAACATCCGTGCGGTGTCCAGCTTTGACGCGCCGGAATTCGGCATCCTCCGCCTGATCGTAGACCGGCCGGCAGAGGCCGCAGATTACCTCCGGGGACATGGCTTTTTTGTCCAGGTGAAGGATGTGATCGCCGTGGAGATTGAGGACCGGACGGGAAGCCTGAACCAAATGCTCTCAGTCCTGGCTGACGGCAACATCAGCATCAATTATATCTATTCCTTCGTCATCCGCAAGGAACAGGCTCCGGTGATGGTGTTCCACACGGAGTACATCGAGGAGGCCATCCAGATTCTGCGAAATCACGGGGTCAAGGTGATCAGCTCCACGGAGGAGCTGGAGCAGTAGGCGACGGCGGCCTGCGCGGAGCAGGAGAGAGAAGAACAGAGAAGAACAGAGAAGAATAGAGGCGCGGCAGCCGCTTGCCAGGCTTGGCGCGCACAGCAGAAAGGGCATTCCCCGGGAAGATAACCGGGGAATGCCCTTTGTTCGAAGTTTGTTCTCTGGGGGCGCAGCTTTCGCGGCGCCCATGGCCGTCACAGCTCGTTCAGATGATCCTGGCAGATGATCTGCACCTGGTTCTTGGAGAGCAGGTCGATGGCCTTCTCATTGTCCGCCACGCGGAAAATCATGTAGGCCAGATCTTTGTTGCGGGTGATGAAGGCGTAGGTGTATTCCACGTTGATGCCTCCTTCGCCCAGGATATCCAGCACGTGGGACAGGCTGCCCGGCTTGTCCGGGATTGCCACGGCGATGACCGGCGTGATGGAAAAGATGTAGGAGGCGTCCCGGAGGACACAGGAGGTCTTGTACGCATCGTCCACGATCAGGCGGAGGATGCCGAAGTCCGGGGTCTCAGCGATGGACAGGGCCCGCATGTCGATGTCGTTGTTGGACAGGATATGGGTCAGCTCCGCCAATTTCCCAGGTTTATTCTCTACAAATACGGAAATCTGCTTCACAGTCATAAAAATACCCCCTTTGGATTAATATAAGTTGCGCTTGTCGATGATGCGGACAGCCTTGCCCTCGCTGCGGGTGATGGTCTTGGGAGCTACCAGCGTGATCTTCGCGTAGATGCCCAGCATGGACTTCAGCGCATCGCGCAGCTCCTTGGCCCGCACATCCATAGCGGACACGGTGTCGGAGAACATCTCCGGCGTCATCTCCACCTGCACCTCCAGCACATCGCTGTTGTTGACGCGGGTGACGATGATCTGGTAGTTGGCCGGATAGCCCTTGTTCAGCAATACCGTCTCGATCTGGGACGGGAATACGTTGACGCCCTTGACGATCAGCATGTCGTCGCTGCGGCCCATCGGCTTGGTCATCTTTACATGGGTTCTTCCGCAGGAGCACTTCTCATGGGAGAGCACGCAGATATCCTTCGTGCGGTAGCGCAGAAGAGGGAACGCCTCCTTGGTGATGCTTGTGAAGACAAGCTCGCCCTTCTCGCCGTCGGGGAGAACCTCGCCGGTGGCCGGGTCGATGATCTCCGCGATGAAGTGGTCCTCGTTGATGTGCATCCCGGTCTGCTCCGAGCACTCAAAGGAGACGCCAGGGCCGGAAATCTCGGTGAGGCCGTAGATATCGTAGGCCTTGATGCCCAGCTTCTCCTCGATATCCCGGCGCATCTCCTGTGTCCAGGCCTCTGCGCCGAAGATGCCGGCTTTCAGCTTAATCTTGTCCTGCAGGCCGCGCTCGCAGATCGTCTCCGCCAGGTAAGCGGCGTAGGAAGGGGTGCAGCAGAGGATGGTGGATCCCAGGTCGCACATGAACTGGATCTGACGGTCCGTATTGCCGGAGGACATGGGAAGGGTCAGGGAACCCACCTTGTGGGAGCCGCCGTTGAGTCCCGGGCCTCCAGTGAACAGCCCGTAGCCATAGCAGACGTGGACGACATCCTCGTTGGTGCCCCCTGCGGCCACGATGGCCCGGGCACAGCACTCATCCCACAGGTCAATGTCGTGCTGGGTGTAGAAGGCCACGACACGCCGGCCGGTGGTACCGCTGGTGGACTGGATGCGCACAGCATCCTTCAGCGGCACTGCCAGAAGGCCGTAGGGGTATGCCTCCCTTAAGTCGTCCTTGGTCAGGAACGGCAGCTTGTGAAGGTCGTCCACCGAGTGGATGTCGTCCGGGGTCACGCCCTTCTTGTCCATGAGGTTGCGGTAGTAGGGTACATTCTTGTACACGTGATGTACCTGCTTGACAAGACGCTCGTCCTGCCAGGCCCTGATCTGTTCCCGGGATGCGCATTCGATCTCCGGCTGATAATAGTGCTCCATATGTATCAAATCCTTTCTTGTAGTCCTGCAGCCGCAGCTGCCGTCCATTTGAAAAAAGTATATCATGGTAATGCGTTAAAGTAAACAAAAAATTGAGGCGGGGAGAAGGAAACAAGAAAAACAAAAAATCGAGGCAGGAAGAAGAAAACAAGAAAACAAAGCCGTGGAAATTGAGCAGGAAAAAGAGAGGGGAAGCCAGAAAAGGCAAGGGAAAAAGAGCAGATAAGGCAGGGAAAATAGGGCAGAGACAGGGTAGAGGATCACGGGACGCGGAACCCAGACCCGGGAAGGGGCAGCCCTTCCCGGACCAGCATAACCCGCCGGCCTGTCCAAAAGACGCTTACAGCTTATTCACATTGGTTGCCTGCAGGCCTTTCGCACCCTCTATTACGTCGAACTCAACCTCCTGGCCTTCGTCCAGAGTCTTAAAGCCCTCCATGTTCAGTCCGGAATAATGTACGAAGATGTCGTTGCCCTGTTCATCACAGATAAAGCCGTAACCCTTCTGATTGTTGAACCATTTGACCGTACCTTTCATCACTATACCTCCAAAAGATTTTGATAAATAATATGTGTCAATTCCACGCCATAAATAAGATATCACATAAGGGTTGAATTGTCAAATTATTCCCATCCTTTTACGAGGCTGCGGACATCGCCGCCTGGCAGGACCGGGCAGGATGGATAGGCATCCTCGTCCCACTTGAGGGTACGGCGCATATAGTAGTCGTCTTTCAGGAAATATTGGAGGGAGAGCGCTCCGTCCCGGATATCCCAGCACAGGTCTATGTGGAAGTATTTGACGCCGTCCGTCGTCTCCAGCCCCACCATATTCCAGTAGTGGCGGGCGGCCCTCGTCCGTGCGTCGTATTCCACGCGGCTGTCGGCGTAGCTGCCGTTCTCCTTCAGGGCGAAGCCGCCGACGAGCACGCAGGGGATACCGGCCTCCCCCAGGAGGAGGGCCAGAGCCTGGGCGTAGCCCTGGGAGCTGCAGCGGCGCTGGATCAGGGCGCCGTAGGGGCTGTGTATGTACGGGTTGGCCGAGATTTCCCCCGCGTAGGAGGCGGAGGCGGCCAGGAAGGAGCAGGCCCGGTACACCTTCACATAGTCCGGCATCTTGGACAGGAAGAGATTGGGGGCCAGAAAATGGACGGCCTCCGCTGTCTCCTCCTGCTGGCGGCGGATGGCCTCCCGGTCTGTGGAGGTGTATTCCAGGAGGAACGTCCAGTTCCAGCCGCCGTGCTCGTCGGCGGTGGTCGCCGTGTGGTAGTCCTTGATGTAGTAGGGGATGAGAGGATCCAGGCCGGCCATCAGCTCGAACACCTGGGATTCGGTAAGCCCGGTGCGCTTCCCGTGGGGAAACACCGCACGGGGAGCGAAATTGTGAAGATCCTCCAGCATGTCCATCGCCGCCCTGATGATCAGAATTTGGTTGTCCAGGCTGATCTGCATTGAGATCCCCTCCTTCTCTTGTGTGGGGCATATGCCTGCCCCTGCGCGTAGGGGCAAAGGATGCCCGCGCCCTGGGCAGGGCCGTTTTCCATATAAAATATACAATACTATATTTTTTGGAAGAATACAACTGGGAGAGCGGGGACGGAATGGGGCTGCAGGGAGCGGGGACGGAATGGGCGATGGAATTTTGATGCAACTGGGGGATAAGATGAGAAAAACAGAGGGGAGAAGGGGCAAGGGAATGGACAGGACGGAAAGAAGAGGCCAGGCAGGAAGAAGCTGGGCGGAAGGAAGCCAGGCAGGAAGAAGCTGGGCGGAAGGAAGCCAGGCAGGAGGAAGCTGGGCGGGAGGAAGCCAGGCAGGAGGAAGCTGGGCGGGAAGAAGCCAGGGAAGAAGAAAGGCGAGAAGAAGGAAGGCGGGGAGGAGGTTATGCCTTGGAAGCTGCGTGTTCCTGTTGGGTTTCGTGGCTGGAGGGCTTTTTGTGCTGGGCGTGCTGCAGAGAGCGCTGGGGAATGTGGGCGGGGGCGGGACTGCCGTCGTCTATGCGCAAGGGGCAGGGATAAGCGCTGGGATGGGAGAGACCATGGAAAACGGCGCGCAGGCGGCGACGGGAAGCGAAGGACGTCTGGAGGAGGGCTGGAACCTGGAGCTGGTCAATGCTGCCCACGGGATGGATCCGGATTATGTCCCTGTGCTGGCAGAGGTGGAGAGGGGCTACCAGGTCGATATCCGGATGGAAGAGCCGCTGAGAGAAATGCTGCAGGATGCCAGGGCGCAGGGCTTTGCCGTGCGGATCTGTTCCGCCTACCGCACATGGGAGAAGCAGGAGAGCCTGTACGAAGCCAAGGTGGAGGCATACCGGGAGGAAGGGATGGGGGAGAAGGAGGCCAGGGAGACGGCAGCCAGGACAGTGGCTGCGCCGGGAACGAGCGAACACCAGCTGGGGCTGGCGGTAGATTTGGTGTCCGAGGCCTATCAGATATTAGACGAGAAGCAGGAGGAGACACCGGAGCAGCAGTGGCTGATGGCGCATTGCCAAGAGTATGGCTTCATCCTGCGCTACCCATCGGACAAGACGGAGGAGACGGGCATCATCTATGAGCCCTGGCATTACCGTTACGTAGGGCAGGAGGCTGCCAGGGAAATCATGGAGAGGGGAATCTGCCTGGAGGAATATTTGGAGGAACGCGCCCAGGAAGAATGAGGACGTTGCCTTCGGGCTGGGGAAGAGGTATGATAGGGTTATGATTAAGATTTTGATTGTGGAAGACGAGAGGCCAATTTCCAATTTGATAGACATGTCCCTTCGGGGGGCGGGCTACGCCTGCACCTGCGCCTACGACGGGACGGCAGCTGCGGATCTGCTGGAGGAGGAGCGCTTTGACCTGGTGCTGCTGGACATTATGCTGCCCGGGGCCAATGGATACGAGCTGATGGAATTCATCCGCCCCATGGGCATACCGGTGATTTTCCTGACGGCCAAGACCAGCGTGATGGACAAGGTACGGGGGCTGCGGATGGGAGCCGACGATTACTTGGCCAAGCCCTTTGAGATTATCGAGCTCCTGGCCAGGGTGGAGACGGTGCTGCGGCGCTACCACAAGACAGAGGCGCTCCTGGAGGCCGGGGATGTGGTGATCGACCAGGAATCCCGGGTGGTGAGGAAAGCGGGGGTTCCCGTGAACCTCACGAAGAAGGAATTCGATCTGCTGGTGCTCTTTGTCCAGAACAAGGGGATCGCCCTTTTCCGGGAAAATATATATGAGCGGGTGTGGGAGAGTGAGTACACAGGGGACAGCCGCACGGTGGATCTCCACGTCCAGCGGCTGCGCAGGAAGATCGGCTGGAAGGATAAAATCAAGCCGGTGTACAAGGTGGGCTACCGGCTGGAGCTGTAGGGAACGCGGGGAGGCGTGGCATGAAATTTTCCTGGAAAATATTTATCAGCACCTTTCTCGTCGTCCTCCTATCCTTCGGGGTGGGGGGCTATTTCCTTGTGTCCACAAGCTTTTATTCGGGGCTTCAGCGGGAGCTTGCGAACGCCCAGGAGGAGAACCGGATGCTGCAGACACTGCTGGCCATCCAGCTGGGGAACACGGAGGAGGAGGGCGGCGCGGACAGGCCGTCCATGGTGCAAGGCGGGATGGATGCGGTGGAGGGGCAGATGGGCGGGACGCTGATCCGCTGCCGCGTCAGCATGCCCGGGGACGGCATATTGTATGAGAACGTCCGCTTCCTGGGCATAGGCGGGCAGGATGGGAAGGAGCTGGCAGAGAGCCTCGCGGAGGATGAGATCGGGTGCCGCGTGGGCAAATTCCAGGACAGCTATCTTATTCAGTGCGCGGCCTACCTGTTGTTTGAGGAGGAGCCGGTGCTTGTGGAGACCTTCCGGGATGTATCCCAGCTGTTCCTGGAGCGGAGGGAGCAGTTCTCGATCTTCCGCAGCCTGGTCTACGTGGTGGGGGCGGTGAGCGGCATCGGCAACTTTTTCATCGCCCTGTGGCTGACGGATCCGGTGACCCGGCTCTCCAGGGCAACCAGGCGGTTTGCCTCCGGCGACCTGCATGCCCGGGCCCAGATACCGGCGGGGGATGAAATCGGGCAGCTGGCGGCGGACTTCAACCATATGGCGGACCGCATCGAGGGGGATATCCATAAGCTGGAGGAGATCAACCTGCGGCAGGAGGATTTTATCGGCAGCTTTGCCCACGAGATGAAGACGCCGCTGACCTCCATCATCGGCTATGCGGACATGCTCCGCTCCTGGCAGCTGGAGGATAAGGACCGGTTCCAGGCGGCCAATTACATCTTCAGCGAGGGCAAGCGCCTGGAGGCCCTGTCCCAGAAGCTGCTGGAGCTGATCCTGGTGGGCAACGAGAAGCTGAACCTGGCTGCGGTGGAGGCCTCGGACCTCCTAAAGGAGGTGGAGGGCATGCTGCGGCCCCTGCTCAAGGAGTCGGGTGTCAGCCTGAAGGGCAAGGCGGAGAAGGGCATGGTGACGGCTGACCGGGATCTTCTGAAGACGGTGCTGGTGAACGTCATCGACAACGGGCGCAAGGCCATCGACGGGCCGGGCAGCGTGACTGTCGTGGGAAAACGGGAGGAGGGCGGTTATGCCTTCTATGTGCGGGACACAGGGAAGGGGATCCCTCCGGAGGAGCTGGGCCGCATCACGGAGGCCTTCTATATGGTGGACAAATCCCGTTCCAGGGCCAAGGGCGGGGCAGGGCTGGGCCTTGCCATCTGCCAGGAGATTGTCCGCCTCCACAGGGGGACGATGGAATTTCGCAGCACTGTGGGGGAGGGGACAACCGTGCGGATTTTCCTGGGGGTGCGGGAGGCCGGGACAAGAGAGGCGGAGCGCCAGGAGGCCGGGGCGAGAGAAATCGAGCGCCGGGAGGCTGGGGGGCAGAAGAGGGCACAGAGAGAGTAGAGATAATAGAGATAGAGAGGGGGCGGCCGCTTGGACAGGCTGGCGGGGATAAGGATAAAGGCAAAGAGATGGTGGATTCTGGTGGGCGCTGCGGCGGCTGCGCTCCTCCTGTGCGCCATGCTGCCCACGTATATTTTCGACGCCCAGGAGCGGGAGATCCTGCGGCAGGTGCAGACGGAGGAATACCAGGTTATCGAGGTAAGCCTGCGAAAATCCATGGAGGGCAAAAGCCTGCTGGAGAAATTTCTCTTCCTGCAGGAGGAGGGCGTGGAGTATATGGCAGAGGGACAGGGAGCGTCCGGGGAGGATGAGAGCTGGCGGATTCAGGCCAGGGCGGAGGAGGAGCTGTACAGCGTGTACGGCTCGTTCCTGTACGGAGGCGTATCCTTCGCCGGGGCAGAGCGGTGTGTGGCGGTGGATATGGAGGATCCGGGGCGGTCGCTGAATGTGTGGAGGGTGGAATTCACGGACGTCTGGGACGGCGCAAGCCTGACGGCTGTCCTGGACGAGGCGTCCGGGAAGCTGATCGACCTGCGGGGGTACGAGGCCTACGGAGAGACGATGGGAGAATATGCCGAACGCGGCATCTTCCTGTACGGCTGGGCGCAGTACCTGGGAGCCTACAGCTGCGAGGTGGAGGAGAGGCAGGTGTGGATGGACGGAAGCCGCGTACAGGCGGCGGACAGATATGAGGAGTATGGAGGCCAATCTTTCAGCGCTGGACAGGACGGATATGATGGCTATGGCGGCTATGACGGACGCGGCGGCTCGGTCCAGGCAGAAAGCGGGGATTCAAAGCTCTGGCAGGGCGTGGATATCGCGCAAAGCGGCGGCTTGGGCAGGGCGGAAGGCGTGGATGGCGCCGCCTGGCAGATAGGGGCGGAGGATCTGGAGGAGTGGGGGATCCCCCCGGAATATGCCCTGCTTTTGGAGGCCACCGGGATTGCACAGAGCAGGAAGCTTTTCAAGGAGGAAGTCCTCTCCCTGCTGCAGGAGAGCATGTACGAGGGGGAGTGGGAGCAGCTGCGGGTGGCGGTGTACACGGCGGAGGATACGTATTATGTAAACTTTCACAACTCCCCTCTGGGATTTGGATTCATGCCAGCTTGACAAAGGGAGAGGGTTCTTCGATAATAGTTTAGGAAGAGGCCCGTGCGCCTGCGCGCAGGCAGGACAGCGGGCGTGAGGAGGACGGAAAAATATCGGATGGAGAAGGTCAGCATTATCATACCAGTATACAATGCAGCCATGTATCTGGACAGATGCCTGGAGAGCGTGACAGCGCAGAGCTACCGGAATCTGGAGATTATTGTGGTCAATGACGGGAGCACAGACAGCAGCTTGGCTGTCTGCGAGGAGTACGAGAAGAAGGACAGCCGTATTGTGCTGATCGACAAGGAGAATACCGGGGTGTCGGACTCCCGCAACCAGGCGATGGGGCGGGCTACGGGGAAATACCTGCAGTTCATGGACAGCGACGACTGGCTGACGCCGGACGCCACCGAGAAGCTGGTGACGCTGGCGGAGATGACCGGCTGCGACATGGTGATAGGAGACTTCTACCGGGTGGACGGGGAGCGCTTTTCCCTGAAGAGCCATATCCAGGAGACGAAGGTGATGAGCCGGGAGGAGTTTGCCGCCCACATGATGGAGGAGCCGGCGGACTTCTATTACGGCGTGATGTGGAATAAGCTGTACCGGCGCAGCGTGGTGGAGGAGTACGGCCTCTCCTGCAGCACAGAGCTGAACTGGTGCGAGGATTTCCTGTTTAACCTTTCCTATATCCGGCGGGCGGACACCTTCTGCGCCCTGCAGGCGCCGGTCTACTACTACGTGAAGCGCAAGGGGAGCCTGGTGGCGTCGGAGCTTAAGAAGACAAGCGCGGTGAAGGTGCGCCTGCTCCTGCTGGAGGAATACCGCAGGCTGTACCAGAGCATGGGGCTCTACGAGGACAACAAGGTGAAGATCAATGGCTTCGTGCTGGCCATCGCCAAGGACGGGCATGTGAGCCGCATGCCGGGCAATAAGCTGAGCGGGAAGCTGGAGGAGGGCAGCCGGGAGGCCAAGAAGATGAACTGGGCGGCGGCGGAGAAGAAGGAGAAGAAGGCGAAGCTCAAGAAGGCTCAGGAAGCTCGGATGGATAAGGCGAAGCTTGCCTACACCCGGGTGGAGCACACCTTTGGGCCTGTGTATGACAGCCGCTCCCGGATCCTGATCCTGGGAACCTTCCCCTCGGTGAAATCCAGGGAGACCGCTTTCTACTACGGGCATCCCCGCAACCGGTTCTGGAAGGTGATGGCGGCGCTTTGGGGAGAGGCGGTACCGGAGACGGTGGAGGAGAAGAAGCGCCTGCTCCTGGAGCACGGCGTGGCTATATGGGATGTGGTGCAGTCCTGCGATATCCGGGGCTCCAGCGACAGCAGCATCCGGAATGTGCGCCCGGCAGATATTCCGGGGCTTCTTAAGAGGACGGGCATCCGCCAGATCTACGCCAACGGGGATGCGGCCTTCCGCCTGTACCGGAAGTACTGCGAGAAGCAGACCGGGATCCCGGCGGTGCGGCTCCCCTCCACGAGCCCGGCCAACGCAGTGTTCTCCCTGGAGAGGCTGACGGCGGAATGGGGGAAGAAGCTTCTGCGCCGGGGGACGGCGCAGGAGAGCGCAGGACAGAAGAACCAGACAGAAGGAGAGGCGCAGGCAGATGGAGGATAAGGAGGAACGGACGGCACGGGAGGAGAGAGCTTCCGGCGAGGAGAGGGTTTCCGGGGAAGATAAGGTATCCCCAGGGCGGAATGGAGACTTTGCCTCAGGGAGCGTGGCCCGGCATATGCTGCGGCTGGCGGGGCCGATGACGGTGGCCCAGCTGATCAATGTGCTGTACAACGTGGTGGACAGGGTCTATATTGGGAGGATACCAGGGCAGGCGTCGCTGGCCCTTACGGGGCTCGGCGTCTGTTTTCCTATGATCACCATTGTCATCGCCTTTGCCAACCTGGCGGGCAGCGGCGGAGCGCCGCTCTTCTCCATCGAGCGGGGCAAGGGCAACCACCGGGAGGCGGAGTACCTGCTGGGCAACTGCGTCACGCTGCTGGTGGTGTTCGGCCTTGTCCTGATGGCGCTGGGGCTTCTGTTCAAGAGGCCGCTGCTCTACCTTCTGGGGGCCAGCGGGGAGACGTATCCCTACGCGGACGCCTACATCACCATCTATCTCCTGGGGAGCGTGTTCGTGACGCTCAGCCTGGGCCTCAACACCTTCATCAACGCCCAGGGCTTTTCCAGGACGGGGATGCTGACGGTGGCCATCGGCGCGGTGATAAACCTGATCCTGGATCCGGTGTTCATCTTCGTCTTCCACATGGGCGTGCAGGGGGCGGCCCTGGCCACGATCCTGTCCCAGATGGTGGCGGCGGCCTGGACGCTGCGGTTCCTGACCGGGCGCAAAACCTACGTGCGCATCCGCCGGGACCGCCTGCGCTGCAGCGCGGCGCGGGTGCGGCGGATTGCAGGGCTGGGGCTTGCAGGCTTTACCATGTCTGTGACCAACAGCGCGGTGCAGATGGTGTGCAACGCCACGCTGCAGACGTGGGGAGGCGACCTGTATGTGGGGGTGATGACGGTGATCAGCTCCATCCGCGAGGTGGTGCAGTCGGCGATCATGGGCATCTCCAACAGCGCCCAGCCGGTCATGAGTTACAACTATGGGGCGGGCAGGCCGGAGAGGGTGCGGCAGGCGATCCGCTACACCACATGGATGCAGCTGGTGTCCACGTTCCTGATGTGGGCGGTGCTGTCAGCCTTCCCGGTGTTCTTCATCCACATCTTCAACGACGATGCGGCGCTGACGGCGGCAGGGGTTCCCTGCATGCACATCTACTTTTTTGGTTTCTTTATGATGACTTTCCAGTTTGCAGGGCAGAGTGTGTTTACAGCGCTGGGGATGTCCCGGCGGGCTGTCTTCTTCTCTATCCTGAGGAAAGGGATTATTGTCATTCCGCTGACGCTGGCGCTGCCCTGGGTGTGCGGCCTGGGGGTGAAGGGCGTCTTCCTGGCGGAGCCCATCTCCAATTTTGTGGGCGGGGCGGCTTGCTTCCTCACCATGTACGGGACGGTCTACCGGCGGCTGGAGGCCGGAGGGCAGGCTGCCCGATAGGCTGCGGATATATAGGCTGCGGTGTGCCTGGCAGTGCAGGCAGGGCCTGGCAAAGACAAATGCATGCGAAGAGCGGTGCGTTTGTCTTTGTCAGGTTTTTTTTATTGCCGAAAAAGCTCCGGGCAGATTTTGCGGCGCAGAGGGCGCCTGGAAGGAAAGCGATGTTCGTGCCTGTGAATAAGGATGGGGAGAAATAGGAATATTGAAGGAGAGAAAGGAGATTTGCAATGGCTAAGGATTATAAGAAAATAGCCGCCGAGATACTGAGGAATGTCGGCGGCGAAGAAAATGTGGCCCATCTGGAGCACTGCTCCACCAGGCTGCGCTTTACGCTCGCGGATTCCGGGAAGGCGGACGTGGAGGCGCTCAAGAAAATCAACGGGGTAATGGGCGTGGTGATGACCGCCCAGTGCCAGGTAATTATCGGAAACGATGTGATCGAGGTGTATGACGCCCTGCAGGAGATTGCCTCCTTCGGGGGCGGGCGGCCGGCACCGGAGGGCGGCGGGGAGAAGCGGGGGGCAGGCGCGGCGGTGCTGGACTTTGTCGTGGGCGTCTTCCAGCCGCTCATCCCGGCCATCGCAGGCGGCGGTATCCTGAAGGCCCTGCTGTCCCTGCTCACCCTGACGGGTGTGATGGACAGCGCCTCCGCCATCTATCAGGTGCTCTACCAGGCGGCGGACGCCACCCTCTATTTCCTGCCCCTGATGGTGGCGGTGACCACGGCGAACAAGCTGAAATGCAACCGGCTGATTGCCCTGGCCGTGGTGGGGACGCTCATCCTGCCAAACGTCACCACGCTGATCTCGGAGGGGGCGGCGCTGTTCGGCTTCCAGATCCAGAGCATCCAGTACACTTACCAGGTGTTCCCGGCGATCCTGTGCGTGATGTTCCTGGCGCTGGTGGAGAAGTACGTGACAAAGTTCTCGCCCAAGCCCATCCGCGTGTTCTTCGTGCCGATGGTGTGCATCATCCTGGTGGTGCCGGTGACGCTGCTGGTCCTGGGGCCTCTGGGCTTCAACCTGGGACAGCTTCTGACCAAGGTGATCCTGTTCCTGTACAGCAAACTTGGCTGGATTGCGGTGGCGCTGCTGGCGGCGATCCTGCCCTTCATGATCGCCATGGGCATGCACAAGGCGCTGGTGCCCTATGCGGTGTCGTCCATCACGGAGATGGGGGAGGAGCTTCTCTATATGCCTGCCTCCCTGGCGCACAATATTTCTGAGAGCGGAGCCTGCTTCGCCGTGGCAGTGCGGACGAAGGATACCGACCTGCGCTCTGCCGCCGTGTCGGCAGGGATTTCCGCCCTCTTTGGCATCACGGAGCCTGCCCTCTACGGCGTGACCTTGACGCGCAGGCGGGTGCTGGCCGGCGTGATGGCCGGAAGCTTCGTCAGCGGCCTGATCGTGGGGCTGGCGGGGCTGAAGGCGTTTGTGGCCATGGGTCCTGGGCTGGCAGGCATGGCCATGTTTGTGGATCCAGCCAACAGCATGAACATTGTGTACAGCTTCATCGGCCTGGGAGCCGCCCTGGCGGTTTCCTTCGCTGCCACGCTGCTCCTGTACAGGGAGGAGGAAAATTCTCTGCCCGGGGAGGCGGCACAGTCCGGGCGAGGAGGAGCGCGGACAGCCGGGGACGAGCCCCGGGCCATCGCCGTGGGGGAGAGGGTTTCCCTGGCAAGCCCGCTGGAGGGAGAGCTGGTCTCCCTTGCAGATGTGAAGGACGACGTGTTCCGCCAGGGAATCCTGGGGGACGGCGTGGCCATCCTTCCTGAGAAAGGGGAGCTGTATGCCCCGGCGGACGGCACCATCGCCATGGTGACCGATTCGAAGCACGCGGTGTCCATGGAGACGGCGGAGGGCGTGGAGCTTCTCATACACGTGGGGATGGACACGGTGAAGCTGGAGGGCAGAGGTTTCCAGGCCATGGTGAAGGCTGGCGATGCGGTGAAGAAGGGCCAGCTGCTGCTGAAATTTGACCTGGAGGCGGTGCGGAAGGCTGGCTATGACCTGTCCACCCCAGTTGTGGTCACCAACGGAGACCGGTTTGCGGTATCGCCTAGCGGTGCAGGACATGTGCAGGTGGGGGACGAGATTGCGGAAGTGGAGGCGATTGTATGAGTTTTCCTGAGGGATTCCTGTGGGGCGGAGCCATCGCGGCCAACCAGGTGGAGGGCGCCTGGGACGAGGATGGCAAGGGGATGTCGGTGGCGGATATCGCCACCTACAAGCCCCATGTGGATGTGAAGGACTACGCCGCCCACGTGGCGGTGAGCACAGAGGCCATCGAGAAGGCGATGGCGGATACGGATGCCAGCTGCTACCCCAAGCGCAGGGGCATTGATTTTTACCACCGCTATGAGGAGGATCTGGAGCTGTTTGCGGAGATGGGCTTCCAGGTGCTGCGCCTGTCCATCGCCTGGAGCCGCATCTTCCCCACCGGGGAGGAGGAGACGCCAAACGAGGCGGGGCTTGCCTTCTATGAGCGGGTGTTCCAGAAGATGAGAAAGCTGGGGATCGAGCCGCTGGTTACTTTGAGCCATTACGAGATGCCGCTGGCCCTGGCGGTGAAATATAACGGCTGGACAGACCGGAAAGTGATCGATTGTTTTGTCCGGTTCTGCCACACCTGTTTTGTGAGGTACAAGGACTATGTGAGGATGTGGCTGACCTTCAATGAGGTGGACAGCATTATCCGCCATCCGTTCACCACGGCAGGCATCATCCCTGACCGCTGCGGCGGCAGGGAGCTGGCATGCTGCTACCAGGCGCTGCACCACCAGCTGGTGGCCAGCGCGCTGGCTGTGAAGGACTGCCATGGGGTGATACCGGGAAGCCAGGTGGGCTGTATGCTGACCAAGCTCACCACCTACCCCAGGACCTGCCAGCCGGAGGATGTGGCGGCCACCCAGCAGAAGAACCTGGACAACCTGTTTTACTCGGACGTGATGGTGTTCGGGGAGTATCCGCGGCTGGCCATGCGCAGGCTGGAGAAGGAAGGCATTGCCATCGAAATGGAGCCGCAGGATCTGGGTATCCTGCGGGAGGGATGTGTGGACTTTGTGTCTTTCAGCTACTATATGAGCATGACGGAGTCGGTGGACCCGGAGGCGGAGCGGACGCCGGGCAACACGGTGCTGGGTGTGAAAAACCCCTACCTTCCCAGCAGCGAGTGGGGCTGGCAGATTGACCCGGTGGGGCTGCGCATCAGCCTGATCGAGCTGTACGACCGCTACAGGAGGCCTCTGTTCATCGTGGAGAACGGCATCGGCAACCGAGATGTGCTGGAGGCGGACGGGACTGTCCATGACCCGTACCGCATCGACTATTTCCGCAGGCATTTCCGGGAGATGGAAAAGGCGGTGGATGCAGGCGTGGAGCTGATGGGCTACACAAGCTGGGGGCCGATCGACCTGGTCAGCGCTTCCACCAGCCAGATCAGCAAGCGCTACGGCTTTATCTATGTGGACGCGGACGATCTGGGCAACGGGACGTACGACAGGTACCGGAAGGACAGCTTCTACTGGTACCAGAAGGTGATCGCCACCAACGGACAAGATTTGGATTAGCGGGGAAGGGCCGAAAGGCCTGCCAGTGCGCCCGTGTCCCAAGGCTGCCAGCTGGACAAGAAGCCGCCCCCATACCGGGGCAGAGGATGCCGCGGTATGGGGCGGCCAAAATGTACTAGGCATTCTTAATGCTTTCTTAAAGCACCGTTAAGGAAGTTTAGAAATTCCTAAGCCTTTGCTCACAGTATGGTCACAATTAGCCGCTATACTGGACGCATACCAGTCAGAGAGGAGTGATCGGAAAAGAAGCGCAGAAGAATTACAGCAGAGGATAAGAGACTGGCAGCGATGCCGGGTACATCTGAGGAATGACACAAGTTAAGGAGGAGTTCTATTATGAAATTAGGAAGAGTGAAATTACTGATTGCAGCAGGCGTACTGACCGTGGCGATGGGAACCGTAGTGGGATGCTCCAGCAGCAGCGGCACCGCGGAGGAGACCCAGGAGACAACAGAGGAAGCGGCCGGGGACGAGGATGCGGCACCGGCGGAGGATGAGACAGCAGAGGATGCGGCACCGGCGGAGGATGCAGCAGCAGAGGATGCAGCAGCTGAGGATGCGGCACCGGCGGAGGATGCGGCAGCAGAGGATACAGCAGCAGAGGATGCGGCAGCGGACGATGCAGCGGCAGCCGGGGATGCGGCAGCAGAGGATACGGCAGCGGACGGCGCGGCAGCGGCAGATGACGCAGCAGCCGAGGAACCTGCGGAGGAGCCTGCAGAGTAACTAGTTCAGCAGAGATACAGCAACATAGTAACCCGATGATGAAGCAGCAATACCTAAGAAATTCCAATAATTAACAATAACGTCCATAAACATAAATATTCTCTTCATTGGCTCTGGAATCGCCCAATTCCAGAGCCACCTTTTTTGTGTGATACACCCGGCAAGCGGCCATCATGCCTGCATGAATGGATATTTGCGGGTATCTGCCGCATCTTTTCGCAATTTTTAAGATTTTTCGACTGGATTTTAAGGAATGGCTGTGACATAATACAGGGGATTACTGGATGGAAAAGGGGAAACGGTTATGATAAAGGTGTTTCTGCGGTCCATGCTGCGGCCGCTGTCTTTTGTGCCGGCACTGTGTATGATGCTGGTGATCTATAATTTCTCGGCGGCGGACGGGGAGACGTCGGCGGCCCTCTCCTACAAGGTGAGCGTGAAGGTGGTGGAGGTGGCCGACAGCGCGGCGGATCTGGACTTAAGCCCGGAGCAGGTCAGTCATTACGCGGAGCGCATCCATTACTATGTGCGCAAGGCCGGGCACATCATTGAGTATTTCCTGCTGGCGGTGTCCATCGCCCTTCCCCTCTATGTGTACGGCATGCGGGGAATCCTGCTGATGCTGGTGGCGGGAGCTATCTGTGTGGGCTTCGCCTGCCTGGACGAGTATCACCAGTCCTTTGTGGCTGGGAGAGGACCCAGCAAGCGGGATGTGATGATCGACAGCATCGGGATCTTTGCAGGAATTATCCTGACGCGGATCGTGGGATGGACCGGGAGGAAGACGATCTTCCGCCCGCTGGCCCAGAAGAGGTAGCGCACTCTTGCTTTTTTCTGGCAAAACAGGATATAATAAAACGAAACCGCTGTTTAGAGAGAGTTGCCGGCTCCGGCGCGCAGGGGGACAAGCCCCTGGATACGGGCGCGGGGAGGACGGGCAGGAGAGGAAATCACAAGATGGATATAGAATTTCGGAAGGTGGAGCTTGAGGATCAGGAGATCCTTAGGTCCTGCCTGTGGAAGCTGGATTCCCGTAGTGCGGAGACGACTTACGGGAATATTTATCTTTGGTCAAGGAGATACCCGGTCGTCTGGGCCATGGTGGAGGGGATGCTGGTGATCAAGACCCTGTGGTCGGACACCTTCACAATCCCGGCGGGGGACGGGGACATCCGGCGTGCTGTGGACGCCCTGACAACCTACGTGCGGGAGAGGGGAGAGCGCTTGGTCTTCCACGTGGTGACGCAGGAGCAGTACGCCCTGCTGGAGCAGCTGTGGCCGGGGCGTTTTGCTGTGAGCTATGACAGGGATTATGCGGACTACGTCTATGAGACGCAGAAGCTTGCACAGCTTTCGGGCAAGAAGTACCATGGGAAGAAGAACCATGTGAACAAATTCCTGCGGCTGTACCCGGACTGGTCATATGAGCGGATTACGAAGGACAACCTGGAGGAGTGCTTCCAGATGGCGCTGCGCTGGAGGCGGGAGAACGGCTGCGAGGAGGACGCGGAGAAGAACGCGGAGATGTGTGTGGCCATGAACGCTCTGCGGCTATATGAGGAGCTGGGCTTCCTGGGCGGCCTGCTGCGGGTGAACGGGGAGGTGGTGGCCTTTACCCTGGGAGAGCCCGCCTGCCAGGACACGTTTGTCGTGCACATTGAGAAGGCCAGGGGCGACATCGAGGGCGCCTACACGATGATCAACCAGCAGTTTGTGGAGCATGAGCTGCTGGGTCGTTATCCATATACCAACCGGGAGGACGATGCCGGGGAGGAGGGGCTGCGCCGCGCGAAGCTCTCCTACCATCCGGCGTTCATGATAGAGAAGGGCTATGTGTCAGAAAGGACGGATGAAAGATGATAGCGAAGAAAATGCAGAATTACGTGAAGAACAGCTCGGCAATCCGGGCGATGTTCGAGGAGGGCAAGAAGATGGCCGCCATGTACGGGGCTGAGAACGTGTATGATTTCAGCCTGGGGAACCCCAATGTGCCGGCTCCGGCGGCGGTGAAGAAGGCGATCACAGACCTTTTGGAGGAGGAGGACTCCCTTGTGCTCCACGGCTATATGAGCAATTCCGGGTATGAGGACGTGCGCCAGGCCATTGCGGAATCCCTGAACAGCCGCTTCGGCACGGCTTTCGGCGTGCAGAACATTGTGATGACGGTGGGGGCGGCCGGTGGCCTCAACGTCATCCTGAAGACGCTCCTGAACCCGGGAGACGAGGTCATCGCCTTCGCCCCGTTCTTCGGGGAGTACCGCAGCTACACGGACAACTACGACGGGGTGCTGGTGGTGGTGCCCCCGGATACCCAGACTTTCCAGCCCAATTTGGAGGAGTTTGCCCGCAGGATTACGGACAAGACCCGGGCGGTGATTGTCAACTCCCCCAACAACCCCACGGGGGTCGTCTACTCGGAGGACACCATCCGGCGGATGGCGGCTATCCTGGAGGAGAAGGAGAAGGCGTTCGGCACGGATATCTACCTGATCTCGGACGAGCCCTACCGGGAGCTGGTGTACGACGGGGCGCAGGTGCCGTATCTGACCAAGTATTACCACAACACGATTGTGGGCTATTCCTACAGCAAATCCCTGTCCCTGCCGGGCGAGCGCATCGGCTACCTTGTGCTGCCGGATGAGCTGACGGATGCGCAGGATATCCAGTCGGCGGCCAACGTGGCCACCAGGATCCTGGGCTTTGTCAACGCGCCGTCGCTGATGCAGAAGGTGGCGGCCCGCTGCCTGAAGGAGGAGACGGATGTCTCCTACTATGACCGGAACCGGGAGGCGCTGTACGGCGGCCTGGTGAAGCTGGGATTCTCCTGCATCAAGCCCCAGGGCGCCTTCTACCTGTTTGTCAAGTCCCCGGTGGAGGATGAGGCCGCGTTCTGCGCCAAAGCCAAGGAGGAGCACATCCTGATCGTGCCCGGCAGCTCCTTTGCCTGCCCGGGCTATGTGCGGATCGCCTACTGCGTCGCCTACGAGACGATCGTGAACGCGATGCCGGGCTTTGAGCGCCTGGCCAGAAGCTATGGGCTTGTGAAATGACGCGGCAGGAGGGGAAGATGAAAGCGATCGAACAGAATTTCCGGCGGGTGACCCCCTATGTGCCGGGGGAACAGCCGAAGAAGAAGGGCATTGTGAAGCTGAATACCAATGAGAATCCCTATCCGCCGGCGCCGGGCGTGCTGCGGGCGCTTGCAGAGCTTAGCCGCACGCCGGACGCCCTGCGGCGCTACCCGGATCCAGCGGCCCAGGAGCTGGTGCAGGCCCTGGCTGCCTCCTGCGGCGTGGGGGAGGATCAGATTTTCCCGGGCGTGGGTTCCGACGACGTGCTGGCCATTGCCTTCCAGACGTTTTTCCAGTCGGGGAGGCCGGTGCTGTTCCCGGACATCACTTACTCCTTCTACCCGGTGTGGGCGCAGCTGTTTGGCGTCCCCTACCGCTGCCCGGCCCTGGACGGGGATTTCCGGATGCGCAGGGAGGACTACTACGGGGAGAACGGGGGGATTCTGTTCCCCAACCCCAACGCCCCCACAGCCATCGCGGAGCCGCTGTCCTTCGTGGAGGATATCCTGCGGCACAATCCAGACACCGTGGTCATTGTGGATGAGGCCTATGTGGACTTCGGCGCAGAGTCGGCCATCCGGCTGCTGCCGGAGTATGAGAACCTGCTGGTGGTGCAGACCTTTTCCAAATCCCGCTCCCTAGCGGGCATGCGCATCGGCTACGCAGTGGGAAGCCCGCTGCTTATCCGGTATATGAACGCGGTGAAATATTCCTACAATTCTTATACGATGAGCGCCGCCGCCATCCGCTGCGGCGTGGAGGCGGTGAAGGACGAGGCCTATTTCCGGGAGACGACGGCGAAAATCGTGGCCACGCGGGAGCGGACAGCCAGGGCGCTTAAGGAGCTGGGATTTGTGGTGCTGCCCTCCAGCGCCAACTTCCTCTTCGCCTCCCATCCCCAGTATCCGGGGAGGCAGCTGTACCAGGCGCTGCGGGAGGCGGACATCTACGTGCGCTACTTTGACTCGCCGCGGATTGACAACTACCTGCGGATTTCCGTGGGGACGGACGGGGAGATGGAGCAGCTGCTGGGCTTCCTTGCGTCTTACACGCGCGGGGAGGGGTGAGAGGATGGAGGCATACACGGGCTTTGCCCAGGTCTACGACCTCTTCATGGACAATATCCCCTATGAGGAGTGGGCGGCGTATCTGCGCGGCCTGCTGCGGGATTACGGCGTGGAGGACGGCCTGGTGCTGGAGCTGGGCTGCGGCACAGGAAATATGACGGAGCTCTTGGCCGGGATGGGCTATGATATGATCGGTGTGGATTTGTCAGGGGAGATGCTGGAGCTGGCGCAGGAGAAGAAGTATGCCTCCGGCCGCGACATCCTCTACCTGCAGCAGGACATGCGGGAGTTTGAGCTGTACGGGACGGTGCGGGCGGTGGTGAGCGTGTGCGATTCCATGAATTATCTCCTGGAAGAGGAGGATCTCCTGCAGGTGTTCCGGCTGGTGAACAACTACCTGGATCCGGGCGGGGTCTTCCTCTTCGACCTGAACACGGAGTACAAATACCGGGAGCTGCTGGGAGACCATACCTTTGCCGAGGACCGGGAGGAGAGCAGCTTTATATGGGACAATTACTATGACCCGGATACCGGCGTCAACGAATACAGCCTGTCCCTGTTCGTGCAGGGGGAGGACGGGCGCTACGACAAGTTCCAGGAGGAGCATTTCCAGAGGAGCTATTCCCTGGAGAAGGTGAAGGAGCTCCTGGCGCAGGCGGGGATGGAGTTCGAGGCGGCGTACGACGCCTTTACCAGGCAGCCGCCGGGGCCAGAGAGCGAGCGGATTTACGTGGCTGCGCGGGAGCGCGGCAAGAAGAGATTGCAGGAGGAGTGAGAGAGGATGGCAGATGATTTGGTGCGGGCGACTGCGGCAGGCCGGCAGATCCGGGCCTTTGCCGTGACGGCGCGGGAGACGGTGGAGACAGCCCGGCAGGCCCACAATACGAGCCCGGTGGCGACGGCAGCCCTGGGGCGCCTGCTGTGCGCAGGGGCGATGATGGGGGCGATGCTGAAGGGGGAGAAGGATCTCCTGACGCTCCAGGTCAAGGGCGACGGGCCAATCGGCGGGATTACAGTCACTGCGGATTCCAAAGCCAGGGTGAAGGGCTATGTGAACCAGCCGGACGTGTGGCTGCCGCCGAACGCCAAGGGAAAGCTGGATGTGGCCGGGGCAGTGGGGCATGGGATCCTGAGGGTCGTCAAGGATATGGGGCTCAAGGAGCCCTATTCCGGGCAGACCGCCCTACAGACCGGGGAGATCGCAGAAGACCTCACCTACTATTTTGCCACGTCGGAGCAGGTGCCCTCCTCGGTGGGGCTGGGCGTCCTGATGGAGAAAAATAATACGGTGAAGCAGGCTGGGGGCTTTATCCTGCAGCTCATGCCCTTCACCGACGAAGAGGTGATCGCCTCCCTGGAGCGGAAGCTTGCCGGGATGAGCTCTGTGACCGCCCTGCTGGACGAGGGGATGGGGCCGGAGGAGCTTCTGGCGTACCTGGTGGGAGATCTGGGGCTGGAGATCACAGACCGCATGCCGGTAGCCTTTGCCTGCGACTGTTCCAGGGAGCGGGTGGAGAAGGTGCTGCTGGGCATCGGGAAGAAGGAGCTCTCGGACATGATCCGGGAGGGCAAGGATGTGGAAGTAAAGTGCCAGTTCTGCAACCAGGCGTACCGGTTTACGGTGCAGGAGCTGTCAGCGATTCTGGAGAGGGGGAAGAGGCCATGAGAGACGGTTTTGTGAAGGTAGCGGCCGCCACGCCGAAAATCCGGGTGGCGGATGTGAAGCATAACGGGGAGGAGATCCGCCGGGCGGCTGCCCAGGCGCAGGAGAAGGGCGTGAAGATCCTTGTCTTCCCGGAGCTGTGCCTGACGGGGTATACGTGCGGGGATCTCTTCTTGCAGGAGCTGCTGCTTCGCAGGGCGAAGGAGGAGCTTGCACGGATTGCGGAGGACACGAGGGAGGCGGATATGCTGCTGTTCATTGGCATGCCCCTGGAGGTGTCCGGGAGGCTCTACAATGTGGCAGCGGTGCTGAACCGGGGGGAGGTGCTGGCCTTCATCCCCAAGACGCACATCCCTAATTACGCGGAATTCTATGAGGCCCGGCATTTTGCGCCGGGGCCGCGCACGGCTGGGAAAATATCGTGGATGCCTGGCCGGGAAGTCTTGTTCGGGACGGATATTCTCCTGCAGTGCCAGGGGATGGAGGAGCTGACTGTGGCGGCGGAGATCTGCGAGGATCTGTGGGTGGCGTCCCCGCCCAGCGAGCGCCACGCCCTGGCGGGGGCGGCGGTGCTGGTGAACCTCTCCGCCAGCGACGAGATGACGGGGAAGGGGGACTACCGGCGAATGCTGGTGGAGAGCCAGTCGGCCCGCCTGCTGAGCGCATATATTTACGCGGACGCGGGGGAGGGGGAGTCCTCCACCGACCTGGTGTTCGCAGGCCATGACCTGATCGCAGAGAACGGGACGCTGCTGGCAGAGTCCCCGCGCTTTGGCAGCGGGATGGTCACGGCGGATGTGGATGTGCGCCGCCTGGCAGGGGAGCGCAGGCGGACGACCACCTTCCGCCCGGAGAGGGAGGAGGACTATGTGAAGCTTCCCTTCCAGCTGGAGATTGGGGAGACGAAGCTGGAGCGTGTCTTCCCGCCCAGGCCCTTTGTGCCGGAGGGAGAGCGTGACTGGGAGAAGCGGTGCGAGGAGATACTGGCGATACAGGCCGCTGGCCTTCGGAAACGGCTGGAGCACACAGGGGCCTCCCAGGCGGTGATCGGGATCTCCGGCGGCCTGGACTCCACCCTGGCTCTCCTGGTGACTGCGCGGGCCTTCCAGGAGCTGGGGCTTCCTGTGTCCGGGATTTTGGCGGTGACCATGCCCTGCTTTGGCACCACGGACAGGACATACCAGAATGCCTGCCGCCTGGTGGAGCGCCTGGGGGCTTCCCTGCGGGAGGTGGACATCCGGGAGGCAGTGCTCACCCACTTCCGGGATATCGGCCAGGAGGAGAGCTGCCATGATGTGACCTATGAGAATTCCCAGGCCAGGGAGCGGACCCAGGTGCTGATGGATCTGGCGAACCAGTCCGGCGGCCTGGTGGTGGGGACGGGAGACTTGTCCGAGCTGGCCCTTGGGTGGGCCACCTACAACGGCGACCACATGTCCATGTACGGTGTCAACGCCTCGGTGCCCAAGACCCTGGTGCGCCACCTGGTGCGCTACTGTGCCCGGACAAGCGGGGATCCGGAGCTTTCGGCGGTGCTGGAGGACATCCTGGACACGCCGGTGAGCCCGGAGCTTTTGCCCCCGGAGGACGGGAAGATCTCCCAGAAGACAGAAGATCTGGTGGGCCCCTATGAGCTTCACGACTTTTTCCTATACTATGTGCTGCGCTTCGGCTATTCCCCGGCGAAGGTCTTCCGGGTGGCCAAGCTGGCCTTCGCGGGAGACTATGACGAGGGAACGATCTTCCAATGGCTGGAGCGGTTCTACCGCCGGTTCTTCTCCCAGCAGTTCAAGCGCTCCTGCCTGCCGGACGGGCCAAAGGTAGGGTCAGTGGCCGTCTCTCCCCGGGGAGACCTGCGCATGCCAAGCGATGCCTGCGCGGCCCTGTGGCTGGAAGAGCTGGAGAAGGTGTCCCGGGCGAGGAAGGGCAAGGCCTGACGGAAGCAGGGGTGCCAAGCCAGGGCAGCGGGGCCTGCCGGGAACGGCGCTCCCCGGTGCGCAAGGGCGGCGAGGGCCTGCGGCCTACTGGGGAACCTTGGCCTTGGACAGGGCCGAGCGGATGGCGTCCAGCAGCACCATGGAGGTATACTGGCTGTCGGCGGGATAGCTGATGTTGTCCAGGGACTGGGATTCACAGATCTGCTGGGACAGCTCATCCAGGGCAGGCTGGACAAGGGGATACATGGCGGACACCGTGTCGTCCAGGCTGACGAGGGAGATGGAGTTGATGTGGCTGCTGTCCACGGCCACTTCCACGTCCACGGTCTGCTCCCCCAGCTGGATGGAGGCGGTGTAGACGCCGGCCTGGTAGAGGGCGGCCTCCTGCGGGGCTTCTTCCTGTTTGCCGCTGCCGGAGGAAAACATAAAGAAGAGCAGGAAGACAATGACGATGCCCAGCAGGGCAAACAGGGAGGTATACACAACTTCCCGTTTATGTAGGACGATGATCTTGGTTTTTGAACTCATAGAGGGCCTCCTGATACTTTCCTGCTACAGTTTATGAGGGAGGGCAGGGGAATATGAATAGGCCTCCGGGGCTGCGGCGGGGAACCATATAGACAAAGGCGGGGACGTCTGCTATACTGGGGTTGAGGTGCAGAAATGGAAGAAATGATCAATCTTTTGGGGGTCAGCCTGCGCGGTGTGCCGCTGCAGGGTCTGGACGGCTTAATTGATGAATATATGAACAACGACGTGCTGGACACCATGTGCATGGTCAGCCGGGAGATGCTCCTGTACGCCGGGGAGGAGCCTGCTTACAAGGAGATACTGGAGAGCATGGACCGCCATGTGGTGGTGGAGAAGGACATCCTCCTGGCGGCGGAATTCCAGGACGAGGATCTGCTGCGCAAGGTGGAGGAGCGGGCGGTATTCCGGGAGGTGCTGCAGATTGCCGGGAGGGAGAGGAAGACTTGCTTTCTCCTGGCGCAGAATGAGGAGCTCCTGGAAGCGCTGCGGGAGACCCTCCTGTCGCTCTGCCCGGATTTGGCCATCGCCGGCTCCTATGTGGCGGACAACAGCAGCGGGGATCCGGAGGTGATCGTCAACGAGATCAACAGCGTGATGCCCGACGTCGTCCTGTCCATGATGGATCAGCCCTTCCAGGAGGAATTCCTGTACGAGCAGAAGCCGAAGATCGGGGCGAAGCTGTGGTTTGGGCTTGTGCCGGAGGGCATATTGGGCCCGGAGAAGGGGAAAGGCGGCTGGATCAAGCGGCTGATCGGCCGGAGCATGTTCCGCAGGAAGGTCCAGCAGTACAGGAGCCGCCAGGAGGAAGAGGAATAGGGAAGGGAACAGCAAAATATAGAAAATAGACAGCCAGCGGCAGGGCGGGAATGGTTTATGTCCCGCACACCGGCGCAAATCTGAGGAAATGCATAAAATCGCTTGCATTTCCTCTTGCTTTTTTTGTATAATTGCATTAACGTATGTATATTATCATAACTTTGCGACAAAAGCGCAAACGAATATTTGTGAAAGTTGCATAGGTCGGTAAGCATCAGTTGGGGAAGGGCAAATGATAGAAAGAAGGAGAAGCGGATATGATATCAAACCAGATACTGCAGACAACACTGGACGGGCTTAAGAATATCACGAGAATTGATTTGAGCATCATCGACACCGAGGGGAAACTGCTGGCGACCACGGCAGAGGACAGCGAAGACTATATGAAGGAGGTGCTTTCCTTTGTGGAATCCCCGGCAGACAGCCAAGTGGTGAGGGGACACCAGTTCTTCAAGGTGTTTGACGAGCAGCAGCTGGAGTATGTGCTGCTGGCGGACGGGACGAGCGAGGACGTCTATATGGTGGGTAAGATCGCGGCTTTCCAGATCCAGAACCTGCTGGTCGCCTACAAGGAGCGGTTCGACAAGGACAACTTTATCAAGAACCTGCTGCTGGACAACCTGCTCCTGGTGGATATCTACAACCGGGCGAAGAAGCTGCATGTGGATATCGACGTGCGCCGTGTCGTCTACATCATCGAGATTAACCGGGAGAAGGATTCGGCGGTGCTGGAGAGCGTCCGCGGCCTGTTCGGCGGCAAGTCCAAGGATTTCATCACGGCTGTGGACGAGAAGAACGTCATCGTGGTCAAGGAGGTCGCCCAGGGGGAGGGCTATCCAGAGATCAACAAGACGGCGAGGATGATCCTGAACCTGCTGCGGGCGGAGACCAGCGAGGACATCCACATTGCCTATGGGGCGATCGTGCCGGAGCTCAAGGAGGTGTCCAGATCCTACAAGGAGGCCAAGATGGCACTGGATATCGGCAAGATTTTCTTCGAGGACAAGGATATCATCTCCTACAGCGCCCTGGGCATCGGACGTCTGATCTATCAGCTGCCGATCCCGCTGTGCAAGATGTTTATCCGCGAGGTGTTCGACGGCAAGTCGCCGGACGACTTTGACGAGGAGACGCTGACGACGATCAACAAGTTCTTCGAGAACAGCCTCAACGTGTCCGAGACCTCCCGCCAGCTCTATATCCACAGGAATACCCTGGTGTACCGGCTGGACAAGCTGCAGAAGAGCACCGGCCTGGATCTGCGGATTTTTGAGGACGCCATCACCTTCAAGATTGCGCTGATGGTTGTAAAATATATGAAATACATGGAAACGCTGGATTATTGAGCGGAAACATGATATAACAGTATAGGTAGACATAAATCCAAGCCGGCGAGGGGGCCGGCATACAGAGGAGACAAAGATTTTAGGAGGCAAAAGCTAAATGATCACAATGGAAAATGTGAGCAAAGCTTACGTAGAGGGGATACCAGCGCTTAAGAACATCAACCTGAAGGTGGAACGAGGGGAATTTGTATTTATCGTGGGAGACAGCGGGTCGGGTAAATCTACGTTAATCAAGCTCCTGCTGAAGGAGCTTGAGCCTACCAGCGGGAAGATTGTCGTGAACGGCCAGAACCTGGGGAGGCTGCGCAGGAGGCAGATTCCCAGGTACAGGCGGAAGCTGGGCGTGGTGTTCCAGGATTTCCGCCTGCTGAAGGATCGGAATGTATATGAGAATATCGCCTTCGCCCAGCGGGTGATCATGACGCCTACGCGGAAGATTCGCCGCGAGGTGCCCAAGATGCTGTCCATGATCGGGCTGGCGGAGAAGTACAAGTCTTTTCCCAAGGAGCTGTCGGGAGGGGAGCAGCAGAGGGTCGCCCTGGCCAGGGCCCTGGTCAACCGCCCGGACATCCTGCTGGCGGACGAGCCCACCGGCAACCTGGATCCCAAGAATTCCTGGGATATCATGCGCCTGCTGGAGAAGATCAACCGCACCGGCACCACCATCCTGGTTGTCACCCATAACCGGGAGATCGTCGATGAGATGAAGAAGAGGGTTATCACGATGAAGAGAGGCGTGATCATCAGCGACGAGAAAGAGGGAGGATACATCTATGAGGGCTAGTACGGTATGGTACACACTGAAGCAGGGCATCAAGAATATTTACCGGAACAAGATGTTTTCCTTGGCGTCGGTGGCGACGATGGCAGCCTGTATTTTCATGTTCTGCCTGTTTTTCGCAGTGGTCACGAATTTCCGCCACATGGTGGATGAGGCGGAGTCCGGCGTGACGGTGACGGTGTTTTTTGACGAGACGCTCACAGCGGAGCAGATCCAGGCCATCGGGACGGAGATCAATGCCCGCCCGGAGGTGGACTACACGGAGTATGTGACGGCGGACGAGGCCTGGGCGGAGTATATCGAGGTGTACCTGGGAGGCAATGAGGAGCTGGCGGAGGGCTTTAAGGACGACAATCCCCTTGCCAACGCATCCCATTACATCATCTACCTGAACGCGGTGGAGGACCAGGAGAGCCTGGTGTCCTACCTGGAGACGGTGCAGGGCATCCGGGATATCAACCACTCGGAGCCGGTGGCGGAGACGCTGAGCGGGTTTAACCGGCTGCTGAGCTATATCTCGATCACCATTATCCTGGTGCTGCTGTTCGTGGCGGTGTTCCTGATCAGCAACACGGTCATGATCGGCATCGCCGTCCGCAAGGAAGAGATTGCAATTATGAAATTGATCGGGGCCACGGATTTCTTCGTGCGGGCTCCGTTTATCGTGGAGGGAATCCTGATCGGCGTGATCGGCTCCGCCATTCCTCTGACAGGCATCTATTTCCTGTACACAAGGGTGGTGACGTTCATCACGGAGAGGTTCAGCATCCTGAACAATCTGCTGGATTTCGTCCCGGCATCCGAGCTGTACCAGACCTTGCTCCCGGTGGGGCTGGCGCTGGGCATCGGCATCGGGTTCCTGGGCAGCTTTGTAACTATCCGCAAACATCTGAAGGTATGACAGAGAGAAGAGGGTCTATGGGCAGAGTACATAAGGTACATAGGAGAACCGGCCTTATCTTGGCGGCAGCGGTTTTGCTGGCGGCGGCATCCCCTGCCGTCCCGGCCAGGGCGTCAAGCCTGGAGGAACAGAAGCAGGACGCGCTGGAGGAGATTGAGAGCCTGAAGTCAGACATTGAGTCGGTGGAGGAGGAGATCGGCAAGCTCCAGAGCTCCAAGGCTGATATCCAGAGCTATATCACCCAGCTGGACGCCGAGATGGCGGAGCTGGAGGCGAGGCTTGCGCAACTCTCCGAGGATATCGAGGGCAAGCAGGAGGAGATTGCAGCCACGGAGGTGGAGCTGGAGGAGGCCATCGCGACGGTGGATGAGCAGTATGAGGCGATGAAGCTGCGCATCCAGTATACTTATGAGAACGGAGGGTTCAGCTACCTGACCATCCTGCTGGAGTCGGAGAGCATTACGGATTTCATCAACCGCGCAGACTATGCCACCCAGATGGTGGAGTACGACAGGCGGATGCTGGAGGAATACCAGCTGGCCCAGCAGAAGGTGGAGGATACGAAGGCGCAGCTGGAGGCGGAGGAGCAGGAGCTGTCCGAGCTGCAGGCGGATGTGGAGGAGCAGCGGGAATCGCTGGATCTGCTGATCGACGCCAAGACGCAGGAGATTGCCTCCTACCAGGCGAAGATTGAGAACGCAGAGGCGGAGGCTGACGACTATTCCGACCAGCTGGCCGAGCAGGAGCGGCTTCTCGATCAGATAGAGGATCAGATTGCGGCGGAGGCAGCCGCCAAGGCACAGGAGCTGGAGAATACCGGGACGGTGACGCCGTCGGCCAGCGGCTTTGTGTGGCCGTGCCCGTCCAGCCACCGGATCACCAGTGGGTTCGGGCCGCGCAGCCAGCCCACGGCTGGGGCGTCCACCAACCACAAGGGGATTGATATCGGGGCCTCCACAGGCTCGGCGATTATCGCCTCGGCGTCCGGGGTGGTGACCACAGCCACCTACAGCAGCTCTGCGGGGAATTATGTGGTGATCTCCCACGGGGGAGGGATTTCCACGGTCTACATGCACTGTTCGGCACTCTATGTATCTGTGGGACAGAGTGTGAGCCAGGGCGAGACGATCGCCGCAGTGGGCTCCACCGGGTATTCCACTGGCCCCCACCTGCATTTCGGCGTCATTGTAAACGGGAGCTATGTGAATCCTCTGGGGTATGTAAGCTGAGCAAGAGGCATAGAATAGAGAATGAGAGGGACGGGAGGATACTTCCGTCCTGCTTTTCACGAAAAGGAGCAAATCGATGGACGAGGATATGAGAGAGAGACAAGGTTACCGGAGAGGCTTTTTGCGGGGCGTGCTGTGCGCTGCCTTCATTGTCCTGGCGGCGCTTCTGGTGTATGCGGCGATCCGCCTGGGCAACGGCCTTTCCGGCGGCTCGGCCAGCAGGGCTGCAGAGAAGAAGCTGGATATGCTGGAGGCGCTGATCGACCTGTATTACCTGGGCGAGGCGGACGAGGAAGACCTGGTGGAGGGCGTGTACGGCGGGCTCGTGGAAGGGCTGGGGGATCCCTACTCGGTCTACTATACGCAGGAGGAGCTGGACGCCATGCTGGAGACAGCCTCCGGCACCTACGTGGGGATCGGCGTCACGGTCACCCAGGATGTGGAGACAGGGCAGATCACCCTGCTCAATCCCACCGAGGGCGGCCCGGCTGACCTGGCAGGGGTCAAAAGCGAGGACATCCTGCTGGAGGTGGACGGGGAGGCTGTCACCGGCCAGGATCTGAACGCCGTCGTGTCCCGGATCAAGGGCGAGGAGGGCACCGCAGTGACGCTGACTGTCCAGCGGGGAGCCTCCCGGCTGGAGTTGGAGGCTGTGCGGGCGACGATCGAGACGCAGACGGTCAGCTATGAGATGCTGGACGGGCAGATCGGTTATCTGTACATCCTGGAGTTTGACGAGGTGACCACCGCCCAGTTTACGGAGGCTCTGGCGGCCCTGGAGAACGAGGGGATGGAGAAGCTGATCATCGACCTGCGGGATAACCCAGGGGGCAACGTGCAGGTTGTGTGCGATATCCTGGACCGGATCCTGCCGGAGGGACTGATCGTCTACACGGAAGACAAGTACGGGGAGAGGGAGGAATACTGGTCAGACGCAGACAATTACCTGGACTGCCCGCTGGCAGTGCTGATCAATGAGAACAGCGCCAGCGCTTCGGAAATTTTTGCGGGGGCGGTGAAGGATTACGGGGCCGCCACCCTGGTAGGGACGAGAAGCTACGGCAAGGGTGTGGTGCAGAGTATCCTGGACCTGGGAGATGGGACGGCTGTCAAGCTGACGGTGTCCAAATACTACACGCCCAACGGGAACAATATCGACGGGGTAGGCATCGAGCCGGATGTGGAGGTGGAGATCCCCGAGGAGGCATATTTGGACTATGTCATCACCTTCGAGGAGGACGCCCAGCTGCAGACGGCGATCGAGCTTCTCTCAGACGCGCAGTAGTGGGAAAGGGGAGTCATGGATTGGGCAGGAAAATATTATTTCTCTACAACCCCCATGCCGGCAAGGCGAAGATCAAGGCAAAGCTGGGGGACATCCTGGAGGTTTTCACCCGGGCGGGCTATGAGGTGACCGCCTATCCCACCCAGTACCGCGGGGAGGCTGCCTTGAAGACGGAGGAGGCTGCGGGCTACGAGATGGTCGTGTGCGGCGGCGGGGACGGGACGCTGGACGAGACGGTGACGGGGATGATGCACCGCCTGCCAGAGGAGCGCCTGCCCATCGGCTACCTCCCCTGCGGCTCGACGAATGACTTTGCCAAGAGCCTGGGCATTTCCCAGAACATCGACGAGGCGGCGGAGACGGCGGCCAACGGCAAGCGGTTTCCATGCGATGTGGGCTCCTTCAACAAGGATTACTTTGTCTACATCGCGGCCTTCGGCATTTTTACTGACGTCTCCTACGAGACAGGGCAGCAGATGAAAAATGCGCTGGGGTATATGGCCTATCTCCTGGAGGGGGTGAAGCGGCTGACCTCCATCAAGTCCTACCGCCTGCGGTTTACCTGGGAGGGAGGCAGTGTGGAGGACACGTTCGTCTTTGGGATGGTGACCAACTCCCGGTCTGTGGGAGGGTTCAAGAACATTATCGGCAAGGAAGTTGTCCTGGACGACGGCGTCTTCGAGGTGACGTTTGTCAGGATGCCGAAAAATATCCTGGAGCTCAACGAGATACTGGGGGCGCTGGCGCTGATGGAGATCAATGAGAAATATATGTATTCCTTTAAGACAGACCGGATTGTGATCGAGGCGCAGGAGGAGATCCCCTGGACGCTGGACGGGGAATTCGGCGGGGAGCACAGGCAGGTGGAGATTGTCAACCGCCACCGGGCTGTGGAGCTGATGGTGTAGGTGCTTTCGGCATAGGAGGAAGGATAGGATGGGCAAGAGGTTAAAGAGCATGCTTCTGGGGGCAGCCTGTGCCGCTGCAGCGCTCGCTGGCTGCTCCAGCGGGGAGGCGCCCGGCGAGGAGATAGACGAGACGGCGGCGGTGATGGAGGAGACCGGGGCGCCAGGGGTGGAAGGCCTGGAGATCGGCGTGTGCATCTACCACAAGGACGATGCCTTCATGAAGCTTTACCAGGAGGAGCTGGCGGACTATCTGGAAGCCGGGGGAGCCTCGGTGGAGGTGATGGACGGCAAAGACGACCAGGAGGAGCAGACAAGCCAGATCGATAATTTTATTACCCGGGGGATTGACGTGCTGATCATCAACCTGGTGCAGACGTCCGCAGCGGAGCAGATCACAGACAAGTGCGCGGCGGCCGGTGTGCCGGTGGTCTTCATCGCCAGGGAGCCCAGCCCGGCCGAGGAGTACCGCTGGGAGACGGAGGGGATTGCCGCCGCCTATGTGGGCGCGGATGCGGCCCAGACAGGCCGCTGCCAGGGAGAGATTATCCTGGAGCTGCCGGACAGAGGCGATGTCAATGGAGACGGCAAGGTAAGCTATGTGCTGATACAGGGGGATATGGAGAATCCCGACGCCCAGTTCCGGTCGGAGTACGCGGTGCGCTCGCTGACAGACGCGGGCATGGAGGCCGAGGAGCTGTACAAGCAGTCAGGGCTCTGGGAGGAGAAAGAGGGCAGGAGAATCGCGGAGGAGGCGCTGGAGGCCTACGGCGATAGGGTAGAGGTGATCTTCTGCGGGAATGACGAGATGGCGCTGGGAGCCTTGGAGGCGATCGAGGATGCTGGGAGGACCGTGGGGGAGGATATCTACCTGGTGGGCGTGGATGCGCTGGAGGAGGCGCTGGAGTGCGTGGCCCAGGGCAGTATGACCGGCACCGTGTTCCAGGATCATATCGGGCAGTCGCACCTGGCGGCGGAGCTGGCGGGGCGCCTGGCCGCAGGGGAGGACGCCAGCGCGGTGAACACGGTGGACTGCATCCGGGTGACCCAGGAGAATGCGGCGGATATCCGGACGCTTCTGTAGATATCGCCCCACATCCGAAAATTCTGATTTATATATTCCTTTTTTGGACAAAATAGGGTAGAATGGAAGAGCATAGACAAACAGGCAAAGCGGCGTCACATAAGCCGCATGTTCCAGGCGGCGCCTGCAGGAGGAGCCGTACAACACAGATATGGAGGTATACAATGTTAGTATCAGCAAAGGAAATGCTTGAAAAGGCAAAAGAGGGCCAATACGCAGTCGGGCAGTTTAATATCAATAACCTGGAGTGGACGAAGGCGGTGCTCAAGGCGGCCCAGGAGTGCAATTCGCCGGTTATCCTCGGAGTTTCCGAGGGCGCGGGCAAGTATATGACAGGTTTTAAGACGGTGGCGGCCATGGTCAAGGCCATGCTGGAGGAGATGAAGATTACCGTGCCGGTGGCGCTCCACCTGGATCACGGCACCTACGAAGGATGCTACAAGTGCATCGAGGCGGGCTTCTCCTCGATTATGTTCGACGGCTCCCACTACTCCATCGAGGAGAATGTGGAGAAGACGAGAGAGCTTGTGAAGATCTGCAACGAGAAGGGTCTGTCCCTGGAGGCCGAGGTGGGCTCCATCGGCGGCGAGGAAGACGGCGTTGTGGGCATGGGCGAGTGCGCGGATCCCAACGAGTGCAAGGCCATCGCGGATCTGGGCGTGTCCATGCTGGCTGCGGGGATCGGCAATATCCATGGGAAGTATCCGGCGAACTGGCCGGGGCTGCGCTTTGACGTCCTGGACGCCATCCAGCAGAAGACGGGCAAGATGCCTCTCGTGCTGCACGGCGGCACAGGGATCCCGGCGGATATGATCAAGAAGGCGATTTCCCTGGGCGTGGCGAAGATCAATGTGAACACCGAGTGCCAGCTCGTATTTGCCGAGGCCACCAGGAAATACATCGAGGCAGGCAAGGACCTGGAGGGCAAGGGATTTGACCCGAGGAAGCTTCTGGCTCCCGGGACAGATGCGATCGTGGAGATTGTGAAGGAGAAGATGGAACTGTTCGGCTCTGTCGGGAAGGCCTGACCGGCTGTGCGGAGCCTCTGCTAGAGTGATCAATAAGGGTGCTGCATGTTATTTGCCAGCACCCTTCGTGTTCGTATGAGAAGACTTGCAGCCCCCGCAGGCGGGCGCAGATGGTTTGGAGGATTGAGATGGAGAATATTACGGAGATTTTTGGGGAGAACGTGTTTAACGATTCCGTGATGCAGGCGCGGCTGCCGAAGAAGGTGTATGCGCAGCTGAAGGATACGATCCGGGAGGGGAAAGAGCTGGACGCGGCCATGGCGGATGTGATCGCCCACGAGATGAAGGAGTGGGCCATTGAGAAGGGCGCCACCCACTATTCCCACTGGTTCCAGCCCCTCACTGGGGCGACGGCGGAGAAGCACGACGCCTTCCTGTCAGCGCCGAAGGAGAACGGCAAGGTGCTGATGGAGTTTTCCGGCAAGGAGCTCATCAAAGGGGAGCCGGACGCCTCCTCCTTCCCGTCAGGAGGGCTGCGGGCCACCTTCGAGGCCCGGGGCTATACCGCCTGGGACTGCACGTCCCCGGCCTTTGTGAAGAAGGATGAGAAGGGGGCTACCCTGTACATCCCCACGGCCTTCTGTTCCTACAAGGGGGAGGCGCTGGATGAGAAGACGCCCCTTCTCCGGTCGATGGAGGCGGTGAACAAGCAGGCCCTCCGCCTGATCCGCCTGTTCGGCAACACCACATCCCGCCGGGTAACCCCTTCCGTGGGGGCGGAGCAGGAGTACTTTATCATCGACCGCGAGAAGTACCTAAAGCGCAAGGATCTGATCTTTACCGGGAGGACGCTGTTCGGCGCCATGCCGCCCAAGGGGCAGGAGCTGGACGACCACTATTTCGGGGTTATCCGGGAGCGGATCATGAATTTTATGCGGGATGTGAACGAGGAGCTCTGGAAGATGGGCGTGTCGGCCAAGACGCAGCACAACGAGGTGGCGCCGGGGCAGCATGAGCTGGCGCCTATCTACGCCCAGTGCAATGTGGCGGCTGACCACAACCAGCTGGTGATGGAGACGCTCAAGAGCGTAGCTTACCGCCACGGGCTGCAGTGCCTGCTCCATGAGAAGCCTTTCGACGGCGTCAACGGTTCCGGCAAGCACAACAACTGGTCGCTGACCACGGACGACGGCATCAACCTTCTGGACCCGGGGAAGACGCCCCACGAGAATATCCAGTTCCTCCTGATGCTCACCTGTATCCTGAAGGCGGTGGACCGCCACGCAGATCTCCTGCGGGAGTCGGCGGCGGATGTGGGAAATGACCACCGGCTGGGGGCGGACGAGGCGCCGCCGGCGATCATCTCTGTCTACCTGGGGGAGCAGCTGGAGGATGTGCTGGCCCAGCTGGTCAGCACCGGGGAGGCCACCCACAGCCTGCACGGCGCAAGGCTGAAGACTGGGGTGCGCACGCTGCCAGATTTCCGGATGGACGCCACGGACCGGAACCGTACGTCGCCTTTTGCCTTCACCGGCTACTAGTTTGAGTTCCGCATGGTGGGTTCCAGGGATTCCATCGCCTCCGCCAACGTGGTGCTCAACACGATCGCCGCGGAGGCATTCTGCGAGGCGTGTGACGAGCTGGAGAAGGCGGAGAACTTCGAGATGGCTGTGCATGACCTGATCAAGAAATACGCCTCTGAGCATGCCAGGATTGTCTTCAACGGCAACGGCTACTCCAAGGAGTGGGTGGAGGAGGCCGCCCGCAGAGGGCTCCCCAACATTGCCTCCACGGTGGACGCCATCCCTTCGCTGACCACAGAGAAGAGCATCCGCATGTTCGAGAAGTTCCACGTCCTCACCAGGGCAGAGCTGGAATCGCGGCAGGAGATCAAGTACGAGTCTTACGCCAAGGCTATGAACATAGAAGCCAGGGCGATGTGGGATATCGCCAGCAAGCAGATCCTTCCTGTGGTGGTGGAGTACGCCACGATGCTGGCCCACTCGGTGAATGAGGTGCGGACGGCCAGCAGCGCCGCCTGCACCTGCGTACAGGAGGATATGCTCTGCGAGGTTTCCTCCCTCCTGAAGGAGATGAAGGAGGCGCTGGACAGCCTGTGGGCCAGGATCCAGGAGGCGGCGGACAAGGCCGAGGGGGAGGAGCAGGCACGCTTCTTCAAGACGGTGGTGGAGCCGGCGATGAATGCGCTGCGCAGGCCGGCGGATCGGCTGGAAATGCTGGTGGCGAAGGATATGGGGCCGATGCCCTCCTACGGGGATTTGCTGTTCGAGGTGTAAGAGGCGCAAGGAAATAGGGAGACATAGAGGAGCCGGGAAGGCTGGGAGATCAGGAAGACCAGGAAGGCTGGGAGACCAGGAAGACCGGGAAGGCCGGAGAGATTAGGAAACTCAGGGAAACCGGAGAGGTCAGGAAGATAAGAGGGGGATATCATGGGAGAATGGAGAGAGGCCGCAGGGGATTTCCTGCGGAATATGGGGAGGCTGTGCTTTGAGCTGCTGTTTGCCGGGATTACCGGGCTGGCAGTGGGGATACCGGCGTCGGCGTTTGCGCTGGTGATGGACAGGCTGACGCAGCTGAGGGGAGCGTACCCCTGGCTGATCTTTTTCCTCCCGGTGGGAGGTGTGGCAATCATTGCCATGTACCGGGGGCTGAAGGTCTATAACCCGCGGGGGACGAACCTGGTGCTGTCGGCGATCCACTCCCAGGAGGAGCTGCCGGCGGCCATGGCGCCGCTGATCGCGGTGTCCACCTGGATCACCCACCTGGTGGGAGGCTCGGCCGGAAGAGAAGGGGCCGCCCTGCAGATCGGGGGAAGCCTGGGAGCCTGGCTGGGACGAGTCATGCGTTTTGACCAGAAGGACAAGAACGTGGCGGTGATGTGCGGGATGAGCGCAGCCTTCGCAGCCGTGTTCGGCACGCCCCTGGCGGCGGCCGTTTTCCCGCTGGAGGTGGTGAGCGTGGGGATTATGCACTACTCCGCCCTGGTGCCCTGCATGTTTGCAGCCATCGTGGCGAGCCGCACAGCCCTGTTTCTGGGGCTCCACCCGGAGGCATTCCCTGTGGGGGACGTGCCGGAGATATCGGTGTACAGCGTGGCGGCCGTGATCGCGCTGGGCATCCTGTGCGCAGCCGTCAGCACAGCCTTCTGCATTCTGCTCCACAAGACCGGGAGCCTCTTCCACCGGGAATATTTCCAACGCCATCCCTATATCCGGGTGTGCGCGGGGGCGGTGATAATCCTGGCGGTATTCCTGCTGCTGGGGAACCAGGACTACGCGGGCGCGGGCTTCCCGATGATCGAGAAGGCCTTTGCCGGGGAGACGGGGCCGGAGGCCTTTGCGGTGAAGATGGTTCTCACGGCGGTCACGCTGGGCTGTGGCTTCAAGGGAGGCGAGATTGTGCCCTCCTTCTTCGTCGGAGCCACCTTCGGGGCGTACTTTGGAAGCCTGATGGGGCTGCCCACGCCTCTGTGCGGGGCGGTGGGAATGGCGGCAGTATTCTGCGGGGTGACCAACTGCCCGATCTCCACCCTGCTCATCAGCTTTGAGCTCTTTGGGCTTGAGGGGATGCTGTACTACCTGATTGCCGTGTCGGTCAGCTATATGGCGTCCGGATACTATGGGCTGTACCACGACCAGAAGATCATCTACTCCAAGAGCAGGACAGAGTATATCAACCGGAAGACAAAATAAAATCCCCCCTAAAAAGGGAGGAAGCCAGGCAGCCTTGCGGCTCCTGGCATATATTATGAAAAAGTTTTATCGAAAAAAGTGATATCACTTGACTGCGTCGTATATCAGGCGGATGTGTTATCCTTGTTTCTATGCTATTATTATATGCAGGAGAAATGAAGAAACCATGTTGACGGCGTGAATGTTTTTTAAATATAAAATGAATAAATTGTGAACGAAGGCAGAAAGTGAGGCAGGAAGATGGTAAAAAAGCTGATTCTTGTGACATCCCCGCCGGCATGCGGCAAGACCTACGTGTCCAAAAAGCTTGCCGAGCGTCTGAAACATGTGGTTTATCTGGATAAGGACACGCTGATTGTACTGTCCAGGCAGATTTTCGAGGTGGCCGGACAGCCCTATGACCGGAGCAGCGCGTTCTTTGAGGAGAACATCCGGGACTACGAATATGCGTGCGTGGTGGAGCTGGCTCTGGAGGCGCTGACCTACGACGACATTGTGCTGATCAACGCGCCTTTTACCCGGGAAATCCGCGACATGCAGTACATCGCCGCCCTCAAGGAGAAGCTGGCGGCGAAGAACGCCACGTTGGTGGTCATTTGGGTGGAGACAGAGCCAGAGATCGTGCACCAGCGCATGATTGCGCGCAACTCAGACCGGGATACGTGGAAGCTGGCGCACTGGGACGAATATCTCGCAGGCTGCAATTTCGCCATCCCGGAAAATCTGGACGATCCCAGCGTGAAGGACGACCTGCTGATCTTCCGGAACAACGATGAGGAGGAATTTGAACAGTCCATGCGCAGCTGCCTGAAGATATTGGAGGAGACGATGGACGAGGACTTCGGCGTCTGACGGGGAAACCAAGGAGGGAGTGAGCGTCCTGCCTGGCTTATACAGGGAGGGAGTGGGCGTCCTGCCTGGCTTATACAAGGAGGGAGTAGGCGTCCTGCTTGGCTTGACACTGGCTCTGATCGGTGTTATATTACAAATATAACAAGAGCAAGGAGGAATGGGTATGCAGGTACCGAGCAAAAGCGTTGGGATAGGCTTGTTCGACGATTTTTTTGACACGCCCTTTTTCGGGAGAAGGGATTTCAGCAGCGCGATGATGCGCACGGATGTCCAGGAGAAGGACGGCAACTATATTCTGGATATGGATCTCCCCGGGTTTTCCAGGGAGGATATCAAGGCGGAGCTGGAGGACGGGTATCTGACCATCCGCGCGGAGAAGAGCGGCGGCAAGGCCCAGGAGAGCCATGGCAATTATATTTTCAAGGAGCGCTACAGCGGAACGTGCCAGAGGAGCTTCTACGTGGGAGATGCGCTGCAGCAGGAGGATATCAAGGCGGCCTACAAGGACGGGATCCTGCGCCTGGTGTTCCCGAAGCTTCCGCGCAGGGAGATTGAGGAGAAGAAAAAGTATATCGCCATCGAATAGAGAAAAGGAGGATGAAAAATGGCAAACATACCGACACCGCACATTCAGGCAAGAGAAGGGGAGATCGCGGAATCCATCCTGCTCCCCGGGGATCCTCTGCGGGCAAAGTACATTGCGGAAACCTTCCTGGAGGGGGCCGTGCAGTTCAATGCCGTGAGGAATATGCTGGGCTTCACCGGTTTTTACAAGGGCAAGAGAGTCTCTGTGATGGGAACCGGTATGGGGCCGGCCTCCATCGGCATCTACTCCTACGAGCTGATCCACTTTTACGGGTGCAGGAACCTGATCCGCATCGGTACGGCAGGGAGCATGCGGGAGGATGTGAAGATCAAGGAGCTTGTGTTCGGCATGGGAGCCTGCACAGACTCCAACTATATAAAAAATTTCTACCTGCCGGGTGATTTCGCCCCCATCTGCAGCTATGAGCTGCTGGAGAAGGCGGTGAACGCGGCCAGGGAGAAGGGCATCCGCTACCATGTGGGCAACATCCTCTCCTCGGATATGTTCTACCGCCGCCCGATGCCGGAGGGAAGCCTCACCTGGAAGGACATGGGCGTGATGGCAGTGGAGATGGAGGCGGCAGCCCTGTATGCCAACGCGGCGGAGGCGGGAGCCAACGCCCTGGCCATGCTGACCATCTCCGATTCCCTGGTTACGGGGGAGAGCACAAGCTCAGAGGAGCGGCAGACAGCCTTCACGGATATGATGGAGGTGGCGCTGTCCATCGCGTGACAATAGAAATGATAAAATTTCTATGGAAAGATAAAAATGAGAAAAGCCAGATCAGAGAAGATCTGGCTTTTTCGCTGCGGCGTGTATGGCTGCGGGCGCGTATGGCTGCGGGCGCGTATGGCTGTGTGTGTATAGCTGTACACGTTCGTAACGCCTGCTCCTGCGCCCCAAGGGTGCGTGTATGGCTGTGCGTCTATTGCTGCGCAGCTTTCTCGGCGTACACGGTGGTGACCAGCTCCTGGTAGGGCACGTAGTCCGCCAGCTCCCCGGCTTCCATCAGGATATCCTGCAGGAGAAGGAAGCTGTCTTCCTCGAAGATCAGATTGTCTTTCCAGGTCTTCTGGTCATGGTAGCGGGCGACGATGGTTGTGATGGTGGAGAGGTCTGTCTCCGCAAACTGAGGCTGTATAACCTTGGCGATTTCCTCGGGCGTATGGCTGTTGACATAGTCCATGCCTTTCTGCAGGGCGTTGGTAAAGGCCTGGATCAGCTCCGGGTGCTCTTCCATGAAGCTGGACTTGGCGCAGTAGGCCGTGTAGGGGACGAAGCCGGAGGCCTCGCCTAGGGAGGCCACCACATAGCCCGCCCCCTCCTCCTCCAGGGCGGTGGCGCTGGGCTCGAATTCTACCGTGTAATCCCCCTGCCCGCCGGAGAAGGCTGCGGCGGTGGAGCCGAAGTCTATGCTCTGGTCAATATCCAGGTCTGTGGCCGGATCCAGGCCCTGCTTTTTCAGAATGTACTCGAAGACCATCTGCGGCATGCCTCCCTTGCGGCCGCCCAGGACGTAGGTCCCCTTCAGGTCGCTCCACTGGAAGTCTTCCACTGGCGTGCGGGCCACGAGAAAGTTGCCGGCCCGCTGGGTGAGCTGGGCGAAGTTGACGATCTTGTCGTCTGCCTCCCCTGCGTAAGTATAGATGGAACTCTCTGAGCCCATGAAGCCAATGTCTGCCTCCCCGGAGAGAACGGCGGTCATTGTCTTGTCAGCCCCGAATGGGGCTGGAAGATAAGGCCCAAAAAGCCACCCAGGGGGGTGAGGCGGATCTCCTGCAGACAGGAATGCCAGAATGCCTTGCGCTGGGAGGGGGAGAGGCGGCTGTAGAGAAGCTGCGGCTGCGCATCCCTGCCGGTGCCGGTATCTGCATGTGCGCTGGCATCCTTGCCGGTGCCGGTCTCTGCATGTGCGCTGGTGTCCTTGCCGGTGCCGGTATCCTTACGCGGGCTGGCGCCCTTGCAAGTCCCGGTATCGGGGCCTGCGCCGGGGACAGCCGGGAAGGGGCGCAGGGCTTTGCAGAGGGCGGCAGGCTCTGCCAGGCGCACAGCTGCCTCCAGAACCGCAGGCTCCAGGGCGGCCTGGGAGATACGGCCCTGGAAGGAGCAGGAGGCGGGATAGGCGTGGCAGCGGTAGTAGCAGTAGGGGCCGCAGCCTGTGCCAGAGAGGGGGCGGCCGCAGGAGGGGCAGCGGATGAGGCCGGAGAAGAGATAGACGCGGCCGCTGCCGCCAGTGCGGGAGGGCCTGCGCCGGGAGAGCGTCTGGAGGCGCTCCCACTCCTCTGGGCTCAGATAGGGCGGGCAGTAGGGATGCCCCCGGTAGGTGCCCTTGTAAAACTCGCTGGACAGCATGGTGTTCAGGCGGGTGTAGGAGAAGGAGAGGCCGTGGACACGGCGGATGTGCTCCAGCGTATCCTTTTTGCAGGGGTTGGAGAGAAAATAGCGGAAAATGTCAGCTGCCACGGGGCTCTCTGCGGGATTCTTCACCATGCGCTTTTCCCCGCCCTCCCGACGGGCCATATAGCCGAAGGGCATGTTCCCCTCGCCGAAGATCAGCCGGCCGTTCTGCACCATGTGCTGGACGGTGAAGCGGATACGCTCGCTGGTGGTGTCCACCTCGTTCTGCCCGATGCTCAGCATGATGTTCAGGTTTAGCCGTCCTTCCCGTGTGTCCATGGAGATGTTGGGCTCAGCGGCGGCAATCCAGCGGACGCGGCAGGCGTCCAGCTGCTCCTGCACCTTGTAGAAATCGGAGATGTTCCGGAACCAGCGGTCCATCTTCCAGAAGAGGATCAGGTCGATGTTGCCGTCTCGCGCGTCGGCGAGCAGGGCGTGGACGGCCTTGCGCCGCCGCAGCTCCTTGCGGGCCGTCTTTCCCTCGTCGGCGTAGATGCCCACAACCTGGAAGCCGTGGGTGGCCGCGTAGGCCAGGAGGTACTCCCTCTGCGCGGCCAGGGACTTGCCGTGGATTTTCTGTTCAGAGGTGGAGACGCGGATATAGATGGCGCAGCGGGGGGCGCCGGGAGACTCTTTGCAGCGGGGAGTGCCAGGAGACTCTTTGCAGCGGGGGACGCCGGGAGGCTCATGGGAAGCCTGGGCAGCTTGGACGGTCAGGGCAACTTGGGAAGCCTGGGAAACTTGGGCTTGGGCAGCCTGGGAAGCTAGGGAAGACGGGGCGGGCAAGGAGATGGCCGTGGAAGGCTGGCCAGCCGCAGGGAAATCAGGTACAGATAAATGAGACATAAAAAATCCTTCTGCGTTCGTCATAGAAAGCCTATGCGAAAAGCGCAGAAGGAAGAACTTCGCGGAGCCGGGCGGCCAGCTACAGGGCGGTGTAGCGGTATGTGCCGTCGCTCAGGGTGATATAGCCGAACACTTCAGAGATACAGCGGTTCTCGTCCAAATACCCGTAGGCGGCCTGGCTGGTGTCGGAGCCGGTGAAGACGATGCCTGTCCCGTCCTGGAAATCGATGGCGATCCAGGCGTAGGCGCTCCCGGCAACCGTGTCCTCGGCGAACTTGCGGAATTTCTTCTCCGAGAGGCCGTCCATGCCCTCCTGTGTGGTCAGGATATAGGCGTAGGTGGGCAGGCTCCCGTCCGCAGCAGGGGTGACTGCCTGCATCTCCTGGAGATTCTCCTCCTTCAGAGGATTGTAGGTGAGGATGGAGAAAAGCTTGATGCCTATCACAATGCACAAAATCAGAATGACGGCAGACATTGCCAATATGGAAACCGCATAGGGGTTATATCTTTTCTTTCTCTTTCGTCTTGCCATAAGGAACCACCCTCCCCAACTATTATTATAGTGTAAGACGCCTCACAATGTAAATACTAAATATTCAGAAATATTCAGAAATTTGGCCTTCCGCACAGCCCCGAATCCGGTTACCAGTTCAACCTGGATGCCCTCCTCCTCAAAGTATCCCAGTTCGATGGCGGCGTACTGGGGAGCGTAGAAGATGGAGTGGGCGACCTCGTTCAGCGTGACGGTGGGGAGCCCTTGTGAGTCGGGGGATCCGCCGCAGCCGGCCAGCAGGGCGCAGGCCATGGCAGCCGCAGACAGCATGCTAAGAAAACGCTTTTTCATTGGGAACCTCCTTGAATCAAACACAATATAGTATATTGGCAGGGGAAAAAAGTGTGCAGGGCGCCGCGAAGGGATTGACAGGCAAAGGCAGGTGGGGCAGAATAGGAGAAGGCGGCTGGCACCGCATATACATAGATAGATTATAGGAGAAACTGGAAAGAGGGATGGCGCGCATGGAGCACAATATGACAGAGGGGAATATCACAAAGCAGATGATCTCATTTTCCATGCCGATTATCATGGGGAACATCTTCCAGCAGCTGTACAATACGGCGGACGCGGTCATCGTCGGCCATATGATTGGAAGCGACGCCTTCGCGGCGGTGAGCGTGGCCAACCCCATCATGTCCGTGGTGCTGTTTTTCATGGTGGGGCTGTCCATGGGAGTGGGTGTGCTGCTGGCCCAGCGGTACGGGGCCGGGGATGAGGAAGGGTTCCGGACGGAGCTGTCCACCGCCTTGATCGCGGGCGTCCTCTTTGCTGCGGTGACGGCGGCGCTGTGCATCGGCTGTTCTGGGCTGATGCTTCGGGCGGTCCAGACGCCGGCGGAGATTATGGAGGACACCAACGCCTATCTCAAGGTGATCTTTGTGGGGATGTTCTTCTCTTTCCTGTACAATTTCTACGCGGCGGCGCTGCGGGCCATCGGGGATTCCCGGACGGCCTTCCTCTACTTGATGCTGTCGTCGGTGGTCAACGTCGTCCTGGACATGGTGCTGATCCGCTTCACGCCGCTGGGCGTGGTGGGGGCTGCTCTGGCCACAGTCCTGTCCCAGGCGCTGTCGGTGGCGCTGTGCGTCGTCTATATCTACCGGAGAATCCCCATGCTGGCTCTGCGGAAGGGAGAATTTGTCTTCGAGAAGCGGGTGCTGAAGGACACGGTGGTGTTCAGCTGGGCGGCGGCCCTGCAGCAGACCTTCCTCTATTTCGGCAGGCTGCTGGTGCAGGGGACGATCAACGCCCGGGGCACGGACATGATTACCGGCTACAATGCGGCGATCCGGCTGGAGGCGTTTATCATGGCCTTTATCGACGGGACGTCGGCCGCCCTCTCAAGCTTCGCCGGGCAGAACAAGGGCGCGGGGCAGTACGGCCGCCTGAAAGCCGGGCTGTGGCGCACCCTGCAGATGAACTTTGCCTTTCTGCTGGCAGCGGGAGCGCTGATGCTGGGGGTTCCCCGGCTGCTGATCGGCCTGTATGTGGAGGCTGGCAACGAGGCGGCGATGGCCATCGGGGTGACCTACCTGACGGTGATGCCCGTCTTCTACTTTTTCTGCACGGGCATGTCCGCCCTCCAGGGATTTTTCCGTGGGGTGGGAAAGGTGAAGATCACGATGATCGCCACCTTTTCCCAGATCATCATCCGCTGCGTGCTGGCTGTCCTGCTGGTGCCCCGCTATGGGATCTACGGCGTGTGCATCTCGGTGATCACCGGCTGGGTGCTGATGTTTGCCCTGGACGGAACGCTGTGTATCCGGTATTTCCGCAGGGAGGCGGCGAAAAACTAGTTACAAAAGCTATTGACATTGTGGGCAGAATCATAGAAAATAAATTGACACTGTGTGCACAGTCATAGAAAATAAGAGAAAGCGGCTGCGCACGCCGGAGGCCTCAAGAGGCCTGCCAGGGAGGAGAAGAGAATGGAGAAGATACCGTTTGTGACCAAAGAACAGGTGGAAGAGATTGTCAAGACCTATCCGACACCCTTTCATCTGTACGACGAGAAGGGGATTCTGGAGAATGTCCGCAGGCTGAAGCAGGCGTTTTCCTGGAATAAGGGATACAGGGAGTTCTTTGCGGTGAAGGCTACGCCGAATCCGTTTATACTGGAGCTTTTGAAGAAGGAGGGGGTCGGCACGGACTGCTCCTCCTACACGGAGCTTCTCATGTCGGAGGCGGTGGGGATTACCGGGCATGACATCATGTTTTCCTCCAATGTGACGCCCGCCAAGGATTTCCGCAAGGCGGCAGAGCTGGGGGCGATTATCAACTTCGACGATATCACCCACATCGACTATTTCGCGGGCATCGCCCCGTTCCCGGAGACGATGTGCTGCCGGTACAACCCGGGCGGCAAGTTCGCCATCCACAACCAGATTATGGACAGCCCCCAGGACGCCAAGTACGGCATGACCAGGGAGCAGCTCACGGAGGCCTACCGGAAGCTGAAGGCCAAGGGTGTGAAGCATTTCGGCCTGCATGCGTTCCTGGCCAGCAACACGGTGACCAACAGCTATTACCCGAAGCTGGCTAGGATCCTGTTCCAGACGGCGGTGGAGCTCCAGAGGGAGACGGGCGTGCACATTGCCTTTATCAACCTGTCCGGCGGAGTGGGGATCCCCTACACGCCCGACAAGGAGCCCAACGACATCCTGAAGATCGGAGAGGGCGTGCGGGAGGCCTACGAGGAGATCCTCACGCCTGCCGGCATGGGGGATGTGGCGATCTACACAGAGCTTGGGCGCTTTATGCTGGGTCCCTACGGCTGCCTGGTGACGCAGGCCATCCACGAGAAACACATCTACAAGGAGTATATTGGCTGCGATGCCTGCGCCGCCAACCTGATGAGGCCGGCGATCTATGGCGCCTACCACCACATCACCGTGCTGGGCAAGGAGCACGAGCCCTGCGACCACATGTACGATGTGACGGGCGGCTTGTGCGAGAACAACGACAAGTTTGCCGTGGACCGCATGCTGCCGAAGATCGACATCGGGGATTACCTGGTGATCCACGACGCCGGGGCCCACGGCTTCGCCATGGGATACAACTACAATGGCAAGCTGCGCTCGGCAGAGCTTTTGCTCCGGGAGGACGGCAGCGTGCAGATGATCCGCAGGGCGGAGACACCGAAGGACTATTTTGCCACCTTCGATTTCACCGGCCTGTTCGACGATGAGAAATATTGGGAATGACAGCCAAAGGAAGGCTGAAGGGCATGGAGAAGGGAGCTGTACGCGCAGGAAGGTATGGCTCTCTTCGCCTGTGATAAAATTTCAGGAGGGATCAAGGATGAGGGTAATCGAGCATCCGATACTGGATGAGCTGAAGGACCAGAAGAAGGTCACGCTGTACTACAACGGAGAGCCTGTGGAGGCTGTGGAGGGAGAGCCGGTTGCGGCAGCCCTGATGAACGCGGGCATCCGGGTGTTCCGCACGACGGCGAAGCGCCATGAGCCGCGGGGCATTTTCTGCGCCATCGGCAGATGCACGGACTGCATGATGATTGTGGACGGCATCCCCAACACGCGCACCTGCGTGACGCCGGTGCGGGACGGCATGCGCGTGGAGAAACAGGAGGGGCTTGCGCCGCTGAAGCCGCAGGCCTAGGGAAGAGACGCCGCTCCTATGCACACACGCGGGAGCGGAAGAGGCGGCCGGCAGGGAAATGCCGGGAAAATGCTGAGGCGGCGCAAGCCGCCGGAGAGTGGAGGAGTACAAATGAGAGAGATTATCACCGACGTGGCAATCGTCGGAGCTGGAAGCGCGGGACTGTCCGCCGCATACCAGGCGGCGTCGGCAGGGGCGGATGTGCTTGTCATCGACGAGAACGCCCGGCCGGGCGGACAGCTGTTCAAGCAGATACATAAATTTTTCGGTTCCAAGGAGCACCAGGCAGGGACAAGGGGCTTTGTCATCGGGGAGCAGCTGCTGGACAAGGTGGAGAAGAGCGGTGCGAAGGTGCTGCTGGACAGCCTGGTGTACGGGCTGCTGCCGGACAAGAGCATGGGTGTGATCAGCAAGGGCCAGAACTATTCCGTGAAGGCGAAGAAGATCATCATCGCCAGCGGGGCCAAGGAAAACTACATGGCATTCCCGGGCAGCACGCTGCCGGGTGTGATGGGCGCGGGAGCTGCCCAGACGATGATCAATGTGAACCGGGTGCTGCCGGGGGAGCGCATCCTCATGGTGGGCTCCGGCAATGTGGGGCTGATTGTCTCCTACCAGCTGATGCAGGCGGGAGCCGAGGTCGTGGGCATTGTGGAGGGAGCGCCGAAGATCGGCGGCTATGGCGTCCACGCCGGCAAGATCCGCAGGGCGGGCGTGCCCATCTACGTGGGCCATACCGTGGAGCGGGTGTTTGGAAAGGAAGAGGTGGAGGGCGCTCAGATTGTGGCGGTGGACGATAAGTGGAACAAGATCCCCGGCACGGAGAAGACCTTCGACGTGGATACGGTCTGCCTGGCGGTGGGCTTAAATCCCATGACGGAGCTTGTGTGGATGGCAGGCTGCCAGTTTGATTTCATCCCGTCCTTCGGCGGCCATGTGCCCCTGCACGATGAGAATATGGAGACGACCGTGGAGGGCGTCTATGTGGCCGGGGATGTGACCGGGGTGGAGGAGGCTTCCTCCGCCATGGAAGAGGGCAACATGGCCGGGGTGGCTGCGGCGGAGGCTCTGGGATATCTGGAGCATGAGGAAGCCGAGCGCAGGAAGCAGGAGATAAGGGGGAGGCTGAATACGCTGCGCTCAGGCATGTTCGGCGCAGGAAGGCGCTCTGCCAAGGAGAAGCAGTTGGAGGATATGAAGAGCTATCTGGCGGCCCACAAGAGGACGGCTGCAGAGCAGAAGGAGGAGGTGTTTTTCGCATGAGAGAAGGAGTGGCTTATACGGGGATCCCATCGGCGGAGGAACTGGCCGCCTGTCCGGGTGTGCCATCCGCAGAGCGGATGGCCAAGGGAAGGGTGGCAGTGATCGAGTGTGTGCAGGAGATCCCGTGCAATCCCTGCGAGAATGCCTGCCATTTCGGGGCGATTGAGATCGGGGAGCAGATCACCAACCTCCCGGTGCTGCACGAGGAGAAGTGCACCGGCTGCGGGCTGTGCGTGGCCAACTGCCCGGGCCTTGCCATAACGGTCATCGATAAGACCTACAGCGACACGGAGGCAGTCATTGAGTTCCCCTTTGAGTACCTGCCGCTGCCGGCAGTGGGGGACACGGTGGACGCGGTCAGCCGGGGCGGAGAGGTGCTCTGCAAGGGGACGGTGACCAGCGTGCGCAAGATCAAAGCCTATGCGGGTACGGCAGTGGTGGGCATTGCCGTGCCGAAGGAATACGCCGATGACGTGCGCAGCATGAAGCGGCTGAAGAGAGGATAACGGGGGGCACGAACAATGGAAGATGTGATTATTTGCAGGTGCCAGGAAGTAACCAGGCAGGAGATTATCGATGCGATCGCCGACGGGGCGACCACAGTGGACGGCGTGAAGCGCAGAACCAGGGCCGGGATGGGGCTGTGCCAGGGCAAGACGTGCGAGCGCCTGGTGGCCAGGATTATCGCGGAGCAGACCGGGAGGCCTATGAGCGAGATTCTGCCGCCCAAGAGCCGCATCCCTGTGCGGCCGGTTAAAATCGGGATTATAGGAGGAGAGCAGGATGAATAGAGACGCAGATGTCATTGTCATAGGAGGCGGCATCATCGGCTGCTCTGCGGCCTACTACCTGAGCAAGCTTGGGAAGCGGGTGCTGGTCCTGGAGAGGGAAGATATCACCAGGGGCTCCGCCGGGGCCACCGACGGCGTGGTGGGCTACCACACGAAGAAGCCGGGGCACCAGATGGATTTGGCGGTGCAGAGCATCGCGATGTTTGAGAACCTGTCCGAGGAGCTGGGCATGGATATCGAGTACGGCCTTCGCTGCGGCGGCATGCAGCCGGTGGAGGACAAGATGCAGTGGGACATCCTCTCCGAGATTGTGGAGGAGCAGAGGAAGAGCGGCGTGGACATCCACATGATCTCCATCGAGGAGGCCCGGCAGATCGAGCCCCAGCTGGCGCCTGACCTGTACGGCGCCCTCTATTCCCCCACCGGCGGGAAGGTGAACCCCATCCGCATGACCATCGCCTATTTCCGGGCGGCGAAGCGGTTGGGCGCTGAGTTCCTGACGGAGACGGAGGTGACGGGGATCCTCAAGGAGGGCAGCTGCGTGCTGGGCGTACAGACAGACAAGGGCGAGTACCGGGCGGACGCAGTGGTGAACGCCTGCGGCTCCTGGGCGGCCTTTACAGCCCGGATGGCGGGCATCGAGATGCCTATCAAACCGCGCAAGGGCCAGCTGATCGTGACAGAGCCCATCGGCCCGTTCATGGACTGCACGCTCCAGTGCGCCCGCTACAATGTGATTAAGTTCCGGCCGGAGACGATCAAGGATCCGGCGGTCCTGAAAATGGGGGCCAGCCTGAGCATCGAGCAGACGGAGAGCGGCGGCCTGATCATCGGCAGCACCCGGGAGCTGGTGGGATATGACCGGGAAAATACGCTGGAGGCTATTGAGACGATCCTCAAGCGGGCAGTGCGCTTCTTCCCGGCGCTCAAGGACGTGTGCTTCATCCGGGCGTTTGCGGGGCTTCGCCCTTACACGCCGGACGGCCTCCCCATCATCGGCCGGGTGGACGCCCTGGAGGGCTTCTACATGGCGGCCGGGCACGAGGGGGACGGCATCGCCTTGGCTCCGGTCACCGGCAAGCTGCTGGCGGAGCAGATCGTATATGGGAAGGAATCCTATTCCCTGGAGCCCTTCAGCCCCAACCGGTTCCTGTAAGTGCATGGCAGATCATGGAGGCGGGGGCTGGATGCTTCGGCCCTAACCGGCTCCTGCAAGTGAATGGCAGGTAAAGGGCCAGGGGCTGGATGCTTCAGCCCTAACCGGTTCCTGTAAATGAATGGCAGCGGGAAAAGAAATTGTTGGGGACTTTTGCCGTTTCCTGGTGTATAATAAAGAAAAAATATTGGCGCGGGAAGGCGCGTCAAAATAAGAATCATATGGGGGAGAAGAAATGATTACAGTTTTAATACCCGTAGTCGTGCTGCTGGCAGTCATTCTGTGCAAGCGCATTCCAAAGATCGGCGGAAACGTGCAGGTGGGGCTTGTCCTGGCGGGCGTCCTGTCCCTGCTGCTGGGAGGCGTCTTTTCCCCGGCGGATTGGTGCGCGGCGTTCATTGACGGACTGGACCGCCTGGCCTGGATTATTTTCCTGTCGATCTTCGGCAGCATTTACGCGGAGACCCAGGTGAAGCTTGGAACGATGGACACGGTGATGGGAGCGCTGAAGGCCCGGTTTGGCCGGTCGCCCAGGGCGCTGGTCGTCTGCATCATTATGGCGCTGGTGGTGGCGGGCTCCCTGCTGGGAGACGCGATCGCGGCCTCCACAGTCATCGGCGTGCTCACCATCGGGACGCTGTCGGCCATGGGGATGAGCCCGGAGCACATCTGCTGCGTCGTCGTGATGGGGGCGTCCATGGGTTCCATCATGCCGCCGATCACCCAGGCGCTGGCCATGTCGTCCACGCTGGTGTCCACAGACCCGGAGCCGGTAATCACCATCGGCTACTTTACCTCTGCGATCGTGATCGTGCTGGTATGTATCTATGTCACAATCTTTTTCGTCAACAAGAATATGATCATCGAGGACAGCGCGGCGTCGGGCGGCATGTTCGGCAGCAAGAAGGCTTCCCAGATCTTGCGGGAGAACTGGACCTCCCTTGTCCCGCTGGCCGTCCTCATTATCGTCGTGTTCTTCCGCACGGTGACCATTGAAGGGATACAGTTTGACTTGGTGCCGGAGCTCCTAAGCCAGATTCAGGTGCTGCAGGTGGGGGAGACGGCGCTGACGCTCTACGAGTGGATGGGCCAGGTGACGATCCTCAAGGGCATGACCAACGGCATCGTCCTCTCCCTTGTCTTCGTGGCGTTCATCTCCTTCCTGTTTCCCAGGGTGCGCAAGGACGCGAAGTCAACCATCGCCAACGGCCTGAGCAAGGTGAAGGTGACGGTGGGGCTGCAGGTGTGCGCGGCGTTCATGCTGGGCTGCTTCTATGCAGGCGGCCAGATTGACCAGGTTATGGTGTTCGCCCAGGGGCTGGACACGAACCTCCTGAAGATCGGCGGAGCTGCGGCCATGTGCCTGATCGGCATGCTGACGGGCTCCCAGTCCACAGCCCAGAATGTGGTGTTCTCGTTCTTTGGGCCGGCGCTGGTCAATATCGGACTGAACCCCACCTATGTGGCGGTGGCCGGGGCGAACATCGCGGCTGCCGGACAGGGGCTTCCCCCGGCAGACTTGACCACCTTTGTCGTCGCAGGCATTGTGGGCGGCATGCTGGGAGTCAAGGTCAACCCGGTGAAATCCATGCTGTACATGGTGCCGATGTGCCTGTTGTTCCTGGCCATCGGCGTGGTATTCCTGTATATATAGAGACGGGCAGGCCTGCCCGCAGAAGAGAGGGCAGGGCGGCGTGACGAGAGACTGTATGAGGAGGCAGAAATAGAATGGAAGAGAGAAAGAGGCGGGCAGCGGCCTTTATCAGTGACAGGCGGATGGGAGCGGCCGCGCAGAGGCTGCGGGCGCAGGGCGCCGAGGTGCTGGAGGTGTGGAACAGAGAATCTTTTGCCAAGCTCCAGGAGATGGCGGGGGAACTGGACTGGCTGATGCTCCCAATCCGTGGCTTGGATGCGGAGGGCTGCGCCCAGCTCGAGGGGGAATCCTACCCGCTGGCGGATATATTGGAGGAGCTTCCCCGGGGAGCGGCCGTCTTCACCGGCCTGTGGACAGACTGGCTGCGGGCGCTGGCTGGGCGCTGGAGGGAGCAGGATGCAGGAAAGGAAATTTACTGCTACTTTGATGACCTGGAAATCGCAGCTGAGAACGCAAAGCTGACGGCGGAAGGTTTGCTGTACTTTTTCATGGAGAAGACGCCGGAGAGCATGTTCAGCTATACGGTGGATCTGATCGGTTATGGCAAGGTGGGCCGGGAGGCGGCCGCCCTGTTTGAGAAGCTGGGCATCGCCCTGCGGGTGGTGAAGGAGCATCTGGACGGCGGCGAGGATTTCTGGACGATCGACTATGACCGGTGGAAGACCCAGCAGCCCTCCGATGTGGTGATCAACACGGCCCCGGCTCCGGTTATTACCAGGGAGCTGGCAGAGGGCTGGAAGAAGGAGGTGCTGGTCATCGACGTGTCCAGCGGCCATGTGGGCGCGGAGGCGGATGTATATGGCCTGCCGGGCGTCCGGATTGAGAAGGCGCCCACACTTCCCAGCTTGGTGACGTGGGAGAGCGCGGGGATGCTGCTGGCAGATTACCTGCTCAGCGGAAGATTTTGCGAAGGAAGGGGGATGGAGCATGGATGACAAGACAATCAGGAGCCTGAACGGTATACGGGATGCAGGGAGGGGATCCTACTATAAGGAGCTGCTTCCGTGCGGCTGCTATTTTACAGCCGAGGGGGGGCAGGCGTACGTGTCCTATGACTTTGCAGGGAACTACGGGAAGGTCAAGCGGGAGTACAAGATTCCGATTGACCAGCTGGATACGTTCCTGGATTACCTGCACAGAAACCTGGTCATCTATCTGCACACGAAGGAGAGCATCGGCAAGGTGGCCATGAGCTATGAGGGTTACGGCGGCATGACGCTGCAGTTCAACACCAGCTGCTCCGGCGTGTGCGTGGAGGGCTATTACTTCCCGGTGGACTCGATGGAGCAATTCCATCTGTACGAGATCAGCTTTGAGCGGGCGAAGAAGCTCTACGCCCTTCTCCAGACAGAGGAGCAGGGGAACGGCTGAGAAGGCAGGCAGAATAGGCTGAACCGGCGAAGAAGGCAGAGAAGATAGAGAAGAAAGAAAAGGCAAAGACAGAGAAGGCAGAAAAGAAAGAAAAGACAAAGACAGAAGAACGCAGGATGTCTGGATTTGTGCCGCGCAGGACGGCACAGGTGCAGGCATCCTTTTTGTTTCTGGATAAAAATTTGTTTCTGGATTTTAAAGTTTTAATGTGGTAAAATGGTAAGAGACGCCAGAGGGGCCGCAGGGGATGGCCTCCCCGGCAAAAACCATCATTGGGAGGGACTTTGGGGCATGAATAAGAAATTGCGCACGGAAGCGGTGGACTTTTTGTTTGATGCGATACTGAGCCTGAAGAACAAGGAAGAGTGCTATGTTTTCTTTGAGGATGTGTGCACGATCAACGAGATCCTGTCGCTGTCCCAGCGGTTTGAGGTGGCGAAGATGCTGCGGGACAAGAAGACGTACCTGGAGATCGCGGAGAAGACAGGGGCGTCCACAGCCACCATCAGCCGGGTCAACCGGTCGCTGAATTATGGGAATGACGGATACGACATGGTGTTTAAGCGGATCGGCAAGACCGAGTAGAGGAACCCAGGTATAGACAGGCGAGGGGACTCGGCAGGGGGCTGCCGCAGCAAAGCGGAAGAGGCGCGGAAGGCGGCTTCCGGGCAGGGGCTGCCGCAGCAAAGCGGGAGAGACGCGGAAGGAAGGTTTCCGGGCAGGAGAATGCCGCAGCAAAGCCGAAGAGACGCGGAAGGCGGCTTCCGGCGGAGGCTGGACAGCCCCGGTTACGGGGTGTCCAGGGCAGAGTCCAGGAGCTTCTCGATGAGCTGCTTCTTCATATAGACGTCAAAGCTCAGCATACAGATAAAGGAGAAGAGGCGGAGAAATTCCTGCTCCTCCTCCGGGGCGGAGGCGAAGGTGGTGCGGGAACGGTTGAACTTGTCCAGCACATCCTGCTTGAGCTTCTCGGCCTCACCCTTCTCCAGGCTGAAGACTTCTTCATACAGCTGTTCCAGCGTAAGGCTGCCCTCCCCGTGGAAATAGTTCTGGCAGATGGGGGAGAGGAGCTTCTGGATATCGCTGATGCTGAGGATATTCTTGAAATAGTAGATGAAAATGAGGAGCAGCATGTGCTCCCGGGAATACTTCTTCTTGTTCGGCGCAGGGAGCAGCTTGTTCTTCGCATAGTTGTTGATCATGGTCTTGGTCAGGATCTTGTCGTCGTCCCGGCGCTTGCTGGACTGCAGGCGGGAGTCCATGAAAGTGGTGACCTGATCCATATACAGGTCGATGTTGGGTATCTCTGAGGGCCTAATATAATCAATCCTGGATAGGCTGTCCAGGATACTTTTGATTAAGTTGTCTGTATCTAAAGTCATTTTCATCACCTCTGTTTTTCATTATATAGTATCAAAAACCATATGACAAGGAGAAAGTTATGAGCATTTATGATTCTTTAAATAGAGAGCAGAAGGAGGCGGTCATGCACACGGAGGGGCCTCTGCTGATCCTGGCGGGCGCAGGCTCGGGCAAGACGCGGGTGCTGACCCACCGCGCCGCCTATCTGATTGAGGAGAAGGGGGTGAACCCGTGGAACATCATGGCCATCACCTTTACAAACAAGGCGGCGGGGGAGATGCGGGAGCGGATCGACCAGCTGCTGGAGTTCGGTTCCTCCGGCGTGTGGGTCAGCACCTTCCACTCGGCCTGTGTGCGGATCCTCCGCAGGTACATTGACCGCATCGGCTACGGTACTAATTTTACGATCTATGACGCGGAGGATCAGAAGACCGTGATCAAAGAGGTTTGCCGCCGGATGAATATCGACACGAAGCTCATGAAGGAGCGGACCATCCTGTCTGCAATCTCTGGGGCGAAGGACGAGCTGGTGCCCCCGGAGAAATTTCTTGAGCTGGCGGGCGGGGATTTCGTGAGGCGGCGGATCGGTGAGGTGTACCGGGAGTACCAGGCGCAGCTTCACCGGAACAATGCTCTGGATTTTGACGACCTGATCATGAAGACGGTGGAGCTTTTGGAGAGCGACCGGGAGGTGCTGGATTCCTACCAGGAGAGGCTGCGCTACATTATGGTGGATGAGTACCAGGACACCAACACCGCCCAGTTCCGGCTGGTCAGCCTTCTGGCGCGCAAATACCGCAACCTGTGCGTGGTGGGGGACGACGACCAGTCGATCTACAAATTCCGGGGGGCCAACATTGGGAATATCCTGAATTTTGAGAAGGAGTTCCCGGGGGCGAGGGTGATCAGGCTGGAGCAGAACTATCGCTCCACCCAGAACATCCTGAACGCGGCCAACGATGTGATCCGCAACAATAAGGGCAGGAAGGAGAAAACTCTCTGGACGGAGAACGGGGAGGGGGACAAGGTATCCTGCCGGATGTTTGACACGGGGAACGAGGAGGCAGAGTATGTGAGCCGGGACATCGGCGAACGGGTACGGCGGGGGGAATTCACCTGCCGGGAATGCGCAGTGCTGTACCGGACAAACGCCCAGTCCAGGCTTTTTGAGGAGAGGCTTCTGATGGCGGGCATCCCCTACCGGATCGTGGGGGGCGTGAATTTCTATTCCCGCAAGGAGATCAAGGATTTGCTGGCCTATCTGAAGACCATCGACAACGGGCAGGACGACCTGGCGGTGCGCCGCATTGTGAATGTGCCGAAGAGGGGGATCGGCGCCACGACGCTTGGCCGTGCGGCGGAGTTTGCGGAGCGCCAGGGGATGAGCCTGTATGACGCCCTGGAGATGGCGGGCCGGATTCCTTCCGTGGGGAAAAGCGCCGCCAAGATCCAGCCGTTTGTGGACATGATCCACTCCATGCGCATCCGGCGGGGCGCCCTGACCCTCACCGAGCTTGTGGAGGAGCTGATCGACAGGACTGGCTATGTGCGGGAGCTGGAGGAGGAGGACTCGGACGAGGCAAGGGCCAGGATCGAGAACATTGACGAGTTCCTGAGCAAGGTGAAGTCCTACGAGGAGGCCTGCGAGCAGGAGGGAGAGAAGGCGTCCCTGTCCGGTTTCCTGGAGGAGGTCGCCCTGGTGGCGGACATCGACACGCTGGACGAGAACGCAGACTATGTGGTTCTCATGACGCTCCACAGCGCCAAGGGCCTGGAGTTCCCCAATGTGTACCTGGCAGGCATGGAGGATGGCCTTTTCCCCAGCTACATGAGTATCACCTCCGACGATCTGTCGGATATCGAGGAGGAGAGGCGGCTGTGCTATGTGGGAATTACCAGGGCCATGCGGCATCTCACGCTCACAAGCGCCCGGATGCGCATGATCCGCGGGGAGAACCGCTTTAACAAGCCGTCCCGCTTCCTGAAGGAGATTTCCCCCCAATATACGGAGAACGGCGGCATCCCGTTCCCGAAGGACAAGGAACTTCCCAGGTCCTCCGCCTACAGCCAGGCAAAGACCGCGTTCCGTGCCAAGGCTTTTGAGGCGAAGCAGTTCACGGTGACGAAGGCGGCGGCGCTGGACTACGGGGTGGGGGATACGGTACGCCACCTGAAATTTGGCGTGGGCATTGTGACGGCCATCAACGAGGGAGGCAGGGATTATGAGGTGACGGTGGACTTCGAGAAGGCGGGAACTAAGAAGATGTTCGCCTCCTTCGCGAAGCTTGTGAAGCTGTGAGGCAGGCGAGGGAGAGGACGGCAAGAAGCGGCGCAGGCAGGCGAGGGAGAAGACGGCAAGAAGCAGCGCAGGCAGGCGAAGGAGAAGATGGCAAGAAGCGGCGCAGGCGGGCGAAGGAGAAGATGGCAAGAAGCGGTGTACGCGGCTGCCTGCGAAGGTTCTGTAAATATTCTAAATTTTTAAGATATTTGTGATAGTAAAATAGGGCGAATGATGGTATAATATGCGTGAAGGTCATTACCGGATAGAAATCGGCGAAGAAAGGACGTGGATATCATGAATAAAGACAAGATTGAGGAGCTGCTGGGCATGAGCAAGCTTGCCTCGCTGATCAAGAAAGAAGAGGACGGGGAGAAGAAGGGCAACACGGTTCTGTGGGTGCTGGCGATCGTAGGTGCGATTGCAGCGGTTGCAGGGATCGCCTACGCGGTATACCGTTTCCTGACACCGGATTATCTGGAAGATTTCGACGATGATTTTGACGATGATTTCGATGATGATTTCTTTGAGGACGAGGACGAGAAGCCCGCAGAGGAATAATTTTCCGGCTGTGCTGACAGCTGGATAAGGAGAAGCCGGAGAGGCCTCAGGCCAGAGGCTGCCGGCCGGCAGGATACAGATTGGAGAGAGTGCGGTTTCTTATGGGAGCCGCACTTTTTGTGTGGTAAGCCTGGAGAGGCGCGAGAAAGGGAGAGATCAGGGAAACGCTATGAAAAAGGGAGAAATCAGGGAGGGGACGGCAGAGAAGATCCTGTTCCCCAACAGAGGAATTGTGGTGTCAGAGGGAGAGCGGGCAGTGGTGAAGAATGCGCTGCCGGGACAGCGCGTGCGCTTCTGCGTGCAGAAGGTGCGAAAAGGCAAGGCGGAGGGCCGCCTGCTGGAGGTGTTGGAGAAGTCGCCGCTGGAGTGCGAGGAGGCGTGCCCGCATTTTGGCAGCTGCGGCGGCTGCCTCTACCAGGGGCTGGCCTACCAGGAGCAGCTGCGCATCAAGGAGCTGCAGGTGCGGGAACTGCTGGACGGCGTGATTGGGGACTATGTCTTCGAGGGAATCAAGCCCAGCCCCCAGGTATACGGCTACCGGAACAAGATGGAGTTCTCCTTCGGCGACGAGGTGAAGGACGGCCCGCTGGCGCTGGGCATGCACAGGCGGGGCAGCTTCTATGACATTGTCACGGTGGACGGCTGCAGGCTGGTGGACGAGGATTTCCGAAAAATCCTGCGCTGTGTGCGGGACTGCTTTGCCGAGCAGGGAGTGAACTTTTTCCATCGCCTGACCCACAGGGGATACCTGCGCCACCTGCTGGTGCGCAAGGGCGCGAAGACGGGGGATATCCTGGTGGGGCTGGTGACCACCACCCAGGAGCAGGCGGACGACCTGGAGTGGGTGGACCGTCTGCTGCGGCTTGAGCTGGACGGGGACATTGTGGGCATCCTGCACATTTACAATGACAGTGTGGCGGATGTGATAAAGGACGAGGGCATGCGGGAGCTGTACGGGAGCGACCATTTCTACGAGGAACTGCTGGGGCTGAAGTTCCGGATCTCCGCATTTTCCTTTTTCCAGACGAATTCCCCGGGGGCGGAGGTGCTCTACGAGACGGCACGCTCCTATGTGGGAGAGACGAAGGACAAGGTGATCTTCGACCTGTACAGCGGTACCGGGACGATTGCCCAGATGCTGGCTCCGGTGGCCAAGAAGGTGATTGGCGTGGAGATTGTGGAGGAGGCTGTGGCCGCCGCCAGGGAGAACGCCGCCCTCAACGGCCTGGACAACTGCCAGTTCCTGGCGGGGGATGTGCTGAAGGTGCTGGACGGCATCGGGGAGAAGCCTGACCTCATCGTCCTCGATCCTCCCAGGGATGGCGTGCACCCGAAGGCGCTGGAGAAGATCATCGGGTACGGGGTGGAGCAGATGGTGTACATCAGTTGCAAGCCCACGAGCCTGGCGCGGGATTTGGAGATCCTGCTGGCGCGGGGGTACCGGGTGGAGCGGGTCTGCTGTGTGGACATGTTCCCGTGGACTGGGAATGTGGAGACGGTGTGCCTACTTTCCCGTAAATAAGGGCTTTTCAGGATGCTTAAGTGGTAGAAATAGGCGTTTTGTCTACCATTTGTCAACCAAAATTTCAGAGGTAGACAAGAAAAGGTTACATAACTTCCTTCTCAAAAGCGGCGATGGCATCGCTCTGCATCCGGTCAGTGTTGAAGGTATAGGTCTGCAGGGTAACGCTGATATCCTTGTGCCCGAGCCTCTCCATGACCGTGCGCGGGTTCACGCCGGCTTCGGCCAAAACCGTACCATGGGTATGGCGGAGGCTGTGGCTGTGGAAGAGCGGGAGCCCCAGCTCATTGTGGATGACGCGGGCGCAGTACTTGAAGCTGTCCGGAGTGAGCAGCGTCCCGTTCTCTCGGGCGGACAGCGGCATGATTTCCTGGTAGGGGACGGAGATGTCCGCAGGCACCTGCACAATGGACTGGTCGGGCTTCAGGTACGTCCGCAGGAAATACTCCCCATACCGAATCCGTTCCCTCTTGCGCCTGGTGATCTCCTGCCGGAAAGCCTGTGCGACTGCCGTATCCATCTTGATGGTTCGCACAGAATCATACTTCGGTGGCCGGTAATACCAGATTCTATCTTCCTTCTGCATCTGGTGGCGGATGGTGATCTCGCCCTTGTCCAGGTCTATATCCGTCAGCAGGTCAATGCCATAGGATTCCCCCAGGCGCGTCCCCAGGTGGTAACCGGCCATAAGGGGGAGGTAAAAGATGCTGCCTTCCCCAAAGCGCCCGAAGATTTTCTCAATATCCTGCCTGCTGCATACGTACTCCCGGTGCTCCCGCTGCAGCTGTGTATCCGGGATTTTCCCGATGCGGACAGGGGCGCAGGGGTTGAATTTGATGTACTTGCACGGCAGGATCGCGTAGTTCATCGCGCCGGATAAGCAGGACAATAGGTTTTTCACCATGCTGCGGGATAGTCCCTGCGTTTTCTTGTCGTCGATCCACCGCTGAATGATATCCGGCTCAATGGATGACAGGCGGTAAGAGCCGAGAGCAGGCTTAATGTGGATTCGGACTTTGCTCTCATAGTCTAGGTAGGAGTTGTGTGTCAAATTCCGCTTCACGTGCTCCTCCAGCCAATAATCCAGGTAGTCTGCCAGGCTGATTTCTGACGGCACAAACACGCGGCCGGCATTGTCATACTCTGCCTTGGCCTGCGTGCCGGCAGCAAGCGCTTCGGCCTTTGTGCGGTATCCGCCTTTGGATATGGCGTTTCTCTTGCCGCCAATCTTGGCGCCCTCGAAGGACCATTCCCAGGTCTTTCCCCTTTTCCGTGTCCGTAGTTCTCCCATACTGTTCCCTCCTTAAAAATGAGTACAAAAATAACAGCCAGCGCGAACCTATGTTCCGCTTGCATGGCTGCCCCGAAGATGGTATTATATGTGTGAGAGTTTGTGTCTTCGGGGACACGGGCCGCCCTGGTGTTGCAGCGCTGGGGCGGCCTTAATGTTATAAACAATATTTTACAGGTAACGCTTTACAGATTCTATAAGTCTTTCTTTGTATTGATATATGTCGTTTAATGATTCTATGTATATTCGCTCAAACTTTTTGTTTTCATCCGGAATAAGTAGCTGCTTGTTTTTCTTATCCAGATTAATTCTGCATATAGGTTTTCTGTTATTATCTTTGTAAAGTATTCCAAAATAGCTCTCAGTATCTCGGTGGACTACGTCTTCCACAGGAACTGTCCCCGCTAAAATGCCCCGAACAATGTAGAACGCCTCGATTTCTTCTTCAGTTGTTACGATTTTAGGTTCGGCAGTCGGAGCCATCTTTTCTCCGGCAGGGGGTTCAGAGGTATCCGGCGCAACATTGTTATCTTCACTGGACAGCGCCGATGAAATCTTTTGGTTTACAATTTCTCCAATTAAAGAAGAAAAGGAACGTTTAATTATTGGGCTAAATTTTTCAATGACTTTTTGTGTTTTAGGTCCGTCATAAATAGATGACAAAATATTTTTTACGAACATTTCAGACGGGTTATCTAGTTCATTCTGAAGAGCAGACTTTATCATATTAGTGTATTTTAATTCTTCAGCAGTACTAAAAATCCGGTCACTGTCAAAGTTTGCTTTGCAAAACTTTTTGAGCTCAGGCAGCTGGCTATCTTTTAGATTTTCCATATCAATCTCTAAAAACGGAACTAGATCCATTTTGTTTGCCTCATCAAGATCAGTATAGAACCTATATAATAGACCATTTGTAAGTATTCCAAATTTAGCAGGGGATGTGGCGAAATATCTAAATAGCTGCGAGGCATGCCTATCAAGGGATTCTCCACACCATTTGCACTCAATTAAAACCGTCGGAGTAGAATCAATCAATATTGCGTAATCAATCTTTTCGCCTTTTTTGATTCCTACGTCAGCAACATATTCTGGACAAAACTCAGAAGGATTAAATACATCGTAACCGAGCAGTTGGAAAAAAGGCACGATCATTGACATTTTTGTGGCCTCTTCTGTTGCTATCCCACTTTTTAAGTTAGAAACTCTTTGTGCAAATTGTTTGACATCTTCATTAAATCCCATACATCTCCCTCATTTCTTTTGTATTTTATTAAAACGTCTTTAGTAAAGCCGTTTATCTGGGTCGAGCCAATACTGTTCATATAGGTCAAAAAAGTCAACGCCCATCTCTTCCAGGAACTTTACGCGCTCCTCAGTCTCTTTCCAAAGCTTCTTGTTGCGTCTCCACCTTCTCCTTCGGCGTACAGGCTTGACCTCTTCTTCCCGAGGCGGAAGCGTGGGTTGCTGGAGAGCGTGGGCAACCAGTTCTATCTGTTGCACATCCTGCCGCTGGAAGTCTCCGTTTTGGATGTGCTCTAGAGCGTGCCGGTATGCATTTAATTGCCGTTCGTGTGACATACGGGAATTGAGAAATATGGTATATGAGCCGTCTGAGTTTTCGGTAATAACCTCACATTCTTTTGTGTTCGGAAAGTCCCTAAGGAACACATTAACATCCCTCGTCATAATCACCACGCTCTTTCTTCTTTAGTGCCATTAGCATATCATATGTCGATTTCAGATCTTCTGCACATGCGTCCATCGCAGAATAAAACAGAACGCGAATCACTTTATTC
>CALWMI010000112.1 GCA_944381745.1 uncultured Lachnospiraceae bacterium | reverse complement strand
AGCGCCGTACAATATAAGAGGGACCAGGAGCCTCCAGAGAACGGCGAGGGCGCCCCGGCGTTGGAAAATGCCATCCTGCTGCGCAAGACCTACAACAAGGGCGCGATGCTGGGCCTGGGAAAGAAGTCGCCGAAGGCTGTGGCCGGTGTGACGGCGGCTCTGACGGCGGCGCTGGGTCTGGAGCTGGCCAGCGGCAGCCCCCGGACAGGAGTTGGCGGCGCGCTTTACAGGCTGGGGCTTGCGCTCCTGCTGGGCGGCGGCGCCAACAATGTGTGCGACAGGCTGCTGAACGGCCATGTGACGGACTATTTTAGTTTTCGTGTGAAGTGGAAATGGCTCAACAAGATTATTTTTAATTTGTCGGATCTGTTTATTTTCCTGGGAGCTTTGCTTGTGATTGCCGGGAGCGTGACGAAGGAGTGAGACGGGATGCAGCCTTGGATGCCGTCTCCTGCCGTGCGTCTGCCGGTTGGGCCGCGGACGGCGTCAGCGCGTCAGCGATCCTTTCTCCGGCCCGTGAACTCCACTGTGATCTCGTCCACCAGGCGGCGCTGATAGGACGTGAGCCGGCGGTAATGCCTTAGATGGGTGGCCTCCTCCTGGCTTATGCGGGAGAGGTCAAACTTTTCATACCGCTCGGGGTTGTCTGTGTTGCCGATCAGATAGTCGACGGAAGTGTTGAAAAAACTGGCCAGCTGTATGAGCGTATAAATATCTGGCTCCGCCAGGGAATGCTCGTATTTGTAGATGGCCTGCTGCGAAACGCCGAGCGTCTCCCCCAGAGCCTTCTGGCTGATATTTCTTGCGTTGCGCAGAGCCTTTAGATTTTCCATATTTTTGCCTCCTAAACCCATTGTAGCAAGAATAGGCAGAATGAGATAAAACTATAAAGGTGTATTGACTACAACAAAAAGTAGTAATAATATGATACTATCAAAACTTATCTGACTCTGCTTTCAGAAATCGCAGATAGAGCAGGAAATTGTCTTTGCCGGAGGCGGGAAGGCTTCGGTAATCTGCGATGATCTGCCGCTCTGTCTCGGTGAGGCGCGGTCTTTTGCCGTCGAAGGGAGCGTTTCCCTCATGTACGAAGGAGGGGATTTCGGCTGCAGTGTCAGGCAAGGGAGCGATCAGCTCGTCTATGGAGATGTGATAGAGCTTCGCCAGGCGGGCCAGGGTATTGCTGTCCGGCATGCGGACGCCGCGCTCATAGTTGGAGTATGTCTGGCGTTCGATATTTAGGTACCGTCCGATTTCCTTTTGCGTATAGTTGTGCAGCTTCCGGAATTTCAGCAGGCGAAAGCCCAGGGAAGTATTGTCCAAAATCCCACCTCCTTTTATACAGTCTTTTCACTGGCATACTGGCAGGGAACACTGTCAGCATGTCCAATCCCCTTCTTTTTTATTTCAAACATTATAACAACAAAGGGCGCCGAAATGCCGAAAAGGAAACGGAACGAAACTATATAGAGCATAAAAGCAACGGAATGTTGCCTATCCGGGCGGAGCTGAGACTGTGCAGGCGGGGATGCGGGATGCATCGGCGATTTTGCAAAGGAGAATGACATGGGCAGAAAGAAGTGGACAGGGGAAGAGCCGGGATGGGGACGCATTGTGGAGAGAGCTTCCAGGCTTGAGCGGGAACTGTGGGAAGACGGGCAAGGCGGAGGCAGCCGGGACGGGGATGGAAAAGATAGAGGGGGCCGGGACGCTAGAGATAGGGAAGGCAGAGGCAGACGCAGCGGGGACGGAGGCGGAAGAGGCAGCGAGGACGGAGGCGGAAGAGGCAGCAGGGACGGGGAAGACACAGGCGGCAGAAGCGGCGGAAAGCTGGGCCGGGAGGAGGCAGAGAGAATGCTTCGGGAGCTGTGCAGGGGAATACAGCAGGAAAATCGGGGGGATAGGTAGTGTCTTTCGGGGACAGCGGGGGACAGGCAAAGCCTTCCAGGATTTCATCGGGCCGCCGTCACCGGCGGCTCAAGGTGCTGTTGTGGTAGGCAGAGGTGAAGGTGACATCCTCGCCGAACCAGGAGGGCGGCGTAAAGGAGAGAGCCGCCTCTTCACTGGGAAATTCCACCTCCACGAGCACAAGGGGGGCAAGCTCTCCCTGAAAGACATCCAGCTCAGCCACCAGGCATTCTGGGCCGTCGGAGAGGGGGATGCGGTAGCGCAGCTTGGCGATGACCCGTCCGTCTGCCTTAGGCAGAAGATGGCGGTAGGCTTGTTCATTGAGGGGAAGGTTGTACTCTTCCCGCACCATGAGTCCGCTGCCTTTATAGGTGAGATAGAAGGAGCTGTCCTCCCTGCGGATGCGGATAACCGGTTCTGTGCACAGATAGGCCTGCTCCAGATGCAGGCAGGGGTAGCTGGAGAGATTTGGGGGAAGCTGGTTTACAAGATATTTCCGTTCGATTTCCATGGGGATGCTCCTTACTCATAAGATCCGTTTTGTGAATTATTGTACCATTCCACGGCGGGAAGTTCAACGGAAGGCGTGCAGTTTTTGTTTTAAAAGGGAGAAATGCATGCTATAATCACAGTACAGAGAAAGATGCCTTGCCGGGGAAGTTTCGTGCCAATGACAGAGAGGGATTGGGCAGGGAACAGAACAGAAAGAGATGCAGCGGGACAAAGTACTTGGGGAGAGAGGAGTATTTTGTGGGACAAGGCACAAGAGAAAAGGGTACGGCAGGGCTAAGCCTGGAGCTGCAGTACGACGAGGCGGTGAAGCGGCTGCTTGCCAACAAGCGGATTCTGGCCGCTATCATGAAGGACTGTGTGGAGGAGTACCGGGACTGCACGGTGGAGGAGATTGCGGAGAAGTACATCGAGGGCGTGCCGCAGGTGGGAGAAGCGGGCGTCCACCTGGACGAGACAAACCGGGGGTGCGCGGCGGAATCTGGCG
>CALWMI010000111.1 GCA_944381745.1 uncultured Lachnospiraceae bacterium | reverse complement strand
TATCCCGCCAAGTATCAGTTTTCTGATATTCTCGGCCACTCCAGCGCCATCTCCCAGACGATACAGCTGGCCGGCTACTATGCCGCCACGGAGGAAAACATCCTGATTCTCGGGGAGAGCGGAACCGGCAAAGAGCTCTTCGCTCAGTCCATCCACAACGCCTCGCCCAGGAGCCGCAGGCCCTTCGTGGGCGTGAACTGTGCCGCTATCCCTGACACCCTGATCGAGAGCGAACTGTTCGGCTACGAGGAGGGCGCCTTCACCGGGGCCAGGCGGGGCGGACGGCAAGGACTATTCCAGAGCGCGGACACGGGCACCATCTTTCTCGACGAGATCGGCGATATCTCCCTGTCTGTCCAGAGCCGTCTGCTGCGCGTGCTGGAGGAGCGGGAGATCATGCCTGTGGGCTCCGTCAAGATCATCCCCATCGACGTACGCATCATCTGCGCCACCAACCGGGATCTGAAAAAGCTGGTGGAGGAGGGAAAATTCCGGGAAGACCTGTATTACCGCCTCAAGATCCTCACCCTCCACATCCCGCCCCTGCGGGAGCGGCTGGAGGATATCCCGGACATCCTCCCCGCCCTGGCGGATATCCCTGGCATCCCGCCGGATCTGGAGGAAAAAATGCTCTCCTACTCCTGGCCTGGCAACATCCGGGAGCTGAGGGCTTTCGCCAGCAATCTGAATCTCTTCGCTGACAAGACCATCCCCTCGGAAATCCGCTCCTCCCTGCTGCGGGACATCTCCAGAGGCTTTTTCGGGGGTGAAAGCTCCTCCTCCGGCCCCTCGCCCCATCCCGCCGCCCCGCCTGCCCCGTCCGCACCAGCCCTCTCCCGGGACGATCTGCTGATCCTGCAAGGAATCCGGCAGCTGAACGCCCTGGGCAAGACCGCTGGCCGCATGTCCCTGGCCCGCCTCCCCCTGCTGGCAGAGGCCCATGTGACAGAGGCCCGCGTCAAAGCCCGGCTCCATCCCCTGGCCCAGGCGGGATACCTGAGCATCGGCCGCACCCGCCAGGGGCTGACGCTCACCGAGGAGGGCGAGAAGCTTCTGGACTCCCAGCCCGCGCAAGCCTTCCCCGCCCCCTGACAGGAAACGGATTGGCCAGAGGGCCCTATCCCGGCCTTATCACGCAAAAAGCCTGGAACGCTTTGTTTCCAGGCTTTTTGCACATCATACACGATATATGGTTTTCATCTTTGCAGATAACGCTCGCTCAAAAGGACGCTCGCCTCCAGAGCAATCTGGCACATCTGCCTCTGCGCCCCTGCGAAGTCCTCCATCCACTCGTCTGTCGTCCGGTTGGCATGGACGGCGCAGATGCTTCCCGTCAGCACATCATACAGAGTGCCCAGGGTCATAATCGTCTCCGCCTCCATCTCCATGTTCAGGATCCGCAGGTTGCGGTATTTCTCTAGCATGTCCGCGTCATGGAAGACACGCCCGACGGCCGGGCGGCACTGCCCTGCGAAGAAGGAGCCCGTGGAAGCGGAAATCCCCTTCCAGTACTTCACCCCTGCATCCTGGCAGGCGTCGATCAGGCACTGCACCACCTCGAAGGAAGCCACCGCCGGATAGCTCTCCGGCGCGTAAAAGCAGCTGGCCCCGCCCATGCGCATGGCCGCCGTGTTGATCACCATATCCCCGCAGCGGATGTCCTCCGGGAGGACTCCCGTCCCCCCGATACGGATCAGCGCCTTCGCCCCCAGCTCGATCAGCTCAATGACTGCGATCTCTGCAGACGGGGCTCCGATGCCGGTGGAGCACACACTGACAGGCACTCCCTTATACTTCCCGGTGCCCACCGTGTACTCCCGGTTGGAAGCCACGATGTGGAAGTCCTGGCACAAATCCTCAAACATCTTCACTCTTCCGGGATCTCCAGGCAGCAGGACGATGTCCGCCACCTCTCCCTTCCTGCACATCAGGTGAGGCATCTTCCCATCGAAGGAAGGTGCTTCTGCTGATACCTTACTCATGCCTTTTCCTCCAATCCTTCCGTGCTGCTTCCTGCTGTAGGCTTCTTGATATGCGTCTCTTCCCTCTTCGTCTTAATGCCCATAACCACCAGGCCGATGATGGTCACCACATACGGGAGCATGGAGGCGAACTGGGAAGGCAGCCGGTAGGACTGAGCCATGTTGCCCACAGCCATCGCAAGGCCGAAAATCAGGCAGAACAGCATGGTCAGCACCGGGTTCCCCAATCCCATATTCTGGGCTGCGATGGAGATAAATCCGCGGCCTGCCGTCATATCTGTCGTAAAGTAGGGCAGATATCCCATGGACATGTACATTCCGCCGAAGGAGGCCAGAAGGCCGCTCAAAATCATGGCGATAAATTTCGTCTTCTTCACATTGATACCCACGGAAGCCGCCGCCTCAGGGTTCCTTCCCACAGCGCGGATCCGCAGTCCCAGCCTTGTCTTATTGATCAGGAACCACACGCCGATCACCGACAAAAACGCCAGGTACACACACAGGTTGTGGCCGGATATCAGATCACCCAACACCGGTATAGAGGAAATCCCCGGGATATGTACGTCCGGGAACCGCAGGGACTGCAGGTTGGAGGTGTTCTGCTTCATGCCGGTGAGCAGGTACACCACGTACACCGTACCGCCGCTTCCCAGCGTATTCAGAGCCAGGCCGGCCAGCAGAGGCCTGGCCTCCAGGTACATGACAAAGTACGCGAAGATTGCCGCGATCACCATACCGCTGATCACGCCCACCAGCACGCCCACCAAGAGGTTCTGGGTGTAGAAGCTTCCCAGCACGCCGCCCAGGGCCGCGAACAGCATCATACCCTCGTAAGCGATACACAGAATATCTGCCTTTGCCCCGATAACCGCAGCCATGCCCGTGAAAATCAGCGGCGTACTCATGCGGAGTATGGAGCTAAAAAAGTCAAAGGAAAAAATTACATTCAGCATAATCACTCACCTCCCTGGGTTCCAAGCTCTTTCTGGGAGTTCTTGACAATCGCCTTGTGCTCCCATCCAGCCAGGAATTTCTCAGCTGCGACAAAGATGATGATGACAGCCTGGATAACCTCGATAATTTCCGGCGGCACGCTGGAGCTGAAGTTCAGCGCGTCTGCGGAAGTACGGATATAGGCCAGGAACAAGGCCGCCAGCGGCATATACTGAGGCTTGTTATGGCAGAGCACCGCCAGCATAACGCCGTCCCATCCGTGGTTGGTAAAGTCGGTATACATAAATCTCTGATAGTTGCCCAGCGTCTCAACCGTTCCGCCCACACCGGCCAGACATCCCGCAAACAGGGAGATGCCAATAATGGTCTTGCCCACCGGCATGCCGGAGTACACAGCGAACTTATTATTGTTGCCCACGGTGCGGGCCACAAGGCCGAAGCCTGTGCGGTACAGCAGCAGGTAAGCCGCGATCACCGCGATAATACCTAGGATAAGCCCGATATGGATCCTAGGGTTCCCGAACAGCGTCGGCAGGGAGGTGGACTCCGCAAACGGATAGGAGGCCTCGAAGCCTGCCGCGGGATCTCTCAGGGGGTTGAGGATAATGTACAGCCCCAGGTAGAGCGCCACATAGTTGATCATCAGAGCCGCCACGATGGTCACCACATTGTATTTCACATGGAGAATCCCCGGGATACCCATGATCACCGCGCCTGCGGCAGCGCCTGCCAAAACGCAGAGCGGAATATGTATCACCACCGGGATACCCGGGATGATGCCTACCATGGTGGCCGCCACCGCGCCCGCAAAGAACGCGCCCTCAGCAGCGATATTGATCTGGCCTGCCGAGTTCACCAGGCAGATGGCTGTACCGGTGAAGAGCAGCGGGATAAACTTCGACACGATCGTCGTCATCCTGCTGGAGTTGTGCAGCGGGCCGGTCAGCAGGGTCACAAAGTCCCCGCCCGGATTGTCGCTGACAGTTGCAATCAATATAAAAGCAATGACAAGGGAGATCAGAATGGCCGCCGCCGTACGCAGCACCGAAAACTGCATCTCAATCCGCTTGCTTGCATCCATGCTTTTCCCTTTACTCAAAGATAACACCTCCTATTTCCTCAGCGGACTGCTTCTTGAGGCCGAGCATGTACTCTCCGAGCATCTGCTCATCCACCTGCTTCGCATCCGGGAAATACGCGACAATATGCCCTCCATACATGACAAAGATGCTGTCGCTGACGGTCAAAAGCTCTGTCAGGTCCGCAGAGAACAGGAGCACTGCGGTATTTTCATTGTCCCTTAGCCCCACAATCTTCTTGCGGATCATCTCCGCCGCCCCCACGTCGATGCCTCGCGTGGGCTGGCAGGCCAGCAGGAACTTCGGATGGGAAGTGAACTCCCTGGCTGCGACCACCTTCTGGATATTTCCTCCGGAGAGGGTCTTCACCGCCGCGTCCGGCCCGTCGCACTTTACCGTAAAATCGTCGATATACTGCCTGCTCTCGGCATCCTGCTTCCTGCGGTCCAGAAGGCCCAGCTTTTTATACTGCTTCTGGTAATAGCGGTCAGCCATGATATTTTCCTCAATAGACTGGTTCCTGGACACGCCGTAGGTCATACGGTCCTCGTGCACCATCGACACGCCCATCGTGCGGATCTGGCGGATCGACTTCTTGCCCTTGATGGACTCCCCACACACCTGCACGTCTCCTCCCTGTATCGGGAGCAGGCCCGCGATCACATCAGACAGCTCCGACTGCCCGTTGCCCTCCACGCCAGCCACGCCCAGTATCTCGCCCGCCCGGACGTCGAAGGAAATATCGGAGAAGGAATATCTCCCCTCCCTGTTCAAATGATCCAGGTTCCGCACCTTCAGCACCACATCCTGGGGCTTCGCAGGCGCCTTCTCGATGTTCAGCATGACGTCCCGCCCGATCATCATCCTGGAAATGTCCACCTCTGTGACATCCTTCACATCCGCGGTACCCATGGATTTCCCCATACGCAGCACCGTGATCCTGTCGCAGATCTCCCGGATCTCGTTGAGCTTGTGGGAGATGAACACAATGGAAAAGCCCTGGTCCCTCAGCTTCTTCAGCTGGATGAACAGCTCCTTGATTTCCTGGGGAGTCAATACCGCCGTCGGCTCGTCCATCAGCAGGAGCTTTGCGCCCCTCAGAAGAATTTTCAAAATCTCTACCCGCTGCTTGTAACCCACGGACAGATCGCCGACGATCGCGTCCGGATCCACCTCCAGGTCATACTTCTGGGAAACCTCCAGCGCCATCCGCCTTGCTTCCTTCCGATTATAGAGCGCTCCCTTTACCGGTTCGCCTCCAAGCACCATGTTGTCCGCCACGGAAAGATTATCCACAAGCATGAAATGCTGGTGCACCATGCCGATCCCGTAGTCCAGGGCATCCAGCGGGTTCGCAATCTTTACCTCCTGCCCGGCCAGCAGGATCCTTCCCTCCTCGGGGTTCTCCTGGCCGAACAGCACCTTCATCAGCGTCGTCTTGCCTGCGCCGTTCTCGCCCACCAGGCCGTGGATCTCGCCCTTGCGGACATTGAAATTGACGTCGCTGTTGGCCACAAATCCATTTTCGTATATTTTTGTGATATGCTCCATGGTCAGCATATCGTCGCCTATTTTGATCCCGTCAAACAGGCTCTGTTTATCCGGCATATTGATTCCTCCATTCCTGCATGACACCCTACAAATGGGAAAGCGCCAACTGACCTCTGTCAATTAGCGCTTTTCCCTATCTGTCAGTACGTCCTCATACTATTTTATTAGTACGGAGCTGCCAGCGCCTCGATCTCCTCAATCTCCTCTGTGGATGCCCCGTAAGCGGTGCTTACCTCGATTTCGCCGGAAGCAATGCCAGACTCGATCTCTGCCAGCGTGTTCTTCATATCCTCTGTAACAATCGCCTGATACCACTCGTTGTCAGCCAGAGAAGCGCCGCCCTCAGCCATGGAGATCATCATGTGGGTTCCCCACTGAGCGGTTCCGTTGCCGATCTGCTCTACAATCGGGTATACCATGTTGTAGTAAGCCTTAATAACGGATGTCAGGATGTGCTGTGCGGTCTCCTCGCTGGTAGCCGCAATGTTGGTAGCCTCATCCGCATCTGCGCAGATTGCGTAGAAGTCGTTGTCCAGAGCTGCATCCGCCACAGCCAGGTCGCTGTTGGTTACGCCGAACACAACGTCAGCGCCGCTGTTGTTCTGGGACAGAGCCATCTCTTTCGTCAGGGCGGAGTCATTGTGATCGCCCACGAAGGAGTACAGAACCTCGATGGAGGTATCTACATACTTCACGCCCTCGATATAGGATACCAGGGAATCCAGAACTGCTGTGGACTCCAGAGCGCCTACGAAGCCTACTACCTTGTCCTCGTTCGCGAACTCGCAGTCAGAGGTGGTTACCATAGCAGCCAGCGCGCCTGCCAGGAAGCATGCCTGGTTCTGAAGCACCTGAACAGAAATGACGTTGGAGTTCTTGCCATCTGTGAAGTCCATCTCTGTGTCGAAGATCAGGAACTTCTGATCCGGGTAAGCAGCTGCTGTATTCTGCAGAGCCTCGATCATGGTGCCGAATCCGGTGACAATCAGGTCAAACTCGCCTGTCTGTGCAGCCTGCATCAGCGTGGTCTCATACACGGATGTGTCCATGTTGCACTCGTAGGTGCTGACGCTGCCGCCGTTGGCCTCTGTGTAGTCTGTCAGGGCTGCGTACACGTCATCGTTGTTGGTGCCGCCGCCCAGGTTGCCGGTTACGACAAACATGATGTTCATGTCAGAGATCGCCTCTGCGCTTGCCTCCTCGGACTCAGCGCTGTCAGCTGCCTCTTCCTCTCCAGCTGCCTCCTCTGTGGAAGCCGCATCGTCAGCAGCTGCATCGTCAGAGCTGCTGGAGCTGCACCCGCAGACGAGCATGCTCACCACGAGTACCAGAGAAATGATGGTCATCAGTTTCTTTTTCAATGTTACCCTCTCCTTTTTAAAATATTTTTAAGCGGAGGCGGTTGCCTGCGCTTGTATTACCAAATTGTCCTCTCCGCCGGGCCGTCCTAGCCTAGGAAATCTTCTGAGAAATCTTCTAGGAAATCTCCTTGGAAATCTCCCCGGCGTAAAATTTCAGCCGGCTGATCATCGCCTCATCCACGGAATTCTTGCTCTTCACCGTGGTCAGCGCCAGCGCAGCCACCACTCTTCCCGCGCCGTCCTGCACGGGGCAGGCGGCTCCCTGCACGCCCACCTGGAGCTCCTCGTCAATCACCGCGTAGCCCTGCCTGCGGATCCGCTGCAGCTCCGCCAGCAGCTCCTTCAAATCCGTCTTGGTATAAGGCGTCTCCTGCCTGCGGGCTGTCCTCTCGAAGATGCGCATCGCCCTGTCTATCGGCATGTAGGCGGCAAACACCCTCCCTGCGGAGGTGGAGTACAGCGGCATCTCCTTGCCGGTCTTTACCATATATATAGAAGCATCGCTGTTCTCTACGCAGTCCAGGTTCAGCAGCCTGTCCCCGCTCATCACGCAGAGGATCACCGTCTTCTGGATCTCCTGGGAAAGCTTCCTCATATATGGCCTGGAAAGCGCGATCAAGCTGTCCTGCTCCCTCACTGCGGAGCACAGGTTAAAAATCTTGTAGCTGATATGGTATTTCTTCGTCTCCTCATTCTGGGTCACAAAATGATTGTCCTTCAAGCCTGCCAGCACTCTGTGGGCGGAACTCGCCGGTATGTCCAGCTTCTGGGAAAGCTCCGACACAGACATTCCCTGCGGTTCTCTGCTGATCAGCTCCAGCGCCTTGAGCGCCCTGTCCACCAGCTGCATACTTCCTCACCCGCTTTCCCTCTGTTCCGTGTGGCGGAATGCTATTTCACTTACCGGAACTACGCGTATAACGTAACATCTTTCGGCACATAAGTCAATGGGATAAAAAAAATTACCTGTACTTTCCACAATTTGTACATTTGAAGCCCCCTGATTTTGTGCAATTTGATGCTTTCTCCCGATACAGCTCCCCTTTTGGGCAAACAAAAAGCAGAGCCAATCCTCAGCTGCCCTGCCTGTTTATACCTTATTCTTATTTCTCAATGCTTATTACCTATTACCCTTCATCCGAACATGGCCAACTAGTTGTATAGGCTTCTCCACTCCAGGTCTCCGTTGTCCAGCGCCTTGATCAGCAGCTCCGCCGTGGCCAGATTCGTCGCCACTGGGATATTGTACTGGTCACAGAGCGTCAGGATATTGTTCACACTCGGGTCGTTCTTGTCAGCCACCTCTGTGCTCTTAAAATAGATCACCATATCCATCTGGTTCTGCTCCACCAACGCCTCCAGCTGCTTGACTCCTCCCAAGCTCCCGGCGATGCATTTGTGAATCTTCAGGTTTGTCGCCGCCTCAATCAGGCTCCCCGTCGTATTTGTGGCGTACAGGTCATGCTTGCTCAAGATGCCCCTGTACGCAATACAAAAATTCTGCATCAGGACGCGCTTGGAAGTATTGGAAATCAATCCTACTCTCATTTTTGCAACACCCCTCCATTTCTCTGTACATAATTTACATTTTTCAATTTATTATATCACAGTGAATTGTGGAATGTCACTATAATATCTGTAACTTTTTGAAAATTCACAATTTGTTAATTTTTTCGCAGGGAGCGCAGCCCCGCAGGCGTCTCCTACAGGGACTGTGCGCGCTCCCGTATGCTCCTCCTGAAATTAATCACCTCATGGTCATATTTTTCCCGCATATAGGGCGATGTAATCAGGAAATCTGCCGTGGCCTTATTGTTGGCGATGGGAATATCGTAGACCTGGGCGATGCGCAGCAGCGCCTTCACATCCGGGTCGTGGGGTTGGGCCGTGAGCGGGTCGGAAAAGAAAATCACCAGGTCGATCCTGCCCTCCACAATCTTGGCCCCGATCTGCTGGTCGCCTCCCAGCGGGCCGCTGTTGTACCCCTTCACCCGAAGCCCGGTCTGGTCGGTGATCATCCTGGCCGTCGTGCCGGTCCCGCACAGCGTATGCTCCTGCAGGATCTCCTTATGCTTGGCGCACCAGGCGATCATCTCCTGCTTCTTGCTGTCATGGGCAATCAGGGCGATGTTCTTCTTCTGCGGGATTGTCAGGGTAATAAAATTGCCGTCCATGTTGAAAATCCGCCTCCTTCCAAAAAATCCAATGTCTGCACACGTCTAGATAAAGTACATGTCTGTCTGCAACAGAGCCGGCCGTCCATCCTTGGGACGCCCGGCTCTCCTCTGTTCTCTGCCTGCACCGGCACACAGAAGGCAACATGCCTCCCTGCGCCGCTGTCCTAGATTATTCGCCGAATACGGCTCGGTAATCCGCCTGGAATTTTGCAATTCCCTGGTCGGTCAGCGGATGCTTCACCATCTGCTCAATGACACCGTAGGGAACTGTGGCGATGTCCGCCCCCGCCAGCGCGCAGTCTGTCACGTGGATCGGGTTGCGGATGCTGGCCGCGATAATCTCTGTCTCAATCCCATGGATGCTGAAAATCTCAGCGATATTGCTGATCAGGTCGACTCCCGGCGTGGAGATGTCGTCCAGACGCCCGAGGAACGGCGACACGTAGGTTGCGCCTGCCCTGGCCGCCAGAAGCGCCTGGTTTGCCGTGAAGACCAGCGTCACATTTGTCTTCACGCCCTCCTGGGACAGAACCTTGACCGCCTTCAGCCCCTCTGCAGTCATCGGGATCTTAACCACCATGTTCGGGTGAATGGCGGCGATTGCACGCCCCTCTTCGATCATCCCTGCGGCGTCCGTCGTGGTGGCCTTCACCTCGCCGCTGATCGGCCCGTCTACAATAGACGCGATCTCCGCGATAACCTCCTCGAACACTCTGCCCTCCTTCGCGATCAGGGACGGGTTCGTGGTCACGCCGCAGATGACGCCCATGTCATTTGCCTTCCTGATATCCTCTACATTTGCTGTGTCGATGAAAAACCTCATGTTCCTTTCCTCCATTTTCTCAAAATCTTCCGGTAAGGTTCGGTCTCCCGCGCTTCATTTCCAAATGTTCCCCAATATTCCAGCCGTCGCTTTCATTTGAAGCTTTCGTTCGTAACCTATACAGCCTTATCATACCATTTTCTCCTCTGTTTGTAAATTCATTTTTCTTAATTTTTCGTAATGTTCATAGCCGCCCGGCAGGAATTATGCTATCATAATCCTGCACGGCACGCCGCCCTTCGCGCAGCGCGGCCGTAGGAGAGGAGGTTCCTGCATGCAGGAGGAAATCATCGACCATTCCAAGACAGAAGCTGGAAAACGAAGGCTTCTCTACATATTTGCCGGCATGGCCACCGTCCTTCTGGTGGCTCTGCTTCTATATTATGTCAACTGCGTCCGGCCTCTGGACGAATTCCGCGCCCTGGTGGAGAGCGGGGATTATGAGACGGCCTATTCCTTTTACGAAGAGCAGCTGACCTCCTTCGGCGGCAATGACCGCAAGGCCCAGGAAATCCTGGCGGAGCAGCTGCAGGAGCTTTGGCGGCAGTACCGCGAAAGCGACGTCTCCTTCGAGCCTCTCTCCGCCTGCATGGATGCCTGCGCGTCTTACCCGGAGGCCGCCGGGGAGCTGGCAGCGATCCAGGACAGCATCGACGCCCTCCACGCCTCCCGCAGCAGCTATGCCCAGGGGGAGCGCCTGATGGAGGAGGGCCGTTATCTGGAAGCCTACCAGGCTTTTTCCACCGTCTCCCAGTCGGACATCCTCTATGAGGACAGCCAGCTTCTCTCCCAGACGGCAGCCGAATCCCACTGCAGCGTCGTGGTGGAGGAGGCCCGCGCCCTGGCGCTGGACGGCCAGTATGAGGAGGCCATGTCCCGACTGGATGAGGCTCTTGTGCTGTTCCCAGACAACGCCGCCCTCACCGGCGGCCGGGAGGAGGTCTATCTCTCCTACCGGGAATATACCCGCCAGACCCGCCTTGCCCAGGCCCAGGAGCTGCTGAACAGCCAGAACCTGCAGGATGCCCTGTATATCCTCTCCGGCCTGCGGGAGGAATTTCCGGACGACGAGCAGACCGAAGCGCTCTGGGCACAGTACGAGGATGCCTATGCCGCCTCCGTCCTGCAGGCGGCCCAGCCCCTCTACGATGCCAAGGACTACAGCGGCGCCCTGGCCCTCCTCTCCCCGGCGGCCGAGCTGCTGCCCGGTCGCGAGGATATCCGCACACTTTTCCAGGAGGCCGATAAGCGCGTCCCCAAATGGCTGGCCGATTTCCCTTGTGAAAATGTCAGCCTGCGCGGAACGCGCAAGACCGAGGAATCTGCGGCAGATATGCAGGGCAACGTCTACCAGCACGTCATCCTGTACGTGGAGCCCAGCGCCCTGTCCATGCAGACCATGCAGTACTCCGAAGGCATGGAGACGTATGACTTGGGCCAGAATTATACCCGCCTGTTCGCCATCTTGGCCATCAAGAATGATTCCCGCGGCATCCGCGGCGAACAGACCGGGACCTTCCGCATCTACGGCGACGGCCGTCTCCTGCTGGAGCAGGCGGGCATCTCCGAGGCAAGCGCCCCCCTGTCCATCGATCTGGATATCACCGGCGTGGACGAGCTCACATTCTCCTTCACCTCCGGGACCGGGCTGAAATACCTGCTGGGCAATGCCTGCGTGTACGGCGTGTACGAGGAGCCCGCGCCCCAGGAGCAGGAGGCCCAGTAAGCAAAGCTCCGCAGCGGCCAGCGCGCAGAAGCAGGAGACCCAGTAAGCAAAGCCCCGCAGCGGCCAGCGCGCAGAAATTGTAAGAAAAAACAAAAGATTTTTACGGAGATTTATTTTATGATCAAAGTGGTTACAGATTCGGAGACAGGTACTGAAGATTTTCTGCCTCCGGGAAAGGAGAATATTTTTATGAAAAAGATCACAAGCAAATCATTAAGGTTCTGTCTGCTCTCTCTTCTCGTCTTGGCTCTGGCCATGACGGCGACGGCCTGCTCTAAGAAGTCTGAGGAGACAAGCGCTCCTGCCCAGTCTCCTGAAGATGATACCTTCCAGCCTGACGAGGAGACTACACAGGACAGCACAGAGGAAACTGCAGAGGAGACCCCGGAAGCGGAGCCTGCCCACGACGCAGCCGTAGCTTCCCAGCTGGAAAGCATGGCCGCCGTGTATGACGGGATCGCACGGGCGATGTACCAGCCCGACATCTCCAAGGACGGCGTAGCTTATGTGCCTTCTGACAGCAGCTTTTTCTGGCTCGCTGTATACTTTACAGCCAACAACAGCAACGAGGCCTCTGAGGAGGGAACCTTCGAGCTTCCGGCAGCGGACGTCCAGGCCTATGCCGCCGCCTGCTTCGGTTCTTCCCAGTCCCTTCCGGACATCCCCCAGGATGTGAAATATGTCTCCCACAACGCCGAGGATGACACCTACACCTTCCAGGCCAGCGACAATGGGGACATGAGCGCTTCCATCACCAAGGCTTACAAGAACGCGGACGGCACCTACACCGCCACGGTGGAACTCAAGACGAGCGAGGGCGTCCTGGCCACCTATGAGATGACGCTGAAGGACAACACGGCAGAAGGCGCGCCCTTCCAGTACAGCGTCACCAGCTCCGAGGTCATCTGAGAACTGAGCGCTGAGCAACCATCCGCCAGGGATGGGACAGGCAATCCTGTGAGAGCGCTTTTGCAACGTTAAAGCAGGAACAAACGTGCGCCGCCAGGCGCACTATAGGAAAACCGGCTCTGCATTCCAATCGGGCTGCAGAGCCGGTTTTTTTATCTCTTATCGCTTCTGTGACCGGCGGATCCCGCCTCCTTCAGGCTTCCTCCTACGCTCTCCTGCAACGGCGCACATGTGCGGAATAGGGGAAGTCCCTCCGTTTCCTGGCTGCCTTCTATACTGCGCCTGGCCGCTTCCCGGGCCCACATGCCACATACCCGGCACTCAGCCCTTCGACGTCAGGTATTCGTCGATGGCCTTGGCCGCTTTCTTGCCTGCCTCCATGGCAAGGATTACCGTGGCGGCTCCTGTCACAGCATCCCCGCCAGCGTAAATGCCTTCCCGCGAGGTGAGGCCTGTGTCCTCGTCCGCCACAATGCACTGCCACTTATTCGTGTCCAGTCCCTTGGTGGTGGAAGAAATCAGTGCGTTCGGCGAGGTGCCTAATGCCATAATTACCGTGTCGAACTCCATCTCGAACTCAGAGCCCTTCACCTCCACCGGCCTTCTCCTGCCGGAATCGTCCGGCTCGCCAAGCTCCATACGGATACAGCGGACGCCCTTGACCCAGCCGTTCTCATCTTCCAGGATCTCCACCGGGTTCACCAGAAGGTTGAAGATGACGCCCTCCTCCTTCGCGTGCTGAACCTCCTCCACTCTGGCTGGAAGCTCCTCCTCGCTTCTCCGGTATACAATGTGTGTCTCCGAGCCAAGCCTGAGCGCCGTCCTTGCCGCGTCCATCGCCACGTTTCCGCCGCCCACGACAGCAACCTTCTTCCCAAGCTTCACCGGTGTCTCATAATCGTCCCGGAACGCCTTCATCAGGTTCACCCTGGTCAGCACCTCGTTGGCGGAGAACACACCGTTGGCGTTCTCTCCCGGTATATTCATGAACTTGGGCAGCCCGGCCCCTGAGCCGATGAAAGCCGCCTCATACCCTTCCTCCTCGAAGAGCTCGTCGATGGTCACCGTCTTGCCCACAATCACATCCGTCTCAATCTTGACGCCCAGCTTCTTCACATTCTCCACTTCGTGGTGAATCACGGAATCCTTCGGCAGACGGAATTCCGGAATACCGTACACCAGCACGCCGCCCGGCTGATGGAGGGCCTCAAAGATTGTCACATCATACCCCTTCTTGGCCAGATCTCCTGCGCAGGTCAGCCCTGCCGGACCGCTTCCGATCACGGCCACCTTCTTCCCGTTGGACTCCTCCTTCTCCGTCAGGTCAATGTTGTGCTCCCGGCTCCAGTCAGCCACAAAGCGCTCCAGCTTGCCGATGGAGACCGGCTCTCCCTTGATTCCCAGGATGCACTTTCCCTCGCACTGGGTCTCCTGCGGACATACACGGCCACAGATTGCCGGCAGGGCGTTGTCCTTGGCAATCGTCCTTGCCGCCGCCTCGAAGTCCCCTTCCTTCACATGCTTGATAAACTCCGGTATCTTGATGAACACAGGACATTTGGACACACACAGCGGATTCTTGCAGTCTAGGCAGCGGGACGCCTCCTCCATAGCCTCCTGTTCATTATATCCCAGGCACACCTCGTCAAAATTATGTACTCTCGCCTCCGGCTCCTGCTCTCTCACCGGTACTCTCTTCATTCTATCCATTATTTGTCACCTCCGCATCCACATCCGCAGCTCTGCTGAATGCCCTGTTCTCTATCCAGCTCCCTCTGCCTTGCTATGCCTTCCTCTGTCCGGTACATGCCCTGTCTTCTCATCGCCTCGTCGAAGTCCAGCTGATGGCCGTCAAACTCCGGCCCGTCCACACAGGCAAATTTGACCTTTCCTCCCACGGATACACGGCATGCACCGCACATCCCGGTTCCGTCCACCATGATTGTATTGATGCTGACGATCGTGGGGATCTCCAGCTTCTTCGTGAGCTGGCAGCACGCCCGCATCATGGGCATCGGGCCGATCACAACCGTCCGGCTGTAATGCTTGCCTTCCTCCTCCACCAGCTGCTGAAGCTTGCCGGTCACCATGCCGTGGAAGCCTTCCGTGCCGTCGTCCGTGGCGATATACACACTGCCGGCCACCTGCTGCATCTCCTCCACCAGGATGAGCTGATCCTTGGTCTTGGCCCCGATGATCACATCACATTTTATTCCCTGCTCGCACAGCCATTTCACCTGCGGGTACACCGGCGCAGTTCCCACACCGCCGCCCACAAACAGGATATTCTCCTTCTGCAGCTCCTCCAGCGGCTCCTTCGTCAGATCTGACGGGTTGCCCAGCGGCCCCACAAAATCCTGGAAAGCATCCCCCTCATTCAGCAGCGCCATCTGATAGGTAGAGCTTCCCACGGTCTGGAACACAATCGTGACGCTTCCCTCCTGCGCATCGTAATCGCAGATGGTCAGCGGGATCCGCTCTCCCCTCTCATTGTCCTTGACAATGACGAACTGGCCTGGCAGACATGCCCGGGCAATTCTCGGCGCCTCCACCTTCATCAGATAAATATTGGACGCAAGCAATTTCTTCTCTAATATTCTGTACATAACTCCTCCCCATCCGTTTGCCGTCTTTTAATCACAAAGCCCCCATCACCTACTCTCTATTTCATAAGAGCAACGGCAATGAGGGTAGTGTCATTAAAGATATCATATTCTACAAGTATCCCAAAAAATTATATCATTACAACGGTGCAAAATCAATTATAGTTTTTAGCCTTTTCCGATATCGTATCTTGCCCTCTGCGCACTCTGTCAGATCCCTCGTATCCGGTATTCCTCCCGGAGACACTGCGCCTCTGCCAAGGTATTTTTCCATCCATATCTCGCCAGGTCTACCCTCCAGCCCTCCGCCGTCCAGGCCACCTCCACACCCTCGCCCTCCAACAGAAGCTTCTGCATGTCGAAGGTCTCAAAAGCCGCCGCCCCGCTCAAAACGCCTCTTGCATTCACCACCCTGTGGGCGGGGACATCTTCCCCCAAGAGTCCTTTGTTCAATCCATATCCCACTTGGCGGGCGTTCTTTGGTTTCCCGCACAGAAGGGCGATCTGCCCGTAGGTCGCCACCTTCCCGTAGGGAATGTGCCGCGCCGCAACCGCCGCGCGCTGATAGAAGGATTTCTCTGTCTTCACCGCTCTGCCTCCCCTGTCTTTTGCCATAAGGCTTTTCTCCATCATAGCATGCATGTCCGGCAGATGCCAAGAATTCCCGAACAGAATTACCCGCAAGCAGAGACTGCCGCCCAGGCTCATTTATCATTCTGGACGGCAGCAAAGTATCCTATTTCCAGCAGTCAGGCTCCCACCTGCATTTTATTCCTTACTTTCCCTTCCTGCGTTCCGTCACCGCGTTCATCAACAGCAGCACTCCGGTTGTGATCAGCACGCAGAGCACTGCCATAGCCATTCCCAGCGACACGCTGCCCTGCTCAAACTCTCTGTTGATGTAGGTGGACACTACCAGCACATTGGGCGGCGCAATCAGACTGGCGGTAACCAGTTCACGAAACGCGATGATGAAGATCATCATCCATCCGGCCAGAATTCCTTTGGAGATCATCGGAAGAGTCACCCGCCGGAACACATAGAAGGGGCTGCCGCCGAAGGTTCTCCCCGCCTGGATTAGGTTGTCGTTGATCTGGGTGAAAGCGGAGGTCACGTACTGCACCGTGTAGGGCAGATAGAGAACCACATACGCCAGCACCATAATACCCATCGTATTGTAGAGCGGGATCGCCTGGTAAATGGCATTCCAGAACAGCATGATCCCAATAATCAGCACGATCCCTGGAAGCATCTCCGGAAGAAGGCTGATCCCCTCCACCACCTTCTTCAGCAACCCCTTCGCCTTTCGTACAGCCATCACCACAATGGTACCGATTACGGAGCAAATCGTCGCAGAGGATACTGCCAGGAAAATACTGTTCCAGATGGCATCCAGGCTTTTGCTTGTGGTGAAAAGCTCCTCGTAATGGGCAATGGTAAAATTGCCAGCCGCCAGCCCGTATCCCCGCAGCTTAATCAGGGAGGTGGCGATAATTGAAAAATACGGGATGCCTATAGCTACCAGCATCACCAGCACAACCCAAAGCCAAGCACCGGCCTGGGCAATTCTGGACAGTTCTGTCTTCGCCGGCCTGCTCCCCTTGCCGCCAACCAATCGGTAACTGGTTTTTCCAGTGATATAATTCTGCAGAAGCCACAGCCCCATACAGATACCGATCAGTACGGAGGACAAGCTGGCCGAGCGCCCGAAATCAATCGGCGCCGTCGTGGAATAGCGGTGGATATCCGTGGTAAACACATAGAAGCCAATGCGCCTTCCCAGCGTGTAGGGCGTCCCGTACTCTGACAGCGTCTTGACGAAGACGAGAAGCGCTCCAATGGCATAGTTTCCCGTGAGCAGCGGTGCAAAAATCTTCCTCAGACGCATGCCGAACCCCGCGCCAAATACTGCCCCGCTCTCCTCCAAGCTGGCGGGGATATTCCGGATAGCGTTTTTCAGCATCGTCATTAAAAACGGAAACACATGCAGGCTCATGACCAGCACCAGGCCGCCGAAGGAAAAGAATCCCTCCGAGAAAGAACCCGTCGCTGGAAACAGCTGCTGGAATAATCCCCGCTTCTGCATAAACAAAATCCAGCCCATAGAAGCAATGTACGGCGGCGTCATAAACGGCACCATAAACACAATATCCAGCCAGCGGTGCCGCGCCAGCTGCGTCCGCGCCAGAAAATACGCAGTCGGCGCAGCAATCACTGTCGAGAAAAGTACCACACATACACCCAACAGCAGCGAATTGAAAACAGTCTGCAGGTTCTCGCTGTCCGCAATAACTGACCAGGCCTGGTGTAAGTCAAGGCGGTCATCAATGATGACCGCCCTGGCAAATACTGTAATCAGTGGACAGACGATCAACCCTGTCAGAACCGCCAGAAGCACCCACAGGATGCCGTTGGCTTTCCAGGTTGTTGATTGTCTCATTTGTTCTCTTCCTCCTTGCCGCCGTAGGCAGCAGTTTTTACTGGCAGATTTCGTTCAGCTTCGCCGCTGTATCCGTAGCGACACCCATCATTGCCGTCCAGTCTGTCGGAATCTGGGGAATGTCCGCCAGGTTTGTACGTCCTTCGCACTGGATATCGCTGCGTCCCGGAAGCAGATATGCGTCCGCTACCATCTGCTGCGCCTCATCGCTGAACAGGAAATCGATAAATGCTTTTGCATTGTCCACATTGGGAGCGGTGTTCATAATCATTGCTGGGCGCGGATTTACCACCGTGCCGCTGGCCGGATAATAAATGCTGATCGGCTCGCCGTCTGCCATAGAAGAATATGCGTTATAGTCTACCCCTGCGATCAGGATGCCCTTCTCACCCGTGGTGACTGCCTCCAGGGCTGCCGCATTGGCTCCGGGAACCGTAAGCCCGTTGTCCGCCCAGGACTGCATGATCTCTTCGCCGTTATCCAGCCCTGTCACCAGCCCTGCCAGGAAATCTTTGCAGGCGCCGGACTTCTCCGGATCCGGGATGGCGATGTCATCCGCGTAGTCACTTCCTGCCAGGTCTGCCCAGTCCGCAGACAGCTCCGGATAAATAGTCGTATTGTAAATAACGCCGACTGCAGATGCGCTATATCCGAACAGCATGCTGTCCTCATCAATCCAGCCCTCATTGATCTGATCTGCCTGTGCCGGCGTATAGCTCATGATCTGTCCGTCTTCCTTCATGGACAGTCCGTCCGACCAGGAAGCCAGGATAACCACATCTGCCACCGGATTAGCTTCCTCTGTCTCCAGGCGCGCCAGAATCTCTCCGGTCGTTCCCTGTAACTGCTCTACTTCTACGCCAGTTTTCTCCGTAAATGCAGCCGCCAGCTTGTCTGCCAGCCCTGCCGGACTCGGCATATAAACGGTCACTTTTCCAGACAGCTCTGCTCCCTCTTCAGCCGATTCCGCGCCATCTTCCTGCGCGTCCTCTGCCTCGGCAGTTTCTCCTGCCGCCGCGGCCTCCTCAGCTTCTTCTGTCTGAGCAGCATCGCTTTCCGCCGCCTCTTCCCCGCTGCCAGACTGGCCGCAGGCCGCGAGGCATGCGCACATACATCCTGTCAGTAAAAGTGCCATGAAACGTTTCTTCATAAGTGTCAACTCTCCTTTTTGCAAGAAATAATTTGGTTTGGATCTATGTAAACGGAAAGTGTCTCCTGCGGATTTGCCTTCCGGTCACTGCGCAATATCCAATTTTCCCCTTTCCAAGACAGGGTAGTCTCATAAGTATCCCCTAAGTATTGCACTCCTCGCACCACCGTATCGTACTTCTCATAGCCTTCCCGCGGCTCCAAGACAGCTGCTTCCGGCCTAAACAGCTGCGTGCTGCTCAGCCAGTTGGATTTTCCCACAAAATGCGCTACAAATACGGTAGCTGGATGGTGGTAAATCTGCTCCGGCGTATCATACTGATCTACCACACCGCCATTTAGCACGGCAATTCGGTCGCTCATGCTCATCGCTTCGGTTTGGTCGTGGGTAACAAATACGGACGTGAAGCCCAGACGGGATACAAGGTCTTTCAGTTCATGGCGCATTTCTTCCCGCAGAAGGGCATCCAGCGCCGACAACGGCTCGTCAAAGAGAATGCAGGCTGGACGTATAACAATCGCCCGGGCAAAGGCCACCCGCTGTTGCTGTCCTCCCGACAGCTGATGGGGATACCGCTGGGCAAAATCTTCCAGATGTACCGCCGCCAATGCCTCCTCCACCCGCTCTTTTAGGTTTTCTGTATGCTTCTGCGCGCGCAGCCCAAACGCCACATTTTCAAATACCGTCATATGCGGCCACAGTGCAAAGTCTTGGAACACGAATCCAAGCCCTCTCTTTTCCGGCGGCTCCTCCACATGCTTATCTGTGGAAAATACGCAGCGGCCGTCAAACCAAATTTCTCCGGTATCCGGCTTTTCCAGTCCGGCAATCATACGTAGCAGCGTCGTCTTGCCGCAACCAGACGGCCCCAGCAGCGTCGTAAAGCTCCCGCTCTCAATCACCAGGTCCGTCGGGGTGATCACCTGTTTCCCCTCAAAGGATTTCGTTATATTTTTTAACTGGATTTCCATCATTCTTCCCTCTACTTTCCTCACCCATTCTAGAAGATATCTAGTTTGGCATTCTACCCATTCCCTGTAAAAAAAAGGTTAATTTCGGGTTAAACAGCGGTTTCCCACCGTCGCTTTCCTGTCAAAAAACCCCTGCATGACTGCTCATGCAAGGGCTTTTCCTGCGTTTTCGCATACCGTATGTATTTTTCAGGTTTTCAGCCTTCCTCACTGCGCGTTCGCCATCTCCAGCTGCTGGTTGGTGCTCTCCACAGCCATATCCACAGCCTCCTGCGGGTCGCCGCCGTTGAACACCAGCTCCGCGCCTGCCATCATATCGTCCCGGATCTGCACAAGGGTTGTCACCAGCGGGCCTGCTGTGATGGCGTTCTGCTGGCCGTTGAGAAGCTGGTCTGCCGCGATCTTCATCATCGGCTTCTCTGCATACAGGGTCTTCATCGTCTCCGTCTCATAGGAGCCGTTGTTCACCGGATAGTAGCCGGTGTTGGCCGCCCACACGGCCTGCACCTCGCTGCTTGCCGCATAGGCCAGGAACTCGAAAGCGCCTGCCTGCACGTCCTCCGGCAGATCCTTGGACATGACGAAGGCGCCGCCGCCAGCGTACACGCCCTGGGGCTCACGATCCGCAAAATGCGGGATTGTTGCCATCCCCACCTCAAACGGAGCGGAATCCATGATGCTGGTCGCCCATGCGGAGGTGGTGATGAACATGGAGATATCTCCATTGTTGAAGCCTGCGTTGATATCGTCGTCGCTCTCCCCGTAGTTCACAAAGCCGTCCGCCGCGATCAAATCCTGGATGAACTGATAGAAGCGGAGAAGCCCTTCGCCGTAAGCCGCCTCGGTAGCTCTGGCGGAACGGCCATTGTCATTGTTCACCACCGGGTATCCGCTGTTGGTCAGCAGCTGGTCAAGCAGGTAACCCCAGGAGGTGATGGAGAAGGCCTTCATCCCCTCGTTGGCCTCGGCGATAGCCGGAGCCGCCTCCACAATTCCCTCAAAGGTGTCCGGAGGAGTCTCCATACCGGCATTCTTCAGCGCCTCCACGTTATAGTAGATAACCGGGGAAGAGCAGTTGAAAGGCATAGCATACATAGAGCCCTCCACGGTGTAGAAGTCCACAGCCTGCCCCAGAAGCTGGCTCACGTCATAGTCATATTTCTCCACCATATCGCTGATATTCTCCACCAGCCCGGAATCATACATCGCCTGCAGATGCTGGTCGCCGATCTGCATGATTGCTGGGGAGCCCTCGCCGCCGGCCATGTTGAGGAATTTTGCGTTGGCCTCGTCATATTCTCCCTGCGCCTCCGCCACTACTTCATACTGGTCCTGGCTGGCGTTGAAGCCGTCCACAATCACCTCCAGCTGCTCCAGGCGGTCGCCGCTCATCACATGCCACAGCAAAATCTCCGTCTTCCCGCTGTCCGCTGCGGTATCCTCCGCCGCCGTTTCGCCCGTTGCCTCTGCCTCCCCGCTGGAAGCTGCGGTTTCCCCTGCGGCGCCCTCCTCGGACGCAGTCCCTGCGCTGCAGGCCGCAAGCCCAGCCACGCTGAGCGCGGCAATCAGTAATGCTGCAATGACTTTCTTCTTCATCTCTTCCTTTGTCTCCTTTTTTCCTAAATTTCTTGTTGCCTGCCTCCTGTCCGCCAATATCTGGCGGCACATTCCGCAATTTATTTCAGCGCTCCCTTGGTCAGTCCCTCCTGCAGCCTATGCTGCCCGAAGAACATCAAGACGAGCGTTGGAATCGTGACAATCATGGTTGCCGCCGCCACCAGCCGGAAATCTTTCTGGGTATCGGAGGACGTCAGCATCCGCAGGCCGATCTGGATTGTGCGGACTTTATCCTCCGTGGTGGCAATCAGCGGCCACAGGTAGTTGTTCCAGCTTACGAGGAAGCAGTACACTGCCAGCGTGATGATACTGTTCTTGGACAGGGGCACCACCACCTTGCGGAAAAAGTAAAACCGCCCCACGCCTGCAATATCGCTGGCCTCCTTCAGCTCCAGCGGAATCTGCTTCATATTTTGCCGCAGCAGGAAAATCCCAAAGGCGGAGCCGATGCACGGCAGGATAATGCCGGCATAGGTATTCAAAAGCCCCAGGGAATTGATGGTCTGGAAGTTGGTAATCATCAGCACATCCATCGGGATCATCATCCCGGACAGGAACAAGCCGAATACAAGCCC
>CALWMI010000110.1 GCA_944381745.1 uncultured Lachnospiraceae bacterium | reverse complement strand
GCTACCCCTCCACGGGGCGCATACCGCCTTTTCTTGTTATCCAGCCCTCCGGCTGTATCGGTTGAGCAAAAGTCAGCGTGGGATTGATGTGGTATCTTTATCTAAGTGAACCCCCGGTTTCCCATTTGCTAATTGCTTTATCCGATATGAATAACCTTTCGGCAAGTTCTTTTTGTGTGTAGCCTTTTTCTTTGCGAAGTTCTGCCACAAACGCTCCAAATTTTTGCTTGTCAATTTCAAACACGTTTATCGCCTCCATGGCTATTCTAACGTAAGAATTGCCATCTGACAATTGAACAATAGAAGAATATGGTACGTTACAGGTAGAACAGCAGTAGAAATTTCTTTCATGTGCTTGCATTTGCTGACACTTCTATTGCGTTTGCGGAAGAAAAGTCGGCTGCCAATCAAATTCTGATGTTGCTTAATCGTACACGAATGTACACCGGCGCTATGGATGGTTTGCACACCAGCGCAGTGGCTTTTTAAACGTTCCTTGCGGCCCTTTTTTATGTTCCTTGCATCTTGCGGTTCAAGCGTTTATAATGATATATGGGATAATTTGTAGCTAGCGCAGGAAGGAGGGGCCGGGCGGATGGAAGACGAAACCAGGCTGAACAGGTATATCAGTGAATCCGGCTTCTGTTCCAGGAGAGAGGCGGACCGTCTGATTGAGGCTGGGCAGGTGACGGTGGACGGCCGGCCGGCCAGCGTGGGCATGAAGGTGCGGAAGGGCCAGAAGGTGCGGGTGGACGGCCGCCTGCTGGGCGGCCGGGAGGACTTTGTGTACCTGGCGGTGAACAAGCCCAGGGGGATCGTCTGCACGGCGCAGAAGCGGGAGAAGAACAATCTGATGGATTTCCTCCAGTATCCCCGGCGGGTGACCTACCTGGGGCGCCTGGACAAGGATTCCACCGGCCTGCTGCTGATGACCAACGACGGGGAGCTGAACAACCGTATCATGCGGGCGCGCTACGGGCATGAGAAGGAGTATGTGGTGGAGGTGGACCGTCCGGTGGACGAAGCCTTTCTCAAGGGGATGGCTTCGGGCGTGCCCATCCTGGGCACAGTGACCAGGCCGTGCACGGTGACCCGAAGCGGGCCGCGGCAATTCCACATCGTCCTGACCCAGGGGCTGAACCGGCAGATACGCCGGATGTGCGAATATTTTGGATATCAGGTGACCAAGCTGCGCAGAATACGCATTATGAATATCGAGCTGGGAGACCTGCCGGAGGGGGCTTACCGGGAGCTCACCCCCGAGGAAGTGGGGGAGCTTCGCCGTCTGGCGGGGATGGAGCCCAGGAGCGGGGCTGAAGGCTTGCGCCAGGCGGCAGGACGCCGGACAGAACAGGAGAACGGGAGAGGCGGAAGATGGGAGAAGAGATGACAAACGGAACGGGAGAGGGAGGGCTCTTGGCCGGCGGCGGACAGCCGCGGCGGGAGGAGAGCCTGGCGCGGATGAAGGAGCTGCTTCCGCTGCTGAGGGCCGCATCCAGGGCCTATTACCAGGAAGACCAGGAGATGATGAGCAACCGGGAGTACGACCAGCTGTACGACGAGTACGAGGCGCTGGAGAGGGAGACGGGCATCGTCCTGGCTGGAAGCCCCACCAGGAGCGTGGGCTATGAGGCGGTGGAGGAGCTGCCAAAGGAGCGGCACGAGTCGCCCATGCTCTCCCTGGACAAGACGAAAAGCCCGCAGGAGCTGGCGGCCTTCGCGGGAACCCACAGGAGCCTGCTGTCCTGGAAGCTGGACGGGCTGACGGTGGTGCTCACCTACCGGGACGGGGAGCTGTACAAGGCGGTCACTCGGGGGAACGGCGAGGTGGGCGAGGTGGTGACCAACAACGCCAGGGTATTCGCCGGCCTGCCGCTGCACATCCAGTACCGGGGAGAACTGATCATCCGCGGGGAGGCTGTGATAAGCTACGCGGATTTTGAGGAGATCAACCGGCAGATCCCGGATGAGGCGGCGCGCTACAAGAATCCCCGCAATCTGTGCAGCGGGTCGGTGAGGCAGCTGAACAATGAGGTGACCGCCCGTAGGAACGTGCATTTCTTCGCCTTTTCCCTGGTGAGGGCAGAAGGGGTGGACTTCGGCAATTCCCACGAAGCCCAGTTTCGGTGGCTGCGGGAGCAGGGGTTTGAGGTGGTGGAATACCAGGTGGTGACAGGCGCGGATATGGAGCAGGCGGTGCAAAGCTTTGCGGACAGGATAGAGGAGAATGCGTTCCCGTCAGACGGCCTGGTGCTCCTCTATGACGACATTGCCTACGGGCAGTCCCTGGGGCGCACGGCCAAATTTCCGCGGGATTCCATCGCCTTCAAGTGGGAGGACGAGACCAGGCTCACCCGCCTTCGGAAGGTGGAGTGGAGCGCCTCCCGCACGGGGCTGATCAACCCCATCGCGGTGTTCGACCCGGTGGAGCTGGAGGGCACCACTGTATCCCGGGCCTCTGTGCACAATGTCAGCATTGTGAAGGCGCTGGCTCTGGGCATCGGGGATGAGCTGGAGGTGTACAAGGCCAACATGATCATCCCGCAGATTGCCGCGAACCATACGAGGAGCGGCACGCTGGAGATCCCGGCGGCCTGTCCGGTGTGCCAGGGGCCTGCCGAGATACGAAGTCTGAACGGCGTGGAGTCCCTGTACTGCACCAACCCGGAATGCCAGGCCAAGCGGGTGAAGTCCTTCGCCCTGATGGCCAGCCGGGATGCCCTGAACATCGAGGGGCTTTCCGAGGCGACGCTGGAGAAGTTCATCGCCGGGGGATTCATCCACGAGTATGCGGATCTGTTACACCTGGACCGGTGGCGGGAGGAAATCATGTCCATGGAGGGCTTCGGGGAGAAGTCCTATGAGAACCTGGCCGCCAGCGCCAGCCGCGCCCGGCATACGACCCTGTCCCGGGTGGTGTATGGGCTGGGGATTGAGAACATCGGGCTTGCCAACGCCAGGCTTCTGTGCCGGGAATTCGGGGAAGACCTTCATGCCCTCCGGCAGGCGCAGGCGGAGGCCCTGAGCGCGGTGGACGGCATCGGGCCGGTGATTGCCGGGGCGTTTTGCCGGTATTTCGCGGATGAGAGGCATGCAAGGGAACTGGACAGCCTGCTTAGGGAGCTGACCATCGAGAAGGAATTTGCCGGAGGGGGAGAACAGCCGCTGGCGGGGAAGACCTTTGTCATCACGGGCAAGGTGGAGCATTTCGCCAACCGCAAGGAGCTGAAGGAGCGGATTGAAGGCCTGGGCGGGAAGGTGACGGGAAGCGTCACAAACCGGACGGATTATCTGATCAACAACGACAGGGCGTCCTCTTCGTCCAAGAATAAGCGGGCGCAGGAGCTGGGAATCCCGATTATTTCCGAGGAGGAGTTCCTGGAGCTGGCCGCAGGAGAGGAATAGGCACGGCAGGGGAGCGAAGGCTCTCCGGATGAGAAGAGCGGCGAAGGCCGGGAGGGGGAGAAAGATGAGCAAGCAGGAACCAAACAGGAACTTTTTTAAGATCATATTCGGGCGTACCGCAGTCATTATGCTGCTGCTGCTGATCCAGGCGGCTGCTGCGGTGCTCTATGTGTACTGGCTGCGGCAGTACGCGGCGTTCGTCTACTCCATCATGCTCATACTGAGCTTCCCGATCATTATCTTGATCCTGAACGATAAGACGGAGCCCACCTTCCAGCTTGCCTGGATGACGCTGATGGTAGTGTCCCCTGTGTTTGGGGCGCTGTTCTACGCCTATGTGCGGCTGTCCATCGGCACGAAGATGATCAACCGGAGGCTGGAGCGCATCATCTACGAGACGCGCTCCTACCTGGGGCAGGATCAGGAGGTGAAGGCCAGCCTGGAGGCAGACAATCCCTTGGTCGCCCGCTTCTCCGACTACATGTTTTACTATGCCGGCTACCCCATCTACCGCAACACGGAGGCAAAATATTTCCCCCTGGGGGATTATGCCTTTGACGAGATGAAGAAGCAGCTGGAGATGGCCAAGGATTTTATTTTCCTGGAATTTTTCATTATCAAGAAGGGGAAAATGTGGGGGGAAATCCTGGAGATCCTGGAGCGGAAGGTGAAGGAGGGCGTGGAGGTGCGCCTGCTCTACGACGGCACCTGTGCCTTTTCCCTGCTGCCCCACAATTATCCCAAGCTGCTGGAGGAGAAGGGGATCCGCTGCAAGGTGTTCTCCCCGATCCGTCCGGCGCTGTCCACCTACCAGAATAACCGGGACCACAGGAAGATCTTGGTTGTGGACGGAAGGGTTGCCTTCACGGGGGGCATCAACCTGGCGGACGAGTACATCAACGAGGTGTCCCGCTTCGGGCACTGGAAGGACACGGCGGTCATGATCTGGGGGGACGCGGTGAAGAGCTTCACGCAGATGTTCCTGCAGATGTGGGATATCTCGGAGAAGAAGCTGGACGATTTTGCCAGGTACAGCGTGAGGGATCCCGAGAAGCGGCCGAAGGAGACGGACGGCTATATCCTCCCCTACTCGGACAGCCCGCTGGACAAGGAGCGGGTGGGCGAGGAGGTGTACCTGAACATTGTCCATACCTCCTCCCGCTATGTACATATTATGACCCCGTACCTGATCCTGGATTATGAGACGGTGGACACGCTGCGGCATGCAGCCAAGAAGGGGCTGGACGTGAAGATCATCATGCCCCATGTGCCGGACAAGTGGTATGCGTTCCTGGTGGCGAAGACCTACTATGAGGAGCTGATCACTGCGGGGGTACAGATCTACGAGTACACCCCGGGCTTCGTCCATGCGAAGGTGTTTGTGGCGGACGATGTGAAGGCGGCGGTGGGGACGGTCAACCTGGATTTCCGCAGCCTGTACCTGCATTTCGAGTGCGGGGTTTACATGTACAAGAACGAGGCGGTCCGGGATGTGGAGGAGGATTTCCAGAGAACCTTAAGGAGCTGCCAGAAGATTACGATCAAGGACTGCAGGCGGCTGGCCTGGCACCGGAAAGTGATCGGCAAGGTGCTTCGGATTATGGCGCCTCTGATGTAGCAGACAGGGCGCAGGCAGAAGGCAGAGCTGCGGCCGCGGGGGGCGGACAGCGTGCTTGCGGCCATGGCGGGGGCAAAATTGCAGCCATGGGCGCGGGCAGAATTTCTTTGACAGAGCGCCTGCGGCCATGGTATCATATATTTTTGTGACGACACGAATTTTTACAGGAATAGGTGAGAGAAATGCCGATTAAAGTACAGGGAGACCTTCCGGCCAAGGAAATTTTAGAGAGAGAAAATATTTTCGTGATGGATGAGCACAGGGCGCTGCATCAGGACATCCGGCCTTTGCAGATTGTGATCCTGAACTTGATGCCAGTGAAGCAGGACACGGAGCTGCAGCTTCTGCGTTCCCTGTCCAACACGCCGCTGCAGGTGGACATCACGTTCATGGCTGTGAGCAGCCATGAGTCCAAGAATACCTCTACCAGCCATCTGAACAAATTTTACGTGACCTTTGAGGACATCCGCAGGAAGAAATTTGACGGGATGATTATCACGGGGGCCCCGGTGGAGAAGATGGAGTACGAGGAGGTGGATTACTGGGAGGAGCTGACCCGCATCATGAAGTGGACGAAGACCCACGTGACCTCCACGATCCATCTGTGCTGGGGGGCACAGGCAGCTCTGTACTACCATTACGGCATACCGAAGCACCTTCTGCCGGAGAAAATGTTCGGTCTCTTCTGGCACCGGGTATACAATCGGAAAATCCCCCTTGTGCGGGGATTTGACGATGTCTTTCTCGCACCCCATTCCAGACATACGGAGGTGCGGGCGGAGGATATCCGGAACTGCCAGGAGCTCATGGTGCTGGCGGAGTCGGATGAGGCGGGCGTCTTCCTGTGCATGGCCGGGGATGGGAAGCAGATTTTCATCATGGGGCATCCGGAATATGACCGGGTGACTCTGGATGAAGAGTATCACCGCGACCTGGAAAAAGGTCTTGACATTCAAATCCCGAAGAATTATTATCAGAATGGTGACCCGAATATAAAACCTCTGCTCCGGTGGAGGGCTCACGCAAATAATTTGTATACGAACTGGCTGAATTACTATGTATACCAGGTGACGCCCTACGAGCTGACAGAGGACGAGAGCGCAGACTGAACTATTTTCAGGGATTTTCGGCGCTGATTCCGTTTGGAGGATATCATTTTGAGAAAGAAATCACATATTGCAATCGCCAGATATCTGGCGCGCAGCATTGACCACCCGAGCCTGCACGCTTATCGGAAGACCTTCTGCCTGGGAAGCATCCTTCCCGACCTGAAGCCCTCCTTTATCAAAGTGAAGCATGAGTATGAGGGTACGATCGACATGGTGAGGGCGTTTATCAACCATCTGGTTGAGAACTGGGAGCTGTATCAGGAGGATCAGAGAAGCTTTATGATGCATGTGGGCGAGGTCCTGCACTATGTGACCGATTATTTTACCTACCCGCACAACAGTATTTACGAGGGGAGCCTGAAGGATCACTGTGTCTATGAGGGCGAGCTGAAGAATTATCTTGTGGACTATATCAGGAGCGGAGCGGCGAGCGCCGACGAGCAGCGCCTGTACCGCTTCTACAATGTGGACGACCTGCTGGATTATCTGGAGAGGAAGCACCAGGAGTACCTGCAGGGGGAGCATACGATGGAGGCGGACTGCCGCTACAGCACCCAGGTGTGCAGGCAGATGATGGCGGGAGTCATCCAGATCTGCGAGGAGTACGCGATGGCTGCCCTGCGGGCGCGCAGGGAGGCGGAGGCGCTGGCTGGCGCCGGGCTGGCCGTCGTATAACTGTTTTTATACGTCGTATAACTGTATCTTTATACAAAGAAGAGCTGTTTCAACACAGATGGGAAGTCATCCGTGCTGATACAGCTCTTTTTTATTTAATAGGGAACTTCGTTCCCTATTAAATAAAAACGCTCCGCTGTGGATGCGCACTCCGCGCTTAAGGAAATTGGTTGCTGACGCAACCGCGCTCCGGCGCGAGTGTGCGCCGGAGCGCACACTTTTTTATGCCTGAAGACAGAAAAAATGCCTGAGGACGAAAAAACGGGCTCCGAAGAGCCCGCTGGGATGTCAGCCCTCCAGGCTGCCCTCCTCCTCTTCCTCCACGGAAGCGGTGTAGGTGGTGCGTTTCCTGGCCATCTCGTCGCTTGCCAGATACTCGTCGTAGGTGGTGATCTTGTCGATCATCTTTCCGCCCGGCAGGATCTCGATGATCCGGTTGGCGGTCGTCTGCACAATCTGGTGATCCCTGGAGGAGAACAGCAGGACGCCTGGGAACTTGATCAGGCCGTTGTTCAGGGCCGTGATGGCCTCCATGTCCAGGTGGTCGGTGGGCTCGTCCAGGATCAGGCAGTTGGCGCCGGAGATCATCAGCTTGCTGAGCATGCAGCGCACCTTCTCCCCGCCGGAGAGCACCTTCACCTTCTTCACGCCGTCCTCCCCGGCGAACAGCATACGGCCCAGGAAGCCCCGGACATAGGTGACGTCCTTGATATCGGAGTACTGGGTCAGCCACTCCACAATGGTGTCGTCGTTGTCAAACTCGTAGGAGTTGTCCTTGGGGAAGTAGGCCTGGCTGGTGGTCACACCCCACTTGTAATTCCCTTCGTCCGGCTCCATCTCCCCGGACAGGATCTGGAAGAGGGTGGTCTTGGCCAGCTCGTTGCTGCCGACGAAGGCGATCTTGTCGTCGTGGCCCACGATGAAGGAGATGTTGTCCAGCACCTTCACCCCGTCGATGGTCTTGCTGATCCCCTCCACGGCCAGCACCTCGTTGCCGATCTCCCGGTTGGGGCGGAAATCAATGTAGGGGTATTTGCGGCTGGAGGGCTTGATCTCGTCCAGCTGGATTTTCTCCAGGGCCTTCTTGCGGGAAGTGGCCTGGCGGGACTTGGAGGCGTTGGCGCTGAAGCGGGAGATGAACTCCTGCAGCTCCTTGATCTTCTCCTCTTTCTTCTTGTTGGCCTCCTTCATCTGCTTGATCATCAGCTGGCTGGACTCGTACCAGAAGTCATAGTTGCCGGCGTACAGCTGGATCTTCGCGTAGTCGATGTCCGCGATGTGGGTACAGACCTTGTTCAGGAAATACCGGTCGTGGGAGACGACGATGACGGTGTTCTCAAAGTTGATGAGGAATTCCTCCAGCCAGGCGATGGCGTCCAGATCCAGGTGGTTCGTGGGCTCGTCCAGCAGCAGGATGTCCGGGTTGCCGAACAGGGCCTGGGCCAGCAGAACCTTGACCTTCAGATTGCCGGGCATATCCTTCATCAGGTGCGTGTGGAGCTCCGTGTCCACACCCAGGCCGTTCAGGAGGGAGGCTGCGTCCGACTCCGCCTCCCAGCCGTTCATATCGGCAAATTCCGCCTCCAGCTCGCTGGCGCGGATGCCGTCCTCGTCAGAGAAGTCCTCCTTCATATAGATGGCTTCCTTCTCCTTCATGATCTCATAGAGGCGGGCGTTGCCCATGATCACCGTGTCCAGCACAGGGTAGCCGTCGTACTTGAAGTGATCCTGCTGCAGGAAGGAGAGCCGCTCCCCGGGGGTGACGATGACCTCCCCGCTTGTGGGCTCCAGCTGCCCGGATAATATCTTCAGAAAAGTAGATTTGCCGGCGCCGTTGGCGCCGATCAGCCCATAGCAGTTCCCCTGCGTGAATTTGATGTTGACATCCTCGAACAAGGCCTTCTTCCCAACCCGTAAAGTTACGTTGCTTGTGCTTATCATACTCATACAGCCTTTCATACATAGAGTGGAGCCGCCAAAGGCGGCCTGCGGTTATCTTTTACGCTCAGGAGCCTGCGCCGGGCGTAAGGCCCAGTGCAGGCTGCATCTACCATTTTACAGGATTGTGGGGATTTTGCAAGCAAAATCTATAGGCTGCCGGGGCCTGGGCGAAAATCCAGGGCGTGGGCAGGCAACCAGGGTGCGGGCAGGCAACCAGGGTGCGGGCAGGAATCCGGGGCTGGGCAGGAATCCGGGGCGTGGGCGAAAATCTGGAGCTTGCGCAAGAATCTGAGGACGCACCTGTACACCGGCGCGGGGATAGGGTATAATAAGCTATATCTGCACACTGCGGAAGAAAGAGAAAAGGAGCAGAGGGAAGAATGTCGAAAATATACAACCTGCTGGGGTTCCTGGCGTCGCTGGCTGTGATCGCCGTACTTCTGATTACGAGCCTGGAGCTGGTGGCATACTATGAACCAGGATTTTACGAGAGGGAATATGAGAAATACCAGGTCTGCGGCGACGTGGATATGGAGATGGAGGACGTGCTCTACGTCACAGAGGAGATGATGGATTACCTGAAGGGGAAGCGTGGGGATCTGGACGTGGAGACGGTGGTCGGCGGGGAGGAGCGGGAGTTCTTCAACGAGCGGGAGAAGGCGCACATGGAGGATGTGCGGCTCTTGTTCCTGGGCGGGATGAAGCTTCGCCGGTGGCTGCTTCTGCTGGCCGCGTTCTGTATCGGGATCCTGGTGTGCATGGAGGAGAAGCCGGTGAAGCGGCTGGCGGCCGGATATGTGGCAGCGTTTTTCCTTGTGCTGCTGGCGGCCGGCGGCCTGTCCCTGGCGTTTATCGGGGATTTCACCCAGGGCTTTACCGCCTTCCACCACATCTTTTTCGACAATGACCTGTGGATTTTGAACCCGGAGACGGATTTGCTGATCAATATCCTGCCGGAGGGGTTCTTCCAAGATTTCGCCGTGCACATGCTGATTGCCTTCGGGGCGATGGCGGCCGTGCTGCTTGCCGTGTCCATCATCGCGCTGGTGCTTGGGAGACGCAGACGGATACGGATGGAGATGGAGCTGGAAGAGGAAGAAAGGGAACTGTGATTTGCATTTGAATGAGAAGCTGAGAGAGAAAATCCAGGAAGCGGTGGAGGCTGTGGTGCCGGTGACGGTCATTGTCCTGCTGCTGGCCATTTTTGTCGCCCCGCTGGAGATCGGCACCATCGCCCTCTTCGTGTCGGGGGCGCTGCTGCTGGTGGTGGGGATGGGCTTCTTCCAGCTGGGAGCGGAGGTGGCCATGACCCCTCTGGGAGAGGGCATCGGAGGAGACTTCCTGAAGAGCCGGAGTGGGGCGGTGACCATTGCCGCCAGCTTTGTCATGGGCTGCATCATCACCATCGCAGAGCCGGATCTCCAGGTGCTGGCCGCCCAGGTGCCCTCCGTGCCCAACCGCGTGATCATAGGGATGGTGGCCCTGGGCGTGGGCGTATTCCTGGCGGCGGCCGTGCTGCGGATCCTGCTGAAGATTTCCCTGCCGGGGATTTTGACGGTGCTCTATGTGCTGCTGTTCGCTGTCTCCGCCTTCGTGCCGGGGGATTTCCTGGCGGTGGCCTTTGACTCCGGCGGCGTGACCACGGGACCCATCACCGTCCCCTTCATCATGGCCATCGGAATCGGGCTGTCCATGGCGCGAAGCGACAAGGACGGGGCCAGCGACAGCTTTGGCCTGATTGCCTTGTGCAGCGTGGGGCCGATCCTGATGGTGATGCTGCTGGGAATCTTTTTTTCATCCGGCGGGGCCGCCTATGAGACGGCACAGATCCCGCAGGTGGAGACGATGCGGGATGTGGCCCAGCTGTTCGCCGCAGAGCTGCCCCACTATGCCTGGGAGGTGCTGATATCCCTCCTGCCGGTTCTGGCGGTGTTCGTGCTGTACCAGGCCTTTGGCCGCAGATACCATGGGGCGCAGTTCTGGAAGATGGCTGTGGGCTTTCTCTACACGGTCATCGGCCTGGTGCTGTTCCTCGCGGGGGTGAACGTGGGGTTCGCCCCGGTGGGAAGCCTGCTGGGCGCCCATATCGCCGGAGGGGCCGCAAAATGGCTGCTGGTGCCGGTGGGCATGGTGATCGGGTATTATATTGTGAAGGCAGAGCCGGCCATCCAGGTGCTGAACCACCAGGTGGAGGCCATCACCAACGGCATGATTTCCGGCCGGGCGATGAACGGCTGCCTGTCCCTGGGAGTGGCGGCGGCGGTGGCGCTGGCCATGGCGCGGGTGCTGGCGGGCTTTAGCATCTACTGGGTGCTGATTCCAGGGTATGCCCTGGCGCTGCTGCTGACGCGGTTTGTGCCCCCGATTTTTGTGGGCATCGCCTTTGACTCCGGGGGCGTGGCCAGCGGGCCCATGACCTCCACCTTCCTCCTGCCGCTGGCCATGGGAGCCTGCGCGGCCGCCGGGGGAGATGTGGTGACGGATGCCTTCGGTGTGGTGGCGCTGGTGGCGCTGGCGCCTCTGATCGCCATACAGCTGATGGGCGTCCTGTACCGGCTCAGGCTTGAGAAAGCCCAGAGAGGCATTGCCGCGCCGGAGGGAGCTGGGCCGGACGATGAGATTCTGGAATTGGAGGAGGACTGACGATGCAGAACGGACAAGGAAAGCTGTGCCTGCGCCTGGTGATGGCTATAGCGGACGCCAGGATGGAGAGGAAGCTGCAGCCTTTTCTGGAGCGGGAGGGCGCCGTGCCCCAGCTCCAGTGCTACGCCCACGGGACGGCGGGCTCAGAGCTGCTGAATCTGTGCGGCTTGGGAGGGACGGAGCGGATCCTGACCATGTGGGTCATGGAGAAGAGCCAGGTGAACGGCCTCCTTCAGAAAATGAGGCGGGAGTTTAAGCTGGACAGGAGAGGCAAGGGGATCGCCGTAAGCATCCCCCTGAACGGCGTGCAGAAGTGCCTGGCAGAATTTGTGGCGGGCGGCGGCCAGCCTGGGCAGCAGGAGGAGAGCCAGCCTGGGCAGCAGGGGGAGAGCCAGCCTGGACAGCAGCCGGAGAGCGGCGGGCATGGGCCAGGCGGACAGAGCCTGCAGGACAGGCCGGAGGTCAGACAGGAGGACTGTGGGATGACAGACGAGGCAAAATATTGTATGATATTGGTGGCTGTGGAGCAGGGCTTCAGCGACGAGGTGATCGACACGGCGAGAAAAGAAGGGGCCAGGGGCGGCACCGTGATCAAGGGGCGGCACCGGGGGCTGGACGCCCCCATGCGGTTCTGGGGCGTTACCCTGCAGGAGGAGCAGGAGCTTTTGCTCATTGTGGCCAGGCGGGACAGGAAGCTGGCGATCATGTCTGCAGTCAGCAGGGAGCATGGGCTTCGCACGCCTGCCCACGGGCTTGTGCTGTCCTTCCCTGTGGACAGCGTGGCCGGGCTGGAGGAAGACGCAGAGGAAGCTTTGTGACGGGAATTTTATATTATAAAATAGAGAGAAATGATCAGACGGAGGGACTAGGAAGATGATAGGGACAATCACAATGAACCCATGTATTGACAAGACGCTGGTGATCAGCAAATTTTGCTACGGCGGGATGAACCGGGTGTCGGACAAGCGTGCGGACGCGTGCGGCAAGGGCATCAATGTGTCGGCGGTGCTGACCCAGATCGGCGTCCCGGTGAAGACGATGGGGATCAATTATGTCAACGGGGCGGACATCATGGAGAAGGGCCTGGCCGCAAGCGGCATCGTCTACAAGGCGGTGATGGCGGAGGGCACTGTCCGGGAGAATATGAAGGTGCTGGACACCGACACCGGGATCACGACAGAGCTGAACCAGAAGGGGGATTATGTGAGCCCGGAGACGCTGGCGGAATTTGAGAAGCTTCTGGAGAGGGAGGCGGAGGGCCTGGACATCCTGGTGATCACAGGGAGCGTCCCCCAGGGCGTCCCGGAGAACTATTACCGCCGCCTGGTGGGCTGGGCCAACCAGCGGGGGATCCGCACAATCCTGGACGCGGAAGGGCAGCTTCTGCTGGAGGGCTTGAGAGCCAGGCCTTATCTGATCAAGCCCAACCTTTTTGAGTTCGAGACTGCCTTCGGGCTTAAGGGACGGGAGCGGAAGGATATCCTGGACATCTGCCGCCGGATACTGGACACGGGGGTGGAGGTGATCTGCCTGTCCATGGGCGGGGACGGGGCGATGATTGTCAACCGCGAGGAGGCCTGGATGTGCAGGCCCACGCCCATCGATGTGAAGAGCACCCAGGGGGCGGGAGATTCCCTGGTGGCCGGCATGTGCGCCGCGATGGAGGAGGGGCTGCCCATCGGGGAGATGCTCCGCTACGGGGTGTCCGCAGCCCAGGGCTCCCTGATTCGGGAGGGCACCCTCCTGTGCACGAAGGAAGATTTCCAGCGCTTCAAGGGAATTGTGAAGGTGGAGAAAATCGAGAGTTTCTGATGCGCGGGGGAAAATATGTGTTATAATAGGGTTGATTTACGCGAAAAAGTTTACTACGAAAGAGTCCGAGGAGGTTACTATGAGCAGCGTTAGGAGAGTGTATGTTGAGAAAAAGCCGCCGTTTGCGGTGAAGGCGAAGGAGCTGAAGCACGAGATTGGGAGCTATCTGGGGATCCACACGGTGACAGCCGTGAGGGAGCTGATCCGCTACGATGTGGAGAACCTGGATGAGGAGACCTTTCGCAGGGCGTGCGCCTGCGTGTTCGCGGAGCCTCCGGTGGACGACCTGTACGAGGAGGAGTTCCCGGCGGGAGAGGGGGACTTTATCTTTTCCGTGGAGTACCTGCCCGGGCAGTTTGACCAGCGGGCGGATTCCGCTGTCCAGTGCGTGCAGTTCCTGAGGGAGGACGCCCAGCCGGAGATCAAGACGGCGACCACCTATGTGCTGGAGGGAACGCTGACGGAAGAGGAGAAGGAGAAGATCAAGAACTATTGCATCAACCCGGTGGATTCCCGAGAGACAGGCCTGGAGAAGCCCCAGACGCTGATCACCGCCTTCGAGGAGCCAGCGGACGTGGGTGTCTTTGAAGGCTTTACCGGCATGAGCGAGAAGGAGCTGGCTGCCCTCTATGATTCCCTGGGGCTTGCCATGACCTTCAAGGACTTCCTGCACATCCAGAATTATTTCCGCGGGGAGGAGAAGCGGGATCCTTCCGTGACAGAGATCCGCGTGCTGGATACCTACTGGTCGGACCACTGCCGCCACACCACCTTTTCCACGGAGCTCACCGATGTGAAATTCGACGGCGGCTACTACCGGGAGCCCATCGAGAAGAGCTATGAGAAATACCTGGCGGCCCGGAAGGAAGTGTATGGGGAGCGCAAGGACAAGTTCGTCTGCCTGATGGACCTGGCCCTCATGGCCATGAAGAAGCTGAAGAAGGAGGGTAAGCTTGCCGACCAGGAAGAGTCTGAGGAGATCAACGCCTGCAGCATCGTGGTGCCGGTGGAAGTGGATGGGAAGACCGAGGAGTGGCTGGTGAATTTCAAGAACGAGACGCACAACCACCCCACGGAGATCGAGCCCTTCGGCGGCGCGGCTACCTGCCTGGGCGGCGCCATCCGGGATCCCCTGTCCGGCAGGACTTATGTTTACCAGGCGATGCGGGTGACCGGCGCGGCGGATCCGACACAGCCGGTGGAGACGACCCTCAAGGGCAAGCTCCCCCAGAAGAAGCTGGTGCGGGGGGCGGCCTCGGGCTACAGCTCCTACGGCAACCAGATCGGTTTAGCCACGGGCCTGGTGAAGGAGATCTACCACCCGGACTATGTGGCGAAGAGGATGGAGATCGGCGCGGTGATGGGCGCGGCGCCCAGGCGCGCGGTGAAGAGGGAGTCCTCGGAGCCGGGAGATATCATCATCCTGCTGGGCGGCCGGACGGGAAGGGACGGCTGCGGCGGCGCGACAGGCTCCTCCAAGGTGCACACGGAGCAGTCCATCGAGACGTGCGGCGCGGAGGTGCAGAAGGGCAATCCGCCCACCGAGCGGAAGATCCAGCGCCTGTTCCGCAGGGAAGAGGTCAGCCGGCTGATCAAGAAGTGCAACGACTTCGGGGCAGGCGGCGTGTCGGTGGCCATCGGCGAGCTGGCTCCGGGGCTTCGGGTCAACCTGGACAAGGTGCCGAAGAAATACGCGGGGCTGGACGGCACGGAGATCGCCATTTCCGAATCCCAGGAGCGGATGGCCGTCGTGGTGGACCCGGCGGATGTGAAGGCTTTCCTGGACTATGCGGCAGAGGAGAACCTGGAGGCGGTGGAGGTCGCTGTGGTGACCGAGGAGCCGCGGCTTGTGCTGGAGTGGAGAGGCAAGAAGATTGTGGATATCTCCAGAGCCTTCCTGGACACCAACGGCGCACACCAGGAGTCCAGCGTTGAAGTGGAGATGCCCTCGGAGGAGAACGGCTATTTTGACAATCAGAAGGAGTATGGGGATGCCCGCAGCCAGTGGCTGGACACGCTGCGGAACCTGAATGTGTGCTCCCAGAAGGGGCTTGTGGAGATGTTCGACGGCTCCATCGGGGCAGGCTCTGTATTTATGCCCCACGGCGGGAAATACCAGATGACGGAGACGCAGGCGATGGTGGCCAAGCTGCCGGTGCCGGAGGGGCGCTGCGATACAGTGACCATGATGAGCTATGGCTTCGACCCGTATCTCTCCAGCTGGAGCCCGTACCACGGGGCGGTGTACGCGGTGCTGGAGTCGGTGGCGAAGATTGTATCCAGCGGCGGGGATTACCGGAAGATCCGCTTCACCTTCCAGGAGTATTTCCGCAGAATGTCCCAGGAGCCTAGGAGATGGAGCCAGCCCTTCGCGGCCCTCTTGGGAGCCTTCGATGCCCAGATCGGCTTCGGCCTGCCGTCCATCGGCGGGAAGGATTCCATGTCCGGCACATTCAACGATATCGACGTGCCGCCTACCCTCGTCTCCTTCGCGGTGGATATCGCGAAGCAGCAGGATATCATCACGCCGGAGCTTAAGAGGCCGGGAAGCCTGCTCATGCTGGTGAAGGTTGACCGGGATGGCTACCACCTGCCCGTGTATGAGAGCGCCATGGACCAGTACGGGAAGCTCTATAAGGATATCCAGGCCGGGCGCGTGCTGTCCGCCTATGCGGTGGACGGATACGGCGTAGCAGCGGCGGCAAGCCGCATGGCCTTCGGCAACCGCCTGGGCATTGAGATCGACGGCGAGATTGCCCCCCAGGAGATCTTCGGGGAGGGCTTCGGCAACATCCTGTGCGAGGTGCCGGAGGACAAGGCTGGGGAGCTCCTTGTCTCCTGCGCCGAGATCGGCCAGGTGACCGGGGAGGAGGCCATCGTCTACGGCGACATGCGCATTTCCATGGACGAGGCGGTGAAGGCATGGACGCAGACGCTGGAGCCGGTGTTCAAGACCAAGTCCAAGGAGTCGGTGGACAGGCCGGTGGCAAGCCCGCTGTACCAGGCGGACGGCATCTATGTGTGCAGGCATAAGGTGGCAAGGCCCACCGTATTTATCCCGGTGTTCCCGGGAACCAACTGCGAATATGACAGCGCCAGGGCTTTCCGGCGGGCAGGGGCAGATGTGGTCACCATGGTGTTCCGCAACCAGAACGCGGCGGATATCCGGGATTCGGTGGACGCCTTCGAGAAGGCCATCGCCAAGGCCCAGATCATCATGTTCCCCGGCGGTTTCAGTGCGGGGGATGAGCCGGATGGCTCGGCGAAGTTTTTCGCCACCGCTTTCCGCAACGCTAAGCTGGAGGAGGCGGTGCAGAAGCTGCTCAACGAGAGGGACGGCCTGTGCCTGGGCATCTGCAACGGCTTCCAGGCGCTGATCAAGCTGGGCCTTGTGCCCAACGGAGCAATCACCGGGCAGGATGGGGACGCGCCGACGCTGACCTACAACAGCATCGCCCGCCACGTGTCCAAGATGGTGTACACGAAGGTGGTCAGCAACAAGTCGCCTTGGCTTGCCAAAGCAGAGCTGGGAAAGGTGTACGTGAACCCGGCTTCCCACGGGGAGGGCCGCTTTGTGGCCAGCAAGGAGTGGCTGGACAAGCTGTTCGCCAACGGGCAGGTGGCCACCCAGTATGTGGATCTTGACGGGAACGCCACGATGGACGAGGAGTGGAACCCCAATGGCTCCTACCTGTCCATCGAGGGCATCACAAGCCCGGACGGCAGGTGCTTCGGCAAGATGGCCCACAGCGAGAGGCGGGATGTGGCCGTGGCGAAGAACATCTACGGCGAGCAGGATATGAAGATCTTTGAGTCCGGAGTGGCTTATTTCCAGTAAGCTGTGAGGAGGCCGGCGTCCGCTTTTCCCCTGGGGAGGAACGGATAGCCGGCCTTTCCGGCTGGAGAGAAGGAGGAAGGGAACATGCGCAGGAGAATTGTGTGTTTTGGGGATTCCAATACATGGGGGTATAACCCGGCCACGGAGGACCGGTATGACGAGGATGTGCGCTGGACGGGCATCCTGGCGGAGCTTCTGGGGGACGGGTACCGGGTGGTGGAGGAAGGGCAGAATGGCCGGACGGTGGCCACCGACTCGCCCAGCGACGGGGAGAAGAACGGCCTCACCTATCTCATTCCCTGTATCGAGAGCCACAAGCCTTTCGACCTGATGATCATCATGCTGGGGACGAACGATTTCAAGAAGAAGTTCGGCTACACGCCCCGGGACGTGGGCAAGGAGATGGAGCGCATGCTGGAGAAGGCCTACGGGTATTTCCGGTATCACATGGCCGCCATCCCCCAGGTGCTGCTGGTCTGTCCCGCCCATATCGGGGAAGGGATTGAGGGCACTCGTTTCCAGGAGAGCTTTGGGCCGGAGGCGATCCGCAACTCCTCCCGGCTGCCCCAGTATTACCAGGAGATGGCCGGGCTCTTCGGCTGCAGCTTCCTGGACGCAGGGGAGACGGTATGCGCAAGCAGCACAGACGGCATCCATCTGGATGCGGAGAACCACCGGAAGCTGGCTGTGCGGCTGGCGGAGAAGGTGCGGGAGCTGCTGGAGTAGAGGGGGGAACCGGCCGTTTTGCGGCGGTTTCCCCCGCCAGAGGGGCAGATGCACAAGGATATAAAAAAAGTGCTTGACTTTTGGCGAAGGATAATAGTATAATGGCAGAGCAGGTTAAGTGAACGGAACGAATCCGGGCTCTGCGGGGTCTTAGCTCAGCTGGGAGAGCATCTGCCTTACAAGCAGAGGGTCACAGGTTCGAGCCCTGTAGGCCCCATCGGCGCGACCTTAACTGTGCACAGACTATGGCGAGATAGCTCAGCTGGCTAGAGCATGCGGTTCATACCCGCAGTGTCGAGGGTTCAAGTCCCCCTCTCGCTACTTGAAAGGTCCGAGAAACTCTTGGGAGAAGAGGTTTTCGGACTTTTATTATTTTTTGGAGGAACAGATGTGGGGATTTTTTTGGCAGGAGTAGCCGTTGGCATTGTGATAGGGGTGCTGGGCGTGGTGATGTGGGCCTTGGCGGCATCCCAGAAGAAGGACGGCAGATAGGAGGAGAGACGATGCGGGTAGGTATGGGATATGATGTGCACCGGCTCACAGAAGGGCGTGACCTGGTGATCGGAGGGGTGAAGATCCCCTATGAGAAAGGACTGCTGGGGCATTCGGACGCGGATGTGCTGCTGCACGCGGTGATGGACGCCCTGTTGGGGGCAGCTGCCCTGGGGGATATCGGCCGGCACTTTCCGGACACGGACGAGCAGTACCGGGGCATCTCCAGCATGAAGCTTTTGGAGAAGGTGGGAGACATGCTGGAGGAGGAACTGTACGCGGTGGAGAATATCGACGCCACCATCATCGCCCAGAAACCCAAGATGGCGCCCTACATTGGGAAGATGTGCGAGAACATTGCCCAGGCGCTGGGCATTGAGGCTGGCCGGGTCAATGTGAAGGCCACGACCGAGGAGGGGCTTGGCTTTACCGGGAGCGGGGAGGGCATCTCCGCCCAGGCCATCTGCGCGCTGCGCCATGCCGTGAGGGACGGATGGGACGGCCGGATGGAGGAGGACGGGGCTTTCGCTTCTGGCTGCCCGGGCTGCAAGGCAGGCGGGCAGAGGCTGTGAGGGCGCGCTGGCTGCCCGGGGAGGAGAAGGGCAGGACAAGGGAACTGTGGGAGCAGATCTTCCCCGAGGATACCGGGCGCTTCCTGGACTATTACTATGGGGAAAAGACGCGGGACAACCGCATCATCGCGGCGGAGGAGGATGGAGGCCTGCGGGCGATGATCCATCTGAACCCTTACCGGCTGATGGCCGGGGGGCGGCAGATCGGGGCGGACTATGTGGTGGCGGTGGCCACAGAGGAGCGCTACCGCCACCGGGGCTATATGGCGCAGCTGCTGCGCAAGGCCCTGGAGGACGGGAGACGAAGGGGCAATCCCTTCGCCTTCCTGATACCGGCCAACCCGGCGATCTATGAGCCCTTTGGCTTTCGCTATGTCAGCGCAAGCAGGGAGCTTTGCTGGAAGCCAGGCCAGGATCAGGATAAGGATCAGGATAAGGATAAGGATCAGGAATGGCTGCCTGGGCAGGCGGCAGGGCAGCTTCCGGCAGGGGAAATGCCTGCACAGACAGGCCGGTTGTCTGGGCAGGCCGTGTGGCTGTCAGAAGAAGGGGATTTCCGGGAGGCGGCCGCCCTGGCGTCCTCCTGCCTGGCGGGAAGATGCAGCGTCTATGCCATCCGGGACGCGGCCTACTACCGCCGTCTCCGCCTGGAGTGTATGGCGGAGGACGGCGGGCTTCTGGGCTGCCGCAGCTGGGACGGCGAACTGCAGGCCTTCCTGGCCTGCACGGTGTCCCAGGAGGCGGTGGAGGTGCGGGAACCCTTTGAGAGGGAGCTGTGCGCTGGTGCCGGGCAGAAATTCCCGGGAGAATTTCCAGGAGGATTCTCAGGAGAATTTCCGGGGGAATTTCCAGGAGAGCATCTGGAGACGCTCCTCAGGGAGCTGGGAAGCCGCTATCCGGGGCGGAGGCTATGCCTGTCTGGGATTCTGCCGGGAATGGGGCTTGCGGGAGTCCAGGAGAAGCCGCTGATGATGTTCCGGGTGCTGGATGTGGAGGGCTTCCTCTCCTGCTGCAGGCCGGACGGGAGGGAACATTTCCTGCGGGTGGCGGATCCTTTGCTTCCAGAGAACAGCGGCTGCTATGTGTGGCGCGGCGGGGACGGACAGGAGCCCTGCGCCAGGCGGACGGAGGAGGCAGAGTTTGAGGAGGCCCGCCGGGCGGGGAAGGATGCCCGGGAGGCGCGGCCGGAGGACTTGCTGGAATATATCCGGGGCGATGGGATTTTTTTGCATGAGGCTGTGTGAA
>CALWMI010000109.1 GCA_944381745.1 uncultured Lachnospiraceae bacterium | reverse complement strand
TGCTGAAAGCAATGGAACCGCATCAGGTGACTTTTATCTGGGTCAAGGGCCATGACGGCCATGCTCAGAATGAACGCTGCGATAAACTGGCCACTTCGGCGGCAGACGGAGACGACCTGATCGACGACGTGGTATCACTTTAATTCCGGACGCGCCGGATCCAGCACCTTTGAGACGTCGATAAGATCGGCCACTGCTTCCGGGCGGGTTTTCATGGTGAATCCGTCCAGGTTGCAGCGGGTCTGACGCACATAGGTATCTTTTACGGACACGAAGGCCTGGGTAGACCATACGCCGCAGAAGTAGCGGAAGCCTTCGGACTGGAGAAGCGTCAGCTTGTCGCTGGGATATTCGATCTCTTCTCCGTAGGGATAGATATATACATCCGTATCTCCTACCAGGCTGCCGACTTCTTCTCTCCACCGGGAAGTATCGGCTGCCAGAGTGTCATAAGAGATCTGTGCCGTATGCTTGTGACCGTACCCGTGGCAGGCAAACTGCCATCCGGTCTCCTTAAGACGCGCGGCGACAGAGCGGACGGTCTCTTTATCCTGTTCCAGATCGGGGTTCTCCGGGTCGTTGGTACGGTATCCCAGAGCTCCTTCATAACCGGTCAGCGCCAGCAGCCCTTTGGCTCCGCGCAGAGAAAAATCCGGATGCTCTTCCACAAATGCGTCCAGGATCGGAACCACATCATAGTCGCCGACCATTTCCTGACCGTTTTCATCTATGTAGAGATTCTTTACGTTTCCCTCTTCATCCAGCATCAGATTTCTGGCGAATCCGTCGGTTTTCATATAGTCGTAATAATTCACATCGTCTACGGACAGCACCAGCGGAATCTTTCCCTCCGGCACCATGGGAGCGGACGGAATCAGAGTAACGGTGCCGTCTTTTGCAGTCTGCACCTCATTCAGGTCATGAATGTCGATCAGAATGTACTGATTGGCATACAGTTCTTCCAGTATGGCCCGGAATTCATCTACGGTCGTCATCCAGTAATTATATCCGTTTTCCATGTAATCTCCGTCGAACGCCAGATTTGTATCCACGATCAGAGAATGAAAGAAGATGTGACGCACAGGCTGTTCGTAGGGGACAAAAGCGTCTTTGGCGGCAGTATAGGAGGCGGCTGCTTCTGTAACCGCCGGATCTTCTGAAAATTCTTCCGGAACGCGGGACAGGCAGGCGAGCGCTTCATCATAATAATATCCTTTCGCCAGTCCGGCAGCCTCGTCAAGAAGGGGAACCAGTTTCTCCTCCCGGCGCATGGCGGTCAATTCTTCTTCTGTGTACTGAGGTTCGATCCGGACCGCCTCGGGAGCCTTTACCGTTCCAAAGGAACAGCCGGACAGAGCTGTGAGACTAAAGAAAAATATCCAACAGATTTTAGATATATTGCTCATAGGAATCCCTCCCGTAATCATGCTGTGTATGAATTAAAATGATGTTGGGGTCAAAAGCCCCCAACCATGATGCCTACGGATTGTTCCGTGCTTCGCACTCCCACAATCCTCCCCAATATTCGCATATCGTGGGATATCCATCCCACTTTTATGCTCATATCGGGGCGTGTCCCAACCTCCTTCACCCACTTATGAGCAAGCTCATGTGGGCTTAGACCTTTTGACCCTGGCATCATTATAATATCCTTATATTTAATATTTCTGCGTCCTCCCCGGAAATCCTTTTTTAGAGGAGAAAATTTTACAAAAAATTCTCAGCGCCGGTGCGCAAGGGGCAACACACCTTGACACACCGGCGCCCGGACGCTCAGCGGCAAATATCAAAAATAAACTGGGCTGCCTTGTCCAGGGCGTCCCCTGCCCGCTTGAACGGGGACATCTGGAAGACATGCCACATGCCTGTGTAAATATCAATTTTTGCAGCCACATTCTCCCTCACCAGGCGCTTGGCAAGCTCCACCGAATCGCTCAGCAGGATCTCATTTCCGCCCACCTGGATGTACACTGGCGGGAAATCCTTCAAATCCCCGTACAGCGGCGACAGCCGCGGGTCGTCCCAGGCAATCCCCAGCCCGCCCGCGTAGGCCTGCCTGGCCCGCTCCATGTATTCCCCGCTCAGGACAGGATCGATCTTCCTGCGCGTCTGGTGGCTCTTCCCCCGGAAGGCCATATCCGTCCAGGGCGACATGAGCACGAACCCCCTGGGGAGAAGCCTGCCCTGCTTCTTCAGCTGCAGGCCCAGCTCCAGGGCCAGGTTGCCTCCGGCGGAATCCCCCGCCACAATCACATCACGGCTCCCATACCCCAAATACATCAGATAGTCCCAGGCCTTCAGCGCATCCTCCAGCGCAGCCGGGTAGGGATGCTCCGGCGCCAGGCGGTAGTCAAAGCTTAGGACATCCATGGAGGTCGCCTGGGCCAGCTTATTGGTCAGCACCCGCGCATAGGCCAGGCTCCCTGTGAAATACCCGCCGCCGTGGCAGTAGAGCACCACATATTTCTTCATATGGCTGCGGTTCACCGACACCCACTCCGCCGGGAGGCTCCCGATGGAGAAAGGCTCATATTTCATCTCCTTCAGCGTCCCGAAAGTCCTGCCCACCTGCTCTTGGGACATGCGGTGCTTTTCCAGATCCTCATTGTCCACCATGCTGTGCACCGCTTTGATCAGTTTCATCAGCTGCAGGTTCCTCTGAACCGCCCGCTCCTGCTGGATTGTCCTTCCCTGCTGGCTTGTCCTTCCCTGCTGGGCCGCCCGCTCCTGCTGGCTTGTCTTCTCCTGCTGGGCCGCCCGCTCCTGCTGGATTGTCCTTCCCTGCTGGGCTGTCCCCTCCTGCTGGCTTGTCTTCTCCTGCTGGGCTGTCTTCCCCTGCCTGATATCCGCGTAGTCCCACATTTTCCTCAAGCCCTCCTTCTGCTCCTGTCCCTGATTCCCTGATTCTATCAAAATCTCCCCTTTTCCGCAAGGCAAAGATGGCATATAATGTCTATAGAACAACAGGTGCCAGGGCGGCAGCCGCGCCAGCGCGCTGCCCGCCCCAAGCCCTGCGCCAAAAGGAGGACATGGTCATGAGAAAACCGCACCGCAGGGCGACGGGCGGGAAGCCCCGGGAGAACTGGTATCAGCTGGATCTGTCCGGCAACGTATATCCCACGCTCCAGAGCAAGCGCTTTTCCTCTGTCTTCCGGGTTGGCATCGTCCTGAAGGAGGCGGTGGACCCCGCTGTCCTGGAGCAGGCCTTCCATATGACGCTGCCCCGCTTCCCGCTTATGACCTCTGCCATCCACAAAGGGCTGTTCTGGCGGTATCTGGAGCCGAACCACGCGCCTCTGCCGCCTGTGCGGGAAGACATTATCAACCCCTGCATGCCCATGCCGTTCAAGAGCAACAACCGCTATCTCATACGGCTCTATTATTTTGAAAACTCCTTCTCTCTGGAAATTTTCCACTCCCTCACAGACGGGACGGGGGCGCTCTATTTCCTGCGCACACTGGCAGCCGTCTATCTCCGGCTCAAGGGTTATCCCATCCCGGACGGGTGCGGGGTGCTGGACATCCATGAGCCGGTTCCCCGGGAAGAGCTGGAGGATTCCTACATGCGGTACGCCCGCTCCCGCTTTCGCCCGAAGCGCGCCCAGGAGAAGGCCTACCGGCTGCGGGGCACCAAGGAGCCCTTCTATACCCTGAACATTGTAAGCGGCACCCTGCCCACTGACCGGCTGCTGGAGGTGTCTGGAGACTTTGGCGTCTCTGTCACAGAATACCTGAATTCCGTCCTGCTCTTCGCCCTGATGCAGGAGCAGAAGGCGCGGCGGCCTTTCCGGGAGCTGCCGCTGAAGATCGCCATGCCCGTCAACCTGCGCCGCTTTTTCCCCTCCCGCACGATGCGCAATTTCATCACGATGGTCTACCCCTCCATCGACCCCCGCATGGGGGACTACACCTTCCCGGAGATTGTCCAGCAGGTGCACCACTACATGCGCTACTACCTGAATGACAAATTTCTCGGGGCAGACATCACCACCAACGCGGCCACGCGGACGAACCCCGTCATCCGCGCCGTGCCCCTGTTCATCAAAGACCTGTTTGTCCGGCAGTTCTATATCCGCATCCAGGATAAGCAGTCTTCCGCCGGGCTCACCAACCTGGGGACGGTGGACGTGCCGGACGAAATGCGGCCCCACGTGGATCATTTTGAAATCCTCATGGGGCAGCCCTTCTCTGAGCGCACGAACTGCGCAGTCAGCACGTTCGGCAATCAGACCGTTATCAACTTTGCAAGCAGTATCGTGGAAACTGATGTGGAAAAATTCTTTTTCCGGAAACTGGTACAGGATCATATCCCTGTCAAAATCAAGTCCAACCGGACGATGGAGGTGCGCTGAATGTCTTACTGTGTCAACTGCGGCGTGGAGCTGGATCCCTCCCTGACCCGCTGCCCTTTATGCAACACCCCGGTGATCAATCCAAACGAGATGGAGCCCAACCTTCTCCCGCCTTTCCCCTATCCCCAGAAGCGGGGACAGGTGGACGCGGTGAAGCGCACGGACCTTGCCCTTCTCATATCGGTCGTGCTCATCGGCACAGCCCTCACCTGCGGGCTTTTGAACCTATTCATCTACCGGTTCGGGCACTGGTCCTTCTATGTCATCGGCGCCTGCGCCGTGCTGTGGATCTTCTGCATCCCCATGCTGCTCTACAGCCGCCTGAGCATTTATCTGTCCATCCTCCTGGACGCCCTGGCATCGGCGCTCTACATCGGCATCATCGCCTACGACCTGCCGGACAGCACCTGGTACATAGGGCTCTTCGTCCCTGTGCTCCTCCTGGCCCTGGCCCTGCTGCTGGCCTTTGTCTACACCGTCCGCAAAATCTGCCGCTCCATCCTGTCCACAGCCACCGCCTTCGTCATCGTCTGCGGCCTCTTCTGCGTGGGCCTGGAGCTTTTGATCCGCCGGTTCTTCGACGCGCGGCTGTACATCACATGGTCTTCCATCGTCCTGTCCTGCTGCACCATCATCGCCGCCGCCCTCATCACTGTCACCGTGCGCTCCCGGCTGCGGGAGGCCGTCCGCCGCCGGATGCACCTGTGAGGCACACCGGCAAGCGGCAGATCCGGATCCTCAATCCAGAATCCTCCCGTCCGTGGCGATGGTCACCACCTGCCACGGAATAAATTTCCCGCTCTCCTGCAGAGCCTTCCTGGCTGCCGCTTCCAGCCCGCCGCAGCAGGGCACCTCCATGCGGACGACAGTCACGCTCTTAATATCGTTGCCGCGAATGATCTGTGTGAGCTTCTCCGCGTAATCCACGCCGTCCAGCTTAGGACAGCCCACCAGCGTGATATGGTTCCGGATGAAATCCTCATGGAAATTGGCGTAGGCAAAGGCGGTACAGTCCGCCGCAATCAAGAGCTTCGCCCCGTCAAAATAGGGGGCTTTCACCGGGACAAGTTTGATCTGCACTGGCCATTGGGACAGCCGGCTCTGTAGGGCAGTTTTCCGCGGCGCCTGCGCCGTCTCGCTGCCCGGGCGCTGGATGGTTCTGGACAGAGTCCCTGGGCAGCCGCAGGGCAGCTTCTCTCCCTCTCCCTGTCCTTCTCCCTGTCCCTGCATCTTCTTCTGCCTGTTCTGCTGAACCGCCTGCTCGTCATATGCCGCTGCCTCCCGCTCCACGAAGGTGATCGCCCCGGTTGGGCAGGCCGGCAGGCAGTCGCCCAGCCCATCGCAATAGTCGTCCCGCATGAGCTTCGCCTTCCCGTCCACCATGGCGATAGCCCCCTCGTGGCAGGCCGCCGCGCAGGCGCCGCAGCCATTGCATTTTTCCTCGTTAATCTCTATAATCCTTCTGATCATTGGTCTTCCTCCTTGTCTTTATGGCTCCAGTATAGTACAATCTCTTCAACAAGTCTGTTGAATATTCAACAAAGGAGAGCCTATGAAAAAAGATTTTTTTGCCCTGTGCCATTCCCGTCTCTTTTCCGGGATAACAGAAGAAGAATTGGAGGGGATGCTCGGCTGCCTGCAGGCCAAATCTGTCCGTTTCCCAAAGGACGCCTATATCCTGCGGGCCGGGGAGCCCGTGGACTCCCTGGGCATCCTCGTCTTTGGCAGCGCGCTGATCATCCAGGAGGATTTCTGGGGCAACCGCAATATCCTGTCCAGCATAAGCGCCGGGCAGAGCTTTGCCGAGACTTTCGCCTGCGCCCCGGGCACTGCCCTGAATGTGGACGTGGTCACCCAAGCCCCGTCCGACGTGCTGTTTTTGAACGTGCGGCGGATCTTGGAGCTGTGCCCGTCCGCCTGCGCGTACCACAGCCGCCTGATACGGAACCTACTGTCCGACCTGGCCGGCAAGAACCTCTATTTCAATGAAAAAATCACACACCTGGGGCAGCGCACTACCCGGGCCAAGCTCCTGTCCTATCTGTCCGCAGAGGCCCGCAGGCACGGCTGTGCGGAATTTGACATTCCCTTCTCCCGGCAGCAGCTGGCGGACTACCTGTCCGTGGAGAGGAGCGGCCTGTCCGCAGAGCTTGGCAAGCTGCGCGCAGAAGGGCTGCTGGAGTTTCACCGGAACCATTTTCTGCTGAAAACCTGACTCGTCCCAGTCCTGCCACGTTTCACAAATCCAGCAACTCCCTTTTTAAGATTAATAGTACTTGAATATTCTGCGGTGGCGGAGCCACCTAATCTCCTGAGATAGAGCCATAGGATCCGTTATCGGGAGCCAGCCGTCCGATGGTGGGAGCCATGAGCTATATCATGGCTCCCGATAAGATGGACTAA
>CALWMI010000108.1 GCA_944381745.1 uncultured Lachnospiraceae bacterium | reverse complement strand
CAGCAAGCTGTGGCTCCAGGACTACGGCTATGAGGCGGCAAAGAAGGGCCTGGACACCTCTCTGGAGAAGCTGGGGATGGACTATGTGGACCTCTACCTGCTCCACCAGCCCTACGGGGATGTGGCCGGGGCCTGGAGGGCCCTGGAGGAGGCCAAGGCCGCGGGGAAGGTCCGGTCCATCGGCGTCAGCAACATGACGCCGAAGATCTGGAAGGAGTGCATCCCGCAGTTTGAGACCCTCCCGGCGGTGAACCAGGTGGAGTGCAACCCCTTCTTCCAGCAGCGGGAGCTGCGGGAACTGCTGGCCAAGGACGATGTGAAGATCGAGGCCTATCAGCCCCTGGGCCACGGGGACAGCAGCCTGCTCACCCACCCGGTGATCACGCAGCTGGCGGAGCAGTACGGCAAGAACGCCGGCCAGATCATCCTGCGCTTTGAGGTGCAGGACGGGCTGATCGTCCTGCCCAAGTCCACGAACCCGGAGCGGATCGCCGGAAACCTGGATATCTTCGACTTTGAACTGACCGGGGCAGAGATGGATGCCCTGCGCGCGCTGGACACCGGTAAGGGCCATCACGACCCGGAGGCCCCCGGTGTGGCGGAGATGCTGCTTCAGAACTACAAGATTCACGATTGACGCAGGAGGATCCCATGAGAAAGAATTTGGGTGCAAAGCCGTTCCTGTACCCGCAGCTGGTGATGGTGATTGCCAGCTATGGGGAGGACGGGACGCCGGACGCCATGAATGCCGCCTGGGGCGGCATCGCGGGAAATGACCGGATTTTCCTGTGCCTCAGCGCCAACCATAAGACGGTGCAGAATATCCTGAGCCGCAAGGCCTTCACCGTCAGCGTGGCGGACGAGGCGCATCTGGTGGAGGCGGACTATGTGGGCCTGGTCTCCGGAAATGACGTGCCCGACAAGCTGGAGCGCAGCGGGTTCCACGTGACCAGGAGCGAATTTGTGGACGCGCCGGTGATCGACGAGCTGCCGCTGGTGCTGGAGTGCAGACTGGTCAGCTACGATCCGAAGTCCCACCACCTGGTGGGCGAGATCGTGAACGCCAGGGCGGACGAGCGTATCCTGGACGAGGCGGGGAGGATCGACCCGGACAAGCTTCAGCCGATCACCTTCGACCCGGACAACCGGACCTACTGGAGCCTGGGCCGGAAGGTGGGCCAAGCCTTCGCCGACGGCGCGCGGCTGAAATAACGGCACAGGCTGTCGTCTCCACTGGGAGACGGCAGCCTGTGCCTGCTTTGGAACCATCGACCAGGGACTTCGCTTCTCCGGCAGGATTGAACGATGAGACCGAATAGGTCACCAAGCGCCTCTGACACAGACGACTTGCTCTGCCGTTCCCCTAATCCCCTGCGCGGAGCTGTTGATGCAAAAATCGTAGTTCTCCGGCGTACCCCGGTTCCGGCCGGGATAGGTGTCGCAGTATTTTTCCCGCCGCTCATCGATTTTCCGGACGGCATCCTCCGCCTCTTTTGGGCCGATGCCCTCGATCTCCATCCGGCGTCTGACCTGATCCTCCAAGGGCGCGCAGATGAACAGACTGACTGCCGGGATGCCGGCGGAGCGGGGGGCAACATCGGCGCACCGGCCCACGATGATGCAGGACTCCTTCCGGGCAAGCTCCAGGATCCCTTGACGCTGCATCTCAAACAGGATGTCCTCCGCCGGCTGTCCCTTCCGCGCCTGGGGACCGCCCTCATAGACGCCGGTAAACAGCCAGGGGTTCGGGGACTTCTCGTCTGTGCCTGCAAACAATTTTTTCTGCAGTTTCGCCTTCTGTGCCGCCGGCAGACCTTCCTGCCACAGCGTGACGCCCTCGTGTTCCCGCAGCAGCGCCACGGCCGCCTGGCCGAACATCCAGCGCACTGCGTCGCAGATGTCCTCAAAGAGGTAGTAGAAATGCTGCCGGGCCATGCCGCAGGACTGCATGATCTCCGCCACCGCAAGAGGAGGAAATCACAGAAATGGAGGTGAGGAGAAAAATCCGGTTTTTACTGGAGGACGGCTCTGAGATCATCGTGGCGCTCCACGACAATCCGGCGGCGGACGCCCTGTATGACATGCTCCCCATGAAATTGACCTTTGAGGATTTCAACGGCACTGAGAAAATCGCTTATCTGCCGGAGGAACTGCCGGCTGGCGGCTCTCCAGACAGCTGCGACCCGGATGTGGGAAGCCTGTGCTATTACATCTCCTGGGGAAACCTCTGCTTTTTCTATCAGGACTTCCGTATATCCTCGCCGCTGATCCCGTTGGGAAATGTAGAGTCCGGGGAGAAAATTTGAGGGGGCAGTTGGATCTTGCGGCAAGCGAAACAGCCGATAGGATTCATGGTGGACTGAAGCGACCATTCTCTCCTAACTTTGCAGGAAGAAGCTGCCTTGGAATTGCGGGGAAGCGGAAAAACCGCTGTCCCAGCTGCGGCACGTTTCTGATGACCCGCGTTCACAAGCGGCGCGGACGATCCAGCCGGAGTGGGAAGGAGACCGGGAAACCGGCCGGGACATGTCGGCAGAATCCCGCCCATGCTGGAGGATAGGGGACCTGCAGCAGCTCCTCTGCCAGAGAGGTGGAGGACTCAGACCGGGTGCACTTTGGGTCTTCCCGTGGACCGCGTCCCTCTGTCTGCTGGGGGCCTTATGAAAAGGGTCCCAGCAGATTGCTCACAAAGGACTTGGTCAGATCGTAGATGGAATAGCGGGTGTACTCCACATGGGCAGCTTCCATGGCTGCCAGCTGTTTCTCCGTGTGGGAGGCGTAAGGGTAGACGCCGAACAGGAAGGGGAAAAAGGCGTAGAGGAAGCTCTGAACCTCATCCGTGGTCAGATGGGGAAACGCCTTCTCCAGACAGCGGGAGACCGCCCGCAGCGCGCCGGCATAGGCCTGCTTGAAGGCCACCAGGTTTTCCAGCCGGCTGTTCCCCTCCATGTCATAGAGATTCATGCTC
>CALWMI010000107.1 GCA_944381745.1 uncultured Lachnospiraceae bacterium | reverse complement strand
AGGAAACTTCGTTCCCTATTAAATAAAAACGCTCCGCTGTGGATGCGCACTCCGCGCTTAAGGAAATTGGTTGCTGACGCAACCGCGCTCCGGCGCGAGTGTGCGCCGGAGCGCACACTTTTTTATTCCGGAGGGGGCCCGGCCGGTTATCCGGCAGGCAGCAGCGCCTGCCCGCCCACAATCGGAATCTTCCTGAAATCTGCGAATACCTTGAAGGAGAACAGAGAAAAGGAGAGACAGAGATGAAGAAGAAAATGATCGCAATGCTTATGGCCGCAGCTGTACTGATGACAGGACTGACTGGATGCACATCCGCCGCAGGCGGGACAGAGGAGGGAACATCCGCAGGGGAGAGCGCCCAGGAGGAGGACGCCGGAGCGTCCGAAGGGGAGGCCGGCGATGCCGGGACAGCTGCCGGGGAGGCCGGCGCCTCCTACACCATCGGCATTTCCCAGTTTGCCGTCCATGGATCCCTGGACAACTGCCGGGAGGGCTTCCTGCAGGGGCTGGCAGAGGAAGGGATTGTGGAAGGGGAGAACCTGACCGTGGATTATATGAACGCGGAGGCGTCCACAGAGTACGCCAACCAGATCGCGGCTGACCTGGTATCAGCAAGCCCCGACCTGATCTGCGCCATCGCCACCCCCAGCGCCCAGAGCTGCTATAATGCGGCGATGGATGAGGATATCCCGGTGGTCTACACAGCCATCACCGACCCGGTGGCGGCCCAGCTGGCCAATGAGGACGGCTCTGCCGTGGGAAATATCACCGGCACCAGCGACAAGCTGCCGGTGGAGAAGCAGCTGGAGATGATACGTGAGCTGCTGCCGGATGCCAAGACCATCGGCATCATCTACACCACCAGCGAGGCCAACTCCGAGGCTTCCATCGCAGAGTATGAGGCGGCGGTAGAGGAATATGGATTTACGCTGGAGACCGTGGGTATCTCCACCATCTCCGAGGTATCTCTGGCGGCGGATACCCTGCTGGCCAAGGTGGACTGCCTGAACAATCTGACGGACAACACAGTGGTGCAGGCGCTGCCCACCATACTGGACAAGGCCAACGCCAAGGGAATCCCGGTGTTTGGAAGCGAGATCGAGCAGGTGAAGAAGGGCTGCCTGGCGGCAGAGGGGCTGGACTATGTGGCCCTGGGCGTAACCACCGGCAAGATGGCTGCCCAGATCCTGAAGGGAGAGGCAGAGGCTTCGGAGCTTCCCTATGAGTCCATCGCAGACAGCGGCCTGTACCTGAACACGGCGGTGGCCGAGAGCCTGGGCATCACCATACCGGAATCTGCGCAGGAGCGGGCGGCTGAGATCTTTACGGAGATCACCGCCGAAGAATAAGGAGAGAGGCCCGCGCGGCGGAGGATGAAGCCCGCAGCGGAAGACGGAGCCCGCAGCGGCGGAAGGAAGAAGCCGCAGCGGAAGACGGAGGCCGCAGCGGGGGAAGAGGCCGCGGCAGAGGAAAGAGACCGCGGCGGAAGGAATAAGACAGAAAAGAGGATGGACACATGACACTGATCATCGGCATCCTGGAGCAGGGGCTTATCTACGGCATCCTGGCGCTGGGATCCTATATCACCTACAAAATACTAGATTTTCCAGATCTGACCGTGGATGGCAGCTTCCCGCTGGGAGCTGCCGTCACGGCTGCTATCGTGACGGCGGGGGGCAACCCCTACCTGGCGTTCCTCGTGTCGGCGCTGGCCGGGGCGCTGGCCGGGGCATGCACCGGGCTCATCCATGTGAAGTGCAGGGTGCGTGACCTCCTGGCGGGCATCATCGTGATGACCGGCCTGTACACGGTGAATTATCGGATTGCCGGGATGGCCAACGTCCCGCTCTTCGGCTCGGAGACGGCTTTCGACAACGCGTGGATCAACCAGCTTCCGGAGAGCCTGTCGCCCTATAAGACGCTCCTGGTCATCGCGGTGGTGGCCGTTCTGGTGAAGGTGCTGCTGGATCTGTACCTGAAAACCAAATCCGGCATGCTCCTGCGGGCTACCGGGGACAACGAAAGGCTGGTGACCACCCTGGCAAAGGACAGCGGCACGATGAAAATTATCGGGCTTGCCATCTCCAACGGCCTGGTGGCCCTGGGAGGCAGCGTCATGTGCCAGCAGCAGCGGTTTTTCGAGCTGAGCATGGGGACGGGGACCGTGGTGATCTGCCTGGCGAGCGTGATCATCGGCACCAGTGTGTTCAAGAACGTCCGGTGGATGAAGCCGACGATGGCGGTGATCATCGGCTCGGTCTTCTACCGGGCCTGCGTGGCGCTGGCGATGAATATCGGCCTGGTGACCACAGACATGAAGCTGATTATGGCGGTGCTGTTCCTGGTTATCCTGATTGTGACAGCAGACCGCAAGAAGAAGGTGAAGAACCATGCTTGAGCTGAGACATATCGATAAATACTATAACCCGGGCACGGTCAACGAGATGTGCCTGTTCCAGGATTTCAGCCTGAAGATAGAGGACGGAGAATTCGTGTCAGTGGTGGGGAGCAATGGCTCCGGCAAGACGTCCCTCCTCAACATCATCTGCGGGAGCATCGACGTGGAGTGCGGGCAGATTTTTGTGGACGGCCGGGACATCACCCACATGAGGGAATACGCCCGCCACGGGAGGATTGGCCGGGTGTTCCAGAACCCGGCGGCCGGGACTTCCCCAGGCATGACCATACTGGAGAACCTGTCCCTGGCGGACAATAAGGGGAAGCATTTTTTCCTGGGCAGGGGAATCAATGAGAAGCGGATCCCTTATTATAAGGAAGAGCTGAGCCGTCTGCGCTTAGGGCTGGAGGATAAGCTGGATGTGAAGGTGGGTTCCCTGTCGGGAGGGCAGAGGCAGGCGCTGGCCCTTCTGATGTCCACGATGACGCCCATCGAATTTCTGATCCTGGACGAACACACCGCAGCCCTGGATCCCAAGACGGCGGAGATCATTATGGAGCTGACCGACGAGATTGTGCGCCAGAAGCACCTCACCACGATTATGGTGACCCACAACCTGCGCTATGCGGTGGAATACGGGAACCGCCTCCTGATGATGCACGAGGGGAGAACCATCATCGACGCAGCCGGGGAAGAGAAGGCGGCGCTGGGAGTGGAGGATCTTCTGGGGCGCTTTAACGAAATCAGTATTGAATGCGGCAACTGACCGGTGGTATGATAGGAGGGCAAAGCGGTACTGTCCAGGAGAGGCGCCGGAAGGGACGCCAGGAAGGATTTCAGAAGGACAGCAGCGAGAGATAGAACGGCGGGAAAGAGAAGTGCGGGAAAGAGAACCGCGAGGAAGAGAAGCGCGGGAAAGAGAACCGCGAGGAAGAGAACCGCGAGCAAGAGCGCCGCGGGAAAGAGAACCGGGAAGGAGAACAGCATGGAGAATACACAGGAAATCCGAATCAAATACTTTACAGATCAGATTGAGCGGCTGGACTATATCGCGGGGAAATCGGACTGGATTGACCTGCGGGCTGCAGAGAGGGTGGAGCTGAAGGCTGGGGAGTTTGGCTTGGTTCCCCTGGGGATTGCCATGGCGCTGCCGGAGGGGTATGAGGCCCATGTGGTGCCCAGGAGCAGCACCTTTAAGAATTACGGGGTGATCCAGGTGAATTCCATGGGGATTATTGACAATTCCTACTGCGGGCCCAACGACCAGTGGTTTTTCCCGGCCTATGCCCTGCGGGACACGGTGATTGAGGTGAACGACCGCATCTGCCAGTTCCGCATTATGGAGAACCAGCCCCGTCTGACCTTCCGGGAGGATTCGTTGGAGGGCAATGCGGACAGAGGCGGCTACGGGAGCACCGGAAAGCAGTAGGGGTGGCTGCGGGAGCAATGGGAAGCAGCAGAGACGTCTGCGGGAGCCGGGGATACAGCGGAAATGCCCAAAGAAGCATGGCGGCGGAGAGAGGCAGAAGGCCGCAGCATCACAGAGAGAAGGAGACAGATCAGAATGGCATACAAGCATCAGAACCATATCCGGGAGGTTGGGGGACATAAGCCCAGCATCCCTGACAGCGCTTTTGTGGCCTTTTCCGCCAGCGTCATCGGGGACGTGACGCTGGGGGAGGAGTGCTCCGTCTGGTACAACGCGGTGATCCGCGGGGACAGCAATCAGGTGACCATTGGAAGCCAGACGAATATCCAGGACGGGGCAGTGCTCCACGAGGATGAGGACAGCCCTCTGCACATCGGAAGCCGGGTGGCCATCGGGCACAGCGCGGTGGTGCACGGCTGCGAGATCGGGGACAACGTGCTCATCGGCATGGGAGCCGTGATCCTGAGCGGAGCCCGCATCGGCGGGAACTGCATCATCGGGGCGGGCAGCCTGGTGACCGGCAAGCAGGTGATTCCCGATGGGAGCCTGGCATTTGGGAACCCGGCGAAGGTCATCCGCCCGCTGACAGAGGCGGAGCGGGAGGAGATACTGGGAAATGTGGAGCGGTACCGGAAGCAGGCCAGACGCCACAGGCAGGAGGGACTGGACGGCTAAGGCCGGCGGGCGCCCATAGCCTCCCGGGGAACGGAGAGGATGCCCCTTCCCACCGGCTGACAAGCCGTGGAAAGGGGCATCCTCTTCCTATCTGGCCGGGGCAGGGCCCTGTCCTTATTTGGAGGTGTTGGAAGTGCCGCCGGATGCCAGGCGGCATAACAGGCTGTAGGCCTGGAAAGGGGAGGAGATGTCCAGGCATTGGCTCTCGTAGCTGGCCAGGAGGGCATTGTCCTCCGGCGAGATGCGGTCGATCAGGTGGTCATAGGCAATTTTAACCCGGTGGGAACGGAAACATTCCACAGCCGGGATGCTGACGGTCTCGGCGTATACTTCCCGGACGCCGCCGTAGAGGAGAAGGAGGGCGCTGGCTCTCCCCACGAGCCTGGAGGCGGCCACGGAGCCGGAGAAGAAGTCCTTGTCTTCCCTGAGCTTGCCCAGGATGGTGTGAAAGGAATCCTCCTGCGTCTCAAAAGAAGCGTCCCGCTTGAGAACGGTCAGGGTGTTGTGCTTTGTCTGCAGCTGCTGTTTGGCGTACTCGAGTGTTTGCATGTTCAGACTCCCTTTCGATAATTAAATTTTTAACAATAGATGGGCGCAATTTACCTCTTGCGTTTCGGGTGAGGCTCGTGTAGAATAGAGTCATATCCGATATCTATAATTATATTTAAGCACTTTTGAGAAAAAAGTGCAACATTTTCTGATTACTTTTTAAAGAAATTTGATAAAAAAATGTCAAATCAGGGGCGGGGAGAGACGAGAGCTCCGGAAAAGAGGAAGGGACATGATCAAAAACGATGCGACCATATTGAATATCAAGCATGAGGTGCTGTATGAGGTGGCGAAGCTGGCCTTTGCGGGAGAGCTGGAGGAGAAGAAGGAGGAGCTGCCCTTCCAGATGATCCCAGGGCCTAAGGCCCGGTTCCGCTGCTGCATCTACAAGGAGCGGGAGATCATCCGCCAGAGGATCCGGCTGGCGGAGGGGAAGGCTCCCAATGGGAAGCAGTCGGACAATATTGTGCAGATCATCGACGCGGCCTGCGAGGACTGCCCGATCTCCCGTTTTACCGTGACGGACAACTGCCAGAAATGTATGAGCCGGGCCTGCCAGCAGTCCTGTAAGTTCCACGCGATCGAGATGGGCCGGGAACGGGCGCACATCGATCCCGCGCTGTGCAAGGAGTGCGGGAAATGCGCCCAGGCCTGCCCTTACAACGCGATTGCGGACCTGATCAGGCCCTGCAAGAGGAGCTGCCCGGTGGATGCGATCCAGATGGACCTGGAGACGGGGATCGCCTACATAGACGAGAGCAAATGTATCAATTGCGGTCAGTGCATACACCGGTGCCCGTTCGGGGCCATCAGCTCCAGAAGCTTTATCGTGGACGTCATCCGGGCCATCCGGGATGGCAGGCGCGTGGTGGCCATGCTGGCCCCGTCCGCCGAGGGACAGTTTGGGAAGGATATCACGATGGACAGCTGGAGGACTGCGCTGAAGAAGGTGGGCTTTGCCGATATGATTGAGGTGGGGCTGGGCGGCGACATGACGGCGGCCTCGGAGGCGGAGGAGTGGGCGGAGGCCTACCGGAAGGGCGAGAAGAAGACGACCTCCTGCTGCCCGGCCTTCGTCAATATGATCCGGCAATTTTACCCGGAGCTTGCCGGGAATATTTCCACGACGGTGTCGCCCATGTGCGGGGTATCCAGGCTTGTGAAGGCGCGGGATCCCCAGGCGGTGACGGTATTCATCGGCCCCTGCGTGGCGAAGAAGCACGAGTCCCAGTTCTCCGGGCTGGAGGGCAATGCGGACTATGCCCTGACCTTCGGGGAGACACGCGTCATGATGCGGGCGAGGGGCGTGGAGCTTGAGCCGGAGCCGGTGAGCACCCAGCAGGCCAGCGTGTTCGGCAAGCGCTTTGGCAACAACGGCGGGGTGGCCAAGGCTGTGCTGCGCTGCATGGAAGAGATGGGGGAGAACACGGACAGCATCCGCGTCCAGGAGTGCAACGGGGCGGCGGACTGCAAGAAGGCCCTGCTCCTGCTGAAGCTGAACCGTCTGCCCGCCGACTTCATTGAGGGGATGGCCTGCGAGGGAGGCTGCGTCGGAGGCCCCAGCAGCCACCTGCCGGTGCAGGCGTTCCGGAAGGAGAGGGATAGCCAGATCGCCCAGGCGGATGGGCGGGGAGTGCACGAGAACCTGTCCCATTATGAGATGGAGAGCTTCTCCATGCACGGGTGAGCGGCATTTCGCAGGTGAGCCGTAGTTCCCGTTTGCTGCAGCCAAAAGGAGCCATTGCTCGATAGATGAATCACATCTATTTTGCAATGGCTCCCTATTGTCAGTCTTCCTTCTTCTCCAGGCTTGCCATGCGCAGGGCGCGCACCTTAAGCGGCAGGCCGAACAGATTGATGAAGCCCTCTGCGTCGTGGTGGTTGTAGAGGTCTCCGGTGGTGAAGCTTGCCAGCGTCTCGCTGTACATGGAATACGGGGATGTGGTCCCGGCCTTGATGATGTTGCCCTTGTACAGGCGGAACTTCACTTCGCCGGTGACGTACTGCTGGGTGGACTCCATAAATGCCTGGATGGCCTCCCGCAGAGGAGTAAACCACTTGCCCTCGTAGACGATGCTGGCGAACTTGCTGCCCAGGGCCTTCTTCACCTCGAAGGTGTCGCGGTCCAGGATCAGCTCCTCCAGCTGGCGGTGCGCCTCCATCAGGATGGTTCCGCCGGGAGTCTCATAGACGCCGCGGGACTTCATGCCCACCACCCGGTTCTCCACAATGTCCGCGATGCCGATGCCGTGCTTGCCGCCCAGCTCATTCAGCTTGCGGATGATGTCGGACAGCTTCATCTTCTCGCCGTTGATGGCGGTGGCCACGCCCTTCTCAAAGGTGATGGACACAGCCTCATCCTCGTCAGGGGCCTGCTCAGGGGTGACGCCCAGCACAAGCAGGTGGCTGTAGTCGGGCACATTTGCGGGATCCTCCAGATCCAGGCCCTCGTGGCTGATGTGCCACAGGTTGCGGTCGCGGCTGTAGCTGGATTCTGTGGAGAACGGCAGATGGATGCCGTGCTGGCGGCAGTACTCCATTTCCTCCTCCCGGGACTTCATCGTCCACACATTGGTCATGCGCCAGGGGGCGATGATCTTTAGGTCGGGAGCCAGCGCCTTGATGCCCAGCTCAAACCGCACCTGGTCGTTGCCCTTGCCGGTGGCTCCGTGGCAGATGGCCACCGCACCCTCCTTGCGCGCTACCTCCACCAGCTTCTTGGCGATCAGCGGGCGTGCCATGGAAGTGCCCAGCAGGTATTTATTCTCATATACAGCGTCCGCCTGCACGCAGGGGGCAATGTATTCATCTGCAAATTCGTCGATCACATCTAAAATATAACATTTGCTGGCGCCTGTGGAGAGGGCTCTCTCCTCCAGCCCGTCCGTCTCGCTGCCCTGTCCCACATCGATGCAGCAGCAGACCACGTCATAGTCAAAATGCTCCTTCAACCAAGGGATGATGGCGGTCGTATCCAGTCCGCCTGAGTAAGCTAAAACAACCTTTTCTTTCATAATATATATCCTCCTCACCTGACTGATGGCTCGTGTATGCGTGCACAGGGATGGCTTCTGGAGCCGCCTGTGTTTCGTACTCATTCACTATACAACAATGATTATAAATATGCAAGCATAATTTTGAATTTTTATAAGTACATTGTCACTATTCACAGCCGATTCATACCTGGCAGCAGATGTGTCGTGCTGGCACGTAAGCATCTGCCTGCCAGGTATGAATCAGGACTGTGAATAGTAACAGTACATTTATTAAGTACATTCTCCGCCGGGCGCGCGGGGCAGCCAGCGGCTCCTCTTCACCGCTATCTACTATGGATAGTTTGGTTGGAATCTTTGGTTTTTCTGCGCTCTGGAGGGGAATTTTTGATTAAATATAAAAGAGGTTGAATTTTTTTAAATATAGATGTATAATTATGCAAAATATCAGCCTGATAATGAATAGGGAGGGGAAGACGGTATGATAAAGGCAGGGATTATCGGCGCCACCGGGTACGCCGGAGGGGAGCTGGCGCGGCTGCTGGCCGCGCACCGGGAGGCGGAGGTTGTGTGGTATGGCTCCCGGAGCTATGCGGGACAGGAATACTCCAGGGTATTCCAGAATATGTTCCGTATGGCGGACGGGACTTGCATGGATGAAGAACTGGAGGCGCTGGCCGGGGAGGCGGACGTGATTTTCACAGCCACGCCCCAGGGCTACTGCGCGGCGCATATGGATGAGAAGGTGCTGGGGAAGACGAGGGTGATCGACCTGAGCGCAGATTTCCGCCTAAAGGACACGCAGGTGTATGAGCAGTGGTACGGGATCACGCACAAGAGCCCGGAATATACCGGGGAGGCAGTGTATGGCCTGTGCGAGTGGAACCGGGAAGAAATCCGCAGGGCGAGGCTGGTGGCCAACCCGGGCTGCTATCCAACCTGCACGGTCATGGCCATCGCGCCGCTCCTGCGGGAGGGGCTGCTGGAACCGGATTCCCTCATTATCGATGCAAAATCCGGCGTCTCCGGAGCCGGGAGGCAGGCGGCGGCAGACAATCTGTTCTGCGAGGTCAATGAGAATATGAAAGCCTACAAGGTGGGGAATCACCGGCACACGCCGGAGATCGAGGAGCAGCTCTCCCTGGCGGCGGGAAGGCCTGTGAAGGTCACATTCACGCCGCATCTGGCGCCGATGAACCGGGGAATCCTAGTTACGGCCTACGCAAGGCTTGCAGAAGGGGCGCGGGAGCAGGACGTGCGGGACGCCTATGAGAAGCACTACGGCGGGGAGACGTTTGTGCGCCTCCTGCGGGGGGACGACTGCCCTCAGACCAAGTGGGTGGAGGGGAGCAATTTTGTAGATCTGAATTTCAAGATGGACAGCCGGACCGGACGCATCATTCTCATGGGGGCGATGGATAACCTGGTGAAAGGCGCGGCGGGGCAGGCGGTGCAGAATATGAACCTGATGTTCGGCCTCGATGAGGCGGAGGGGCTTCGTATG
>CALWMI010000106.1 GCA_944381745.1 uncultured Lachnospiraceae bacterium | reverse complement strand
ATCCCCACTTTTGAGCAGCGGAGTTATTTCTTGTTTCCGTTTTTCTGGGTCATCCACTCGAAATGCGGATTGGATATACACTTTCTTCATCCCCATATTGACAACAAAATCAATTTCATGTTGTTTCTCGGTTTTTTGATTTCCCACCATTTCTGCGTATCGCACAGTCCCCACATCCACTTGGTACCCACGAAGGACGAGTTCGTTAAACAGAATGTTTTCCATCAGATGAGTTTCCTCGATTTGCCGGAATCCCAAACGCGCATTACGCAGCCCTACATCCGTAGCGTAATACTTGACTGGTGAATCCAAATAGGCTTTTCCCTTGAGGTCGTACCGGCGGGCCTTTTCGAAAATGAAAGCGTCCTCCAGAGCATCCAGGTATTTCTTTACCGTCTTATCCGTCGTGCTGAGGCGCCCTACCGTATTCAGCGTATTCGCCAGTTTTCTGGGATTCGTGAGCGAACCTACGCTGGAACAGACAACGTCAATCAGATTTTCGATGTACGCATCCGGCGCTCCGTAACGCTCTACTACATCCGCGATATAGACGCGTTCAAACAAGCCGGAAAGGTACTTCGCTCGCTGGGTTTCATCCGGCTCCAATACTGCCAGAGGCATCCCGCCATAAACAACATATTCTGCCCATGCGTCCGCTTTTTCCATCGTCACGGTCGAGTAATATTCTCGGAAACTTAAGGGGAACATACGGATTTCGCTGCCACGGTCCCTGAAATTTGTCGCGATATCTTTTGATAGCATCCGTGAGTTGGAGCCTGTAACATAAATATCCAGGTTCGGTTTCGCCATAAGGTCATTCAGAACATCGTAAAATGTCGTGTAGGCTAAATGGCGGTCCTCTTCGGGGATTACGGAAATGTCAACGCCCTCTCTCTTCACGCGATAGGACAACTGAATCTCGTCGATGAAGAGGTAATAGTCTTTCGAGTCCACCAAACGACTCATGACATAGCTATATAGCTCATTTGGATTCCGCAGTCTCTCTTGTTCCATGCGGTCGAGCGCGATTTCGATCATGTGTGCGTCATCTACATTTTGCTGCTGGGAAAGGTAGTCGCGAAAGATATGGCTTAGCAAATACGATTTGCCGCATCGGCGAATCCCTGTGATAATCTTCACTTTCCCATTGTGCATTTTTGCAACCAGCTGATTCAGGTAAAGGTCGCGCGGAATATGTGTCATGCCGTCTCATCTCCTCCGAATTTTCTCGACTTGCGCATTTTTCCGTCCTCATCTTATCATAACCCCCCTCAAATGGCAAGACGGATTTTGTCGACTGTCGAGAAAATCCGGCCACCCAGGACGCAAGAAGGAGGGAGAACCGTTGATGATACGTCAGATGCTGCTTTCGGTACTGCCCCGCAGGGCCGGGAAGTGGTCCAAAAGCCCCCTTTGGTCCCCGTTTTCCATTTTTTATGCCCATTTTTGAAAAATCTGCTTTTTACACAAATTGCACCGCAAGAAAGTCACGGTATACAGCAATATACACGATAAACGCGGAAATTGCGGTGGAAAAACCGCGGAAAATCAGGAAATTCCCCTGCGCCAACACCGGATGCAGGGGGATTTTTCTGTCCTTTGCCGCCCATTTCCTCCTATTGCCGCACTCTTGTCAGTTGCAATTCTTCCAATCTAAGTTTAGAACCCCTTCCACAGGAGGAATCCCGGATGCGCCGCATCCACCTCTTGCTGGAACATGACATCACGGCTTTGGTTCCCCGCCCAGGCGCAGACGCCCCCGGGCAGAGGGCGCCAACCTCTGAAATACCACAGGGGTTCAAGGGAGAATTGTTATGACATACAGCGAGCCCATGCCGGGCTATGGCATCGTGAAATTCTCGGTGCGGCAGGGTGGCACCCTGGTGGTAGGACAGCTTCTGGGGGAGGCCGGCGAGGAGCTGGGCATCCGGACGGAGACCCGGGTCCGCCCGCAGGAGACCATAGAGAGGGCCAAGGACAGAATCCGGGAGCGCCTCCGGTCTAAATATCGTAAAGAGAGGGAGCCGGTTCCGGACCCTGGGGAGGAGTTCTACACCCGTGCCTGGATGGAACTGCAGCGTCAGTGGCCGGACGAGGACGAGCTGATGCGCCGCCTGAACGTCGAGCGGTGGCATATGAGCACCCTGCGCAGTACCGTCAGCTATCTGGTACGCCAGATCCTGCCCCGGCTGGACAAGCTGGGACAAAGCCCTACCGAAGGCGATATCGCCAAACTCCATGAGGAACTGGTGGAGCAGGCCAGCAACAGCAAACACTCCCTGGGTGACAGCAGTCGGGCGCGGCACAACCTTATCGGCAAGCTGCGCCGCTGCGACACCCTCTACCGGCAGATGCAGGAACTGCTGCGCGGCTGGCTTTTGCCCGACCTGGATCTGCGCATGGAGGGATGCCGGGTCCCCGATGTGGAGAAGTGCAAGGCTCTGCCGAAGGAGGTGCGTATCCGGTTCGCGGCGCTGCTGTCGTTCCTGATCTCCACCGCATGGGGCGGGGCGGCGCTGTGCTTGGGGTTCATGCTGCTGTGCGGCCTGCGCACCGCCGAGAGCGCCGCCCTCTTCTTCAAAAGCATCACAGAGGAGGCGGGCATCCAGCTCATCTGGGTGGACAAACAGCGGAAGGGCCAGGAGGTGGTGCAGACTTTGAAGACGAAGAACGCCATTCGCCGCCTGCCCCTGGTGCGGCTGCTGTCCCACTGGGTGGAGAAGCGCCGGGCCTGGCTGCTGGGGCAGGGGTATTCGGAAGAGCAGATTTCTGGGATGCCCCTGAACGGCCACCCCAAAGACCCGCGGCGGGCGGTGGAAAGCAATGCGGTTTCTGCCATTGGCCGGCTGCTTTTACAGCTGTGCGGATGCGATGGGGACTACTGGAACGATGTGCGCACCCTGATGTCGGACGAGCCGGACACTTCCGCGGACGGCGGCCGGATGAACGATGTGACCGCCTATGTCCTGCGCCGAGATTTTGCCAGCCGGGCCTCCAATGTGTGCGCCGTCTCCAAACAGGAGCTGGATATCGCCCTGGGGCACAAGGTCTATGTGTCACCTAATGAGAAGCGGGCGTTTCACGGCATTGAGTCCATGCGCGTGTTCCGGCAGAAGCTGGAGCGGTATGTGTTCGACCCGGACCACACCGACCATCCCGCCTTCTCCCCGGCGGCGGTGGAAGCGGGCACGGAGGGTATGCTCCCGGCCTATGGGACGGTGTGGCTGGTAGCCAAGGAGGACATGGCAATCCACCTCAAGGCCGAAGCGCTGGACGCCTGGCAGCCGGTGGCGCTCTCCGTCAGCGGCGGGCGCGTGGAAAACTTCACCGCCCTCTCCTGGCCGGACCGCCCTGAGGAGCGCCGCGTCCGGCCCCTGCCGGGGCCGGCGGAAGAGCGGCTGTTTTATACACAGCTTATGGACGAGGCGCGCGGCAACCCAAGTTTCTGCCAGCGGGCCATTGAAATCTGCAAGGAGGTGGTCGTATAGCGAAGAAATATCATCCCGCCCTGGACGGCTGGGATAACCCGGAAAGCTACATTCGCCGGGAAGAGGATGGCGAAACGGTGCGGTTCAAGAGCGAATACAAGCTGGGAAACATCCTCGTCAGGTCCTCCTTGAACAGCCAGCTGGACAAGCGGACGGGCCATTACCCCTTTCGGGGCACCATGTCCGTGATAGCTTCCGATGGGTATGTTCTGCAAAAGGAAGGGGACGCCCGGCGCAAGATAGAAAAGCGGCTGAAGAAGCGGGAGCCGGACTATGTTCCAGGAACGCGGCGGGAGGAGCTGAACGTCTCCAAGGCCCTCCACTTTCAACACGACGATGAGGCGGCGATCAAGGCGTACATCGCCCGCTCTGCCGTGGACCTGTGCCAAAAGAATCTGGACGCCATCTCCAAGGACCTGGTCCAGAATGTAAAGCCGGAGGACATCCTGCTGTTGGATGCGTGGTTCATCCTCCAGAGTAAATTCCGCAAGGAATATGCCAAACGCAGCCAGGCTTATCAAGATGAGGTTTGCGCAAGTGTGGAGCGTGTCTGCGCTGCATGCAGCCGGCAGCCCATGAGGCTGCTCACCTCCGCTATGGTGCACAAGTATGCCACCGACCAAAAGAACGAAAAGCGGGTTCGCAAGGATATTGAGCGGGCTGCAGAATTCTGGGACCTCTGCCGCAAGCAGCGCCTCTGCACCGGGGATAACCCCTTTCGGGCGTGGCTCGGGCGGTATCGCAGGGATGGCCAGGCCAACCCGGACGCTGCCCTGGCCAGCGCCTCCGCCCAGACGGCCCTCACCCAGGAACAGGAAAAGGCGCTCTACGCGGTCATCCGTGAGGAGTGGCGGGACGGCCGGGTGCGGGCGCTGCTGCTGGCCCTGGAGAACGGCCTGGCGGCCAAGGAGATCTCCCAGCTGCGGGTGGGGGACCTGGTGTTCCGGGACGCGCCGCCCTTCGTTTTAATCCGCCGGCGGAAGGAGCAGCTGTACTCCGCCACCCACAACTACACCGTGCCCGCCGCGCCCCTCTGCGGGGATATCCTGCGCAGCTGGTACGAGGAACTGCGGCAGGCCAATCCGGGCAAGGCACTGGACAACTTTTTTGTCTGCGGCGAGGGGACCAAAGCCCTGCCCGTCAAGAAGATCCAGGACTTTTGCCGCTGGTCACTGACCAAGGCAGGGGTGACTGGCGGCAGCGCGGGGAAGCGCCGGCCCACCTTTGAACTGCTGCGGAACAATTTCCGCCACCGTCTGCTGACCTACTGCGGGCTGCGGGACGAGCCCGGCGCGGTGAACTTCCTCCTGGGCAACTCCCTGGCGGGAGACACCACCTCCGACCACTACCGCAGCTTCACCGACCCGGAGGGACAGGAGATGCTCTACCACGCCCTGGAACGGGACCGGCGCTTCTTTGCCGGACCAAAGCCGGAGAAGCCGGAGACAGACCCGGAGCGGGAGGTCTGGACCTTCCCCGACCACCCCGGTGAGCGGGGCGAGCTCTCCGCTGACCTCCACGTCAAGGCCGGCACCGTCATCACCCTGCACTGCCCCAACGGCGTGGCGGTGTCCTGGAGCGCGAAGGCGGTGCCGGAACACGCTGCCTCAAATGAAGGCGCCTGACCGTTCCCCCTGCGCTGCGGCCCACGGGCAGAGAAAGCCCCGGGAAGTCTTGAAACGCAAGACCTCCCGGGGCTTTTGTTGCTATTTTCCTTTCTTACGCTTCAGGGATTTTGTGACGTGCGGCCTTTTCCTGTGTCATTCCCCGGCGTGCTTTTCCGCCGTATCCTCCCGGTTGCTCTCCGCCTCCCACAGCGGCGGGCAGTACCGCTCCCGAAACTGCCGGAAGCGCTTCCAGGACCAGTAATCCCAGTTCTCCCCGTCTGCCGTCCAGTTCAGCATGACGTAGAGCTCCAGCAGCGCCCGGCTGTCCTCGCCCTCCACGCCGTTCTGCACCAGCCGCAAGACCCGCTCTGTCAACGGCTTTTGCAGCTTCTTCACCAGCGGGGCCTGGCAGCCCCACGCCCGGCCGGACTTCCGCAAATCGCCGGCCACAGCGGCGGCACAGAAGAATTCCTCCACCGTGCTGTCCCGGTTCACCGTCCAGGGGGAGAAGAGCCGGGCGCCGTCCGAAACGGGGCGGAGAAAGAACAGGGCAAATTCCCCGGCCCCCTCGAGCAGGCAGGTGCGCACGTCCCGCCAGAGGCGGTACATACGGAGGAACTGCTTGCTGCCGCCCTCCTCCCTATACGCCTGAATCAGCAGCGCCGCCAGCTTCTGGCGCAGGGCGCTTTGGAGGACATTCTTGTCATTCTCCCCCATGGGCGCGATGGATTCCAGCAGCCGGGGGCGATACTCCAGATAGGCTTCGCAGGTGCCAGTGTACTGGGACAGGGTGTTGTAGAGGAAGAGGGCGTCGCCGTTGACCGGAGGCTCCCCATACCAGGAGAACAAGCGCTTCCAATCCTCCAATACCTGCTCCATCCCGTGGCCGGTGGGCGGGTCCCCCAGCACCTGCTCCATCATGGCGTCCTCCAGGCAGATTGCAAACTCCTCTGCCAGCCGCTTGGCCTCGGACTCGGGCCGCAGCCAGGCAAGGGCATACAGGGTGGCCCAGTATGCGTGGTCCTGGGGCTTCTCTTTCCAGTCGCGCAGGACGCCGCGAAAGAGCCGCCGGATGTCTTCAAAGGTCAGATTCTTCACTTTGCTTTTGCCTCCATTTCGTAGATGTGGGAATGTTTTTTCCTGTGCTGGCGCTCCTTTCCAGGATGCCTCATGCCAGGTCTTCCGCTTGCGCCACAGGGCGGCCACGGAGCTTGTACTCGCTGCCCAGCCAGAGACGGACCGCTTTTTCCAGTTCAAAGTCGAAGCAGGGCTGGGCGGTGCGGTCACAGAGGTAGCGCTTCAAATCCTCGTGGGATACGGCGCGTTCCGCCTGGCAAATGGCTTCCAGGTAGTCCTCGCAGCTGCCGTCGTCGATGTCCCCGTCCAGGAGGAACACCTCGCCCTTTACACAGCCAATGTACGCCGTGGAGCGGGGACGCTCCCAGGGGATGGCGTATTTCGCCAGCTTTACGCAGCGTTCCGTTTCCTTGCGGGGATAGTGGCGCTTCAGCTTCTCCATGGAAGTGGCCAGGCGGTAGGTCACGAGATACTGCACGGTTTCTAGCGCCAGGGGGAAGTTGTGGGTGAACTCCATCACGCACCCCATGGTTTCAAACAGCAGGTCCTCCATAACGTCGCTCTCCGTCAGTTCTACCCACCAGCGTTCCAGCAGGTCACGGGGCAGGCAGGGCAGGTAGGTGGTTTCCCCTGTGGGCATCACACAGGCCGTCCCCTCCCGCACTTCTTCCAGCACCCCGGCGCCGTGGAGGGCGGCGGACAGCTCGGCGCTGGCCGTTCCGGCAAGTTCCATGGCGCAGGCGTCCGCGGAGAGGGCGCGGTAACTCTCGTACTGCAGGCTCTGCATCGCCATCTCCCCTCCGTCTGGAATCATCTCCTCCAGCTCGTGGAACTGTTCCGTCACACCCCTGACAGTTGCCCCCTCCGGGGCCGTCATCAGGATGCGGGCATAGGTCATCAGGGTGGAATTGTTCACATTGATAAGCGTCATATCAGTTGCCCTCCTTCGTCTTAGCAGGATGCAGATGTTTCCGCCCATATTCCGCCAGTTCCTGGAAAATGGGGGCGTTCCAATAGCAGCAGTCGCCCAGCACGTAAGCGGCCCGCAGCAGCAGATAGAGCGCCTGCAGCATAGCCATATCGGGGGTCTGGCACACCACGTGAGCACGGGCCAGCACGGTGCGCTCCGTCCATTGATGGAGCTGGTAGAACAGTTCCAGACGTTCCCTTCTGCTCAGCTGGGGGGAGAGCTGGGCGATGACCCAGGCCGCGGCGCAGGCCTCCCGGGCCCCATCCTTGCTGGTGAAGCAGCAGGGCATCCACACGCGGATTCCCTCCTGGGCGGGCGCCAGGAAGTAGAGCGCCAGATGCTCCATCCCCAGGTCCTCGCAGGCGGACACATCCAGCCAAAGAGCAAACTGGGCGGCAAGGCCCGCCGGGGGATTCCCCGTGCTCAGGACGCGGGGGACGCCTTCCTCCAGAAGCAGGGTTTCCAGACGGTGGTGCAGCCGTCCGGACACCGCCTCCCCCTCGGCCGGGGGCAGGTCCAGAATGGCCTCCCGCAGTTCAACCCGGGATTCCAGATAGTCGGAGAGGGATTCCAGCTCATCCACTTTCTCCCGGATTTTCAAGGCCTCACCGCTGACGAGAAGGGCGGGAAACACCGGGGTGAGCAGCTGCCGCAGGTCATCCCGGGCGACGCGGAGCTCCTGGGGGCAGTCCTCGGAGAGGATGTAGGCATCCAGGGCGTCCATCTGATACTGCGCCAGGATGTGGGGCAGCTTCTGGGCCAGGCTGCAGACCTCCTCCAGGGAGTGGCACATCAGATGCTGGCTCACGGCTTTCAGGGCGCTCTGGCGCTCCTGCTGGGAGTTGGCGGTGGCCACGTTTTGAAGCAGCGCGATGGGATTTCCAGAAGTAGTATTTTTATCAAACATATAGAGTGTCTCCTTTATTCCTTTATTTTTGTAGATTGGATTATCGGTGTGTTAATGGGGATGTGACGGCGCTCCGCACTCCCTGGTGGGGCCCGGCTCCGGGTGGGGCTTTGGTGGGCTTTCATGGGCTCACCCGCCCTTTCCCCCGGTCAGCCTCCAGCACGTTCACCGCTTCGGCCAGGGCGCTGTCCGGAATGTGCAGGTACCCGTCGGTGGTGGTGACGCGGCTGTGACCCACCAGCCGGGCGATGGTCTCCAGGGGGACGCCCTTGCCCTGCAGGGCGGTGATGTAGGTATGGCGGCAGCAGTGGGGCGTCAGCCTGCGTACATTCGGGATTGGGTCCACCAGGGCCCGGAAGCGCTTGCGGAAGTGCTCGATGGTGCTGGGCTCCCCCGGCTTGTGGGAGGGGATGCAGAACAGCTTGCCCGCTCTCTTGCGCAACCGGAGGGCATAAGTCCGGAAGCGGGGCGGGACCGGGACGGTGCGGATGCTCCGGCGGCTCTTGGGAGGGCCCAGCACCGGGGTGCTGTCCACCATCTTCACCGCCTTATTGACGCTGAGATAGGAACCGTCCTCGGCGATGTCCTGGGCGGTGAGGGCCACCAGCTCCTGCACCCGGAGGCCGGTGCCCAGCATCAGGCGGATGCCGTCGGCCTCCGGCGTGTCGGGGAGGCAGGTCAGCAGGGTCTCCACTTCCGCCGGGGTGAAGGCATCCTTGGGCTTGGGGAGCAGGTCGCCGGTCACCGCTTCCATCCGGATGGCCTTGGCGGAACGGGCGGGGTTGCGGTCCAGCAGGCCGTTGGCCACGGCGCTGTCCAGGATCTGGATCAGCATGGCCCGGCACTTGCTGATTTTGGAGTGGGAGTACCCTTGCCGCAGCAGCCCGGTCAGGTAGTCGTTGATGGCCATGGGCTGGATATCGGTGAGCGCCATCTCTCCGAAATGCTTCTCCAGCGCCTGGAGCGTATACTTATAGTTGGCGTAGGTGGACACCTCCACCTGGGTGCGGTAGTCCTGATACCACCGGTCCGCCCACGCCCGGAACAAAACCGGGTCCGGTTCCGGCGGGTGCAGCTTCTGCTCCTTGTAGTCCCGCATCTTCTGCAGAAGCTCCCGCTTGGTGGGCGCGGTGAAAGAGCGGATAATCCGCTTGCCGGTGATGGGGTCGTTGCCGTCCATCAGCTGGCCGCGCCACTTGCCACCCGGGGTCTGGGTGATGTAGCCCTCCCCGTGCGCGCGTTTTCCTGCCATGACGCCACCTCACATGGAAGCCATGTAGGAACGGAGGTTTGGCGAGATGTGGGTCTTCATGTCCACCCAGGCCAGGAATGGCTCCTTGGGGATGCGCACCCGGCTGCCGATGCGGAAGACGGGGAAATCCTGGCTGTGGGTCAGCTCATAGACCGCGGTCTGGCTGACGCCCAGATAGTCGCTGACTTCCCGGACGGTGAGGTAGGTCTGCTCATTCACTTGTTTCATGGTTCTGTTTTCCTTTCTGTTTTGAATTGAAAACAGAAAAACACCGTGCACGTGAGTTCCCCTGCACGGTGTTAGCCATGAAAGTATGGCGAGCCGCCGCCGCAAAAATCCATACGCCCCGATTTTCCTCTTGCGCCAGCCGGGAAAAACAGGTATACTAATCTTGCGGTGCGGATTGAATCCGTTGCATGGGTGCCTGAATCACCTATGTAGGCATGCGGGAGCTGCAACTCCCGTATGCTACCGTGTTTTTTGTTTTCTGAGATTAGTATAGCATCAAAAATACATCTTGTCAATATAAAAATACAAAAAAGCGTAATTTATTTTTCGGGAGATGCAAGTTTCTTGGATTTTTCTAACTGAGGTTTATTGACGTATCGCGGAAAAGCTGATAGGATAGCTATAGTATAACTGTGAGGTGCATGAATATGGCTTGGAGTTATGACCGGCTATGGAAGCTATTAATTGACAAGAAACTGAAAAAAACAAGTTTGATTGAGGTGGCACACATTCACTCAAACACCTTGGCACGCATGAGCAAAAACGAGCCTATTTCCATGGAGGCGCTCGGCAAACTTTGCACTGCCCTGGATTGCCGGATTGAAGATATCGTGGAGTTTGTGCCGGATAAAAGCGAATCATAACTGGAAAGTTCCAATTCAAAAGTAAGCGTAAAATAAACGGGCGCCTTGCCAGAAGAGAAAAACTCTGCCACACTATAAGAGTCTAAGGAAGTACACAGTAGTATCAGATAGTATTC
>CALWMI010000105.1 GCA_944381745.1 uncultured Lachnospiraceae bacterium | reverse complement strand
CAGTCCGCCTGCTTCGGGTTCACCACCGCGTCCGCCCGGCTCCTCTTCTCCCGTCTTCCGCCGTCAGGCAGCTCCTCGTAGGGAATGTCGTGGTGGTCGGTGACAATCACCGTCATCCCCAGCTCCTTGGCCCCGTCGATCTCCGGGATCGCCGCAATGCCGTTGTCGCAGGTGACGATCGTGTCGATCCCGTCCTCCCAGGCCTGGCGGATGATCGAGGCGTTGATGCCGTATCCGTCCTTCACCCGGTCGGGAATCCGGTAGTCCACCCTCGCCCCCAGCCTCCTAAGGCCCGTGAGCAGGATGTAGGTGGCGCACACCCCGTCGATATCATAGTCCCCCACAATCCGGATGCGCTTGCCCTCCCGGATCTTCCGCCGCAGGATATCCGCCGCAGGCCGCATGTCCTTCAGCTGCCACGGCCCGGGCAGGCCGGCGGGCGTCCCGTACAGGTATTCCCGGATGGCCTCCTCGCCCACCACGTCCCGGTTGCGTATGAGCCTGGCGGTCACCGGGGAAATTCCAAACTTCTGGGCAATCGCCTGGAAATCCGCCCTCTTTGCCGCCACAAACCACCGCTCCACCTTCAGCCCTCTGCCCGGGCTTCCGGCGCCATCTTCCCTGCCTGGGCTTCCAGCGGCTTCTTCTCCGGCTGGGCCTCTGGCGTCCTCTTCTCCGGCTGGGCCTCCGGCCCGTCCTCTTCCGCCATCAGCTCTGCCGCCTTGACCATGATCGCGCACTCCACGCGCTTGCGCTCCAGCTCGCAGCCCACGTCGTAGGCGTCGTTGATGGAGCCGTGGAAGTGGTAGGAGTTGGCCGCACAGCCTCCGCTGCAGTAGAATTTTGCAAAGCAGTCCCGGCACTTCTCCTTCGTGTAGACATTGCACGCCTTGAACTGGTCCCGGATATCCTCCCGGGTAATCCCCTCGTAGACATTTCCCATGAGGAACTCCTCGTTGCCCACAAACTGATGGCAGGGATAGAAATCGCCCCAGGGCGTAACCGCCAGATACTCCGTGCCGGAGCCGCAGCCGGACAGGCGCTTGGCCACACAGGGCCCCCCGGTCGGATCAATCATAAAGTGGAAAAAGTTAAAGCGATTGCCCTCCCGGTTCCTCCTCACCATCTCCTGCGCCAGGCGGTCATACTCCTCCTTGATGGCCGGGACATCCTCCATCCGCAGGGCGTAATCCTCGCTCTCATCGGCCACCACCGGCTCGATGGAGATCTGGCGGAACCCCAGATCCGCCATGTGCATCACATCCCTGCCGAAATCCAGGTTGCGGCGGGTGAAGGTTCCCCTCACGTAGTAATTCATCTGGTTGCGGCTGTCCGCCAGCCTCTGGTACTTGGGCACGATGGCGTCATAGCTGCCCTGCCCGCCCCGGAAGGGCCTCATCTGGTCATTGACCTCCTTCCGTCCGTCCAGGCTCAGCACCACATTGCTCATCTCCCGGTTGACAAATTCCTGGATCTCGTCGTTCAGAAGGATACCGTTGGTGGTCAGGGTAAAGCGGAACTTCTTGTCGTGGAGCTTCTCCTGCTCTCTCCCATACTCCACCAGCTCCTTCACCACCTGCCAGTTCATCAGCGGCTCCCCGCCGAAGAAATCCACCTCCAAATTTCTGCGGCTCCCGGAGTTGGCGATCAAGAAATCCAGCGCACGCCGCCCCACGTCAAAGCTCATCAGCGCGCGCCGGCCATGGTACTCGCCCTCCTCCGCAAAGCAGTATCTGCACGCCAAGTTGCAGTCGTGGGCAATGTGCAGGCACAGCGCCTTCACCACGGTCTTCCTGGACTTGAAGTCAAAAATATAGTCCCGGTAGATATCCTCAGCGAATAGCTTCCCCTCCTTCTCCAGGTCTGCGATATCCGACAGGGTATCCATCACATCCTCCCGGGAATAGCGGCCGGCAAGCTGCTCTGCAATCTCCTCCGCCGTCTTCTCCTTATACAGGGGAATGACCTCGTACGCCAGGTCGTCCACCACATGGACCGACCCGCTGTTCACATCCAGGACAATATTCATTCCGTTGCTCTTATATTGATGAACCATCTCTTCCTCCTATCAGGGATCCTTTTGGCCTGTGCAAGCCTGGCAGCCACTTGCCCGGCGCACGGGCGCAAACAAGAAACAGCGACCGGCCGGCCGCTGCTTCACTCTGCAATTACTTTGTTATCCTTCCCGCGCAGGCGGTGCAAGTTTATTTGTTATTCTCGCAGCTCTGGTTGCCCACTGTGCAGGATGTCTTGCATGCGGACTGGCAGGAGGTCTGGCACTCGCCGCAGCCGCCCTTCTTCATCGTGTTGCACAGTGTCTGTGTGTTCAATGTCTTGATATGCTTCATTTCTATTCCTCCCATGCAGATTCTTAATTTATGTATCGATAACCGGTGTTAGTATATCATATCCCGATTGTCTTTTCAACCTCGCGCATAGCGAAAATTGTCCTCTGCAGCAGCTCGTCCAGGCTCCAGCCCAGCATGTCCGCCCCGTTGGTGATCACCTCGCGCGAACATCCCGCCGCAAAGCTGGGTGTCTTGAACTTCTTCCGCAGGGATTTCAGCTCCATGTCCATCACGCTCTTGGAGGGGCGAACCGCCGCCGCAGCCCCGATAAGGCCCGTCAGCTCGTCCGTGGCATAGAGTATTTTCTCCATGTGGTGCTCCGGCCGGACGTCCGACACCAGGCCGTATCCGTGGCTTACCACCGCGCGGATCAGCCGTTCCTCCGCGCCCCGCGCCTTCAGGATCTCCCGGCACTTCACGCAGTGCTGCTCGGGGTACCGCTCGTAATCCAGGTCGTGGAGCAAGCCCACAATCCCCCAGAATTCTTCCTCGCCGCCATAGCCGTCCTCCCGCGCGAAATAGCGCATCACCTGCTCTACCGTGCGGGCGTGCCTCAGATGGAACTCCTCCTGGTTGTACTCGCAGAGCAGCTCCCACGCTTCCTCTCTTGTCAATCCTCTCTCCTCCTTGCCGTCTTAGAGCCCCCGGAATCCCTCCGGCTTGTACTGCCTCTGCCTCATAGCCCTCTCTATCTGGCGCAGCATGCTGTCCCTGTCCTCATTCAGCGTCCCGCCCAGGCTGATGTAGTTGGAGGCATGGTTGGAGCGGAAAACGCTCCCTTCGCTGTCCACATGGCTCAGGAACAGGCGCATCTCCTCCGCCACTTCCTCCGGCCCGAGAAGCTGGAACCTGCCGGCCCGGTAATCCTCATAGAGCTGTGTCCCCGGCTCCAGCATCAGCGTGAGGATGCTGACGTACTCCGGCTTAATCCGGCTTATGAGCCTGGCGCTCTCCACCGCATGCTCCCGCATGCGCTCCGGCCCTCCAAGCCCGGAGATCAGCGTCACGGACACCTGGATCCCCGCCTCCTTCAGCCGCAGGCAGGCCTCCTCGATCTGGGCCGCCGTCGCCTGCTTCTTCACAGCCGCCAGTATCCTGTCGTCCCCGGACTCCGCCCCGATGTAGACCATGTCAAGCCCCGCCCTGTGCAGGCTCTCCAGCTCCTCGCGGGACTTCCCAAGCACGTCCAGCGGCGCCCCGTAGGACGTCACCCGCTGCACCCGCGGGAAAATCCGGTATATCTCTCCGAGAATGTACAGGAGATCCTGGGTCTTCACCACAAGGGCGTCCCCGTCCGCCAGAAAAATCCTGCGCACATGGGGCCCGTAGTACGCCTTCGCCTCCTGGAGATCTTCCACCACCTCCTGCAGCCTGCGCACGCGGAACTGCTTCTCCTTATACATGCTGCAGAACGTACAGGTATTTCTCGCACAGCCGATGGTCAGCTGTATAATCAGGCTTCTCGCCTCGCTTGGGGGTCTGTATACCATCCCTTCATATCTCATATGCGGCTCCTTTTCTCCCCCGTTCTCCTCCCGCCGGCATCCCCTCTGCCGGACATCCCGCCGCGCGCGGCCGGCCCAACGGCCCGCGCTGGCAGCTTCTGCCTAGCCTACATAGGCTTCTCCTTCTTCTCCCGGACACACAGATCCTTGATCACCTCGCCGGCCAAGATCATGCCCGCCACAGGAGGGACAAAGGACACACTCCCGGGAATGCTCCTCCTGGACGATGCCTCCCGCTCCTCCCTGGCCGCCTCGCTCTCCACCGGCGTGATCGGCACCTCCCGGGAATACACGACGCGGCACTTCCGGATTCCCCGCTCCTTCAGCTCCTTGCGCATCACCTTGGCCAGCGGGCACACAGAGGTCTTGGAGATATCCGTCACCTCGAACTTCTCCGGCTCCAGCTTATTCCCCGTCCCCATGCAGCTGATAATCGGGGTCCCTGCGGCCTTGGCGCGCACGATCAGCTCAATCTTCGCCGTCACCGTGTCCATCGCATCGATGATGTAGTCGTACACGGACAGGTCAAAAATGGCCGCCGTATCCGGCATATAGAAACAGGCATGGGTGTTCACCACGGCGTCCGGGTTGATCGCCCGGATCCTCTCCTTCATGACGTCAACCTTCTCTCTGCCCACCGTCAGCTCTGTGGCGATGAGCTGGCGGTTGATATTCGTCCTGCTCACAATATCATGGTCAACCAAATCCAGGATGCCCACGCCGCTGCGGGCCAAAGCTTCCGCCGCCGCGCTGCCCACGCCGCCAAGCCCAAACACTGCCACCCTAGACTCGCTCAGCCTGTGCATGGCTTCCCGGCCCAGCAGTAATTCTGTTCTGGAAAAATTGTCCTGCATGCCCATTACTCCTTATCCTGCTACTCTATGATGTATTCTAATTCCCCTGCATAAAAAAGTCAATATCACAGCGGCTCCGTGATCTCGTTTTCCCCTTTTCTTTTGCCCGGTTTTGTATTACAATAAGGCATAGCGCTGGACGCACTGCGCGCCGGCGCCAATCGCAGAAGGGAGTATCAGAACTATGAAGAAAATAGGAAAGCTGTTTGCATTTACGGCAGCCTGCCTTGCGGCGGCCGCCGCCGTTTACTGCCTGATTCTGAAGCGGAAGGACGCCGTCGCCCCGGATGCCCAGGAGCCGGAGGACGACTCTTACGTGGAGCCCGCAGAGCCCGGCCTGCAGAGAGAGTACGTCTCCCTCCGCCAGACAGAGGAAGCTCCGGAGGAGGCCTGACGCTTCCCCACAGGATACGCCCGGAGGAGATCGGAACCGAAGGCGTCCCCAGTCTTGCCGTGCCACGGCGCAGCAGGGCTGGGGGCGCCTTCTGCTCTCATCTTCTGTATCAATCTTCCGTCCTTGCCTTCCTTGCCTTCCCTATCTTCTCTGTCTGCCTTGCCTTCTCTGTCTGCCTTGCCTCCCTTGTCTTCCCTATTTTCCCTGCTTTCTCCTCTCCTCCAGCCTCTCCTTCAGCTCACCCAGGGCATCCCGAAACTCCCTGGAGCTGGCTGTCGGACTGCTCTTAAGCATCGCCCTCACATGGCTTCCAAGCTGTTCTCCCAGATCTCTTCTCCTGTCCCGGTTTGCCCGCAGCCTCAGCCGCAGCTCATCCAGCTCCGGGTGCGGCTGCCCAAGCTGCTCCCTGTGGGCACCCAGTCCTGCCAGGATGGCGTCCAGCCTGTGCTCCAGCTCCTGACGCCTCTGCCGCCCAGCCTCTCTCTGGCTGTCCAGCAGCTGCCTCTGCTGGGCGAGCCGCTCCTCCACCTGCCTGCGGATATCCTCCTGCGCCCCGGCCAGCAGCTGCTCTGCCTTCTGCTGTATCCCTTCCAGTTCCTCCTTCATCGCAGACATCCGCACCAGGACATCCCTCAGATCCAGGGCTGCCTTGAAGGACAGGGCGAAATCCGCCGCCACCGCCACGGTCAGCACATGGACGAGGATCCCCGCCGCCCCCTCGTGGAGGCTCTCCACCGCCCGCTCCACCGGCTTATGGATCACCTTCACCAGCAAAACGGTCAGCCCTCCCCAGGCCAGGGAGGAGGACAGGCAGATATACCCCTTGTACTGGAATCTCTTGTGGCTGTAGTCCCAGTAGCGCACCTTGAACAGCGCCTCCATACAGACTCCCGTCACGTACTCGAGAGCCGTCGCCGCCAGGCTGCCCGCCAGGAACATCAGGGCGATATGATCCTGCACCGGGATGGATACGAAGAGCATTAGGATCGCGCCAGAGCCATACAGCGGCAGGAATGGCCCCCGCATAAAGCCGCGGTTGACAAGCCGCCGCTCGCAGATGGATACATAGGTGCTCTCAAACACCCAGCCCAGAAAACAGTAGATAAAAAAGAACAGCATCCATTGGTTCACCGTGTAAGTATACATGTTTTCCTCCTTGTGCCAAAACCTCTTCCGCGCTATACTGGATACAAACTCTGGACGGCGCCGCTTCGCGCCGCGCCGTACAACTGAAAGGAGCGATCTGTCCCATGTCACAATCCCCACGCACCGCCCTCTACTGCCGCTTCGCCTACGCGGACAGCCCGCAGGAGATCCAGGAGCAGAAGAGGCTGCTCCTGGACTTCTGCAGTGCAAGAGGGCTTGCAAACCCGGTATTCTACATTGACAGCGGCGTCTCCGGCCTCACGATGGAGCGCCCGGCCTTCTCCTCGCTGATGGAGGACATCCGAAGCGGCCTGGTCTCCACTGTGGTGGCGCGGGACGCCTCCCGCATCTGCCGCCTCGCCTCTGTGCGGGATGAGTACCTGCACAACATATTCCCCTCGTACCATGTGGCCTTCCTGGAGGCGGCGGCCAGGCCGGAGGCCAGCTTAATGGAAATCCTGCTCTCCTCACGGCAGGACGGCTCACAGCAGGACGGGGAGGGCCAGAAATAACACGCCTCGCCCTACAGCAGAAGGACACCAGGAAAGCGATGCCGCTCTTCCCGGTGTCCTTCTGTCCGCCCATGCGGGGCAGATTCCCCCGGCATATGGATTAATAGTATCTCTTCACGCACTTGATCGTGCGGTAGGTCGCGTTGCCGTACTTGATTCCTGTGGCCGCCGTGCTGGCGTGCACAATCCTGCCGCCGCCCAGGTAGATGGCCACATGGCCCGGATAGCAGATGATGTCTCCCGGCTGGGCGTTGGCGTAGGACACCGTCGTCCCCGAGCTCGCCTGTCCACCGGACGTGCGGGGGATAGAGATGCCGAAGTGCGCGTACACTGCCTGGGTGAAGCCGGAGCAGTCTGCCCCGTTGGTCAGGCTCGTCCCGCCGTACACATACGGATTGCCCACGAACTGGCAGGCGTAATTGGCGATGCTGGCTCCCAGGCCGCTGCCGCCGGAGGAAGCTCCCCCTGTGCTGCCCGAGCTGGATGTCCCGGCGGAAGAACCGCCCGCCGTCTCCGTCTCCTTCTTCTTCGCCTCTTCCTCCTCCGCCTGGCGGATCTTGGAGTTGGCCTTCTCAATCTCCGCCTTCAAAGCTGCCGCCTGCTCCTCTGCCTCGGCCAGCTGGGCGTCGAAGTTCTCCACCTGCGCCCGCTTCTCGGCGAGGATCGTCTCTAAGCTCGCCTGCTGCTCCTTGTAGTTGGCCTCGATCTCCAGCAGTTCATCCTCTTCCTCCTGGAGCTGCTGCTGAAGGGCAGCCACCTGCTCCTTCGTCTCCTGGTATTCCTGCAGCATCTGGCGGTCGTACTCGTACACCTGCTGCGTAAAATCTGCCTGGTTGATAAAGTCTGTGATGCTCTGGGCCTGGAGAAGCATCTCCACATAATTCATATCGCCCTGCTCATACATAAATTGGATGCGCAGCTTCATCGCCTCATACTGGCTCTCCTCCCGGGCCTTGGCCGCGTCGTAGTCCGCCTGGGCCTGGGCGATCTCCGCCTCCTTATTCTCGATATCCTGCTCCAGGATATCCAGGTCCGCCAGCAGGGTCACCAGCTCAGAATCCAGCGCATTGATCTCCGACTGCGTCTGGCTCCTGCTGTCCTCCAGGTCGCTGATATTGTCATTCACCTCGTCCAGCTTCTGCTGGTTCTGCTTCTTCTGATTCTTCAGCTCGCTCACGCTGGAAGCCTCCGCCGTCATCCCCACCAGCTGCACCGCACAGAGCAGCGCCGCAAAAAATCTGATTGCCTTCTTCATAATACCATCCTTATGTACGTCCTATATTTTTCGGGCCACCCTCTGGCAGCCGCATTTTCCTTCATCTGTCCGGGTATATCCTACTGCATAACTCCCGGTCAACCTTTTTCCATTATAACTTTTCTTTCCTTTTCTTTCAATGCCCTTTTAATATTTTTCCTAAAATTTTAACAATTTTGTCACATTTAAAAACAGCTCTGCCGGACAAGATAATTTCACATATTGTCTTACTATTTACTTTCCCATTTCCCCTTGACGGATACGGCAAAGTGTGCTATGTTGATTTTAGTATTTAACAGTTAATTTGTGATTCACATATTTTTGTAAGTCAGCGATTACTTGTGACTTACTGAGATATGTGATTTTTTTTACCGGGAAATACTGAGAACTCGTTGGAAGAAAGGATATAAAGGAGGTTCATGGACATGAACAAAGGCACGGTAAAATGGTTTAACTCTACGAAGGGCTATGGATTCATCACCAACTCTGAGAATGGGCAGGAGGTATTTGTCCATTTCTCCGGCATCGTTGCAGACGGATTCAAGACGCTTGAGGAAGGGCAGCACGTCACCTTCGACATGGAGGAGGGCAAGAAGGGCCCGCAGGCTGTAAACGTTGTGGTCTGCTGACATCCGCCCTTGCGCCACGCAGAAGAGACGCCCGCCAGGCTTATCCCATTGCCTGCGGGCGTCTCTTCTATTCTCTGTCTCTAATTTTCTGTCTCTATTTTCTGTTTCTATTTTTCTGTCTCTACTTTCTGTTTCTATTTTTCTGTCTCCATTTTTGTCTCTATTCTTTGTCCTGATCCCGCTGTCCTGTCCCTATCTTGCTGTCCCCGGCGCGGGTTTCCCGGCCGGCGGCGCAGGCCGCGCTGCTACACGTAGCTCTGCTCTGCCTTCACCACCCCGTAATAGTGGGGATCGGCCTCGTGGATCTTAGCCTTCAGCCTCTCCTGTATAGCCTCTTCCTCCTCTGCCTGCTCCGGGCACACGACCACATCGAAAATCAGGTTGGTGTGGGTATCTCCCCGCACCATACGGAAATCATGGATTTTCCAGCGGCTGTCCATCTCCCGCACCAGCTTCTCCACCATCTTCCTCGCCTCATCCAGCTCCTGATCATCGGTCACGATCGGATCCATATGTATCGTGATCTCGCACTGGAATTGTTCTCCCACGCGCTGCTCCACATTGTCGATCACGTCGTGGATCTCCAGGATTCCCCGGTTGTAGGGCACCTCCGCGTGGAGGGAGACAATACGCCTCCCCGGGCCGTAATCGTGGACAATCATATCGTGGATCCCGAGGATCATCGGCTCCTCCATCACCATCCGGGTGATGCCGTCCACGAAATCCTTGTCCGGCGCCTCTCCCAGCAGCGGCTGTATCGTGTCCTTCGCCGTCTCATACCCGGCGTACAGCACAAAGACCGCCACCACCAGGCCGATAAAGCCGTCGATATTCTTCTCTGTAAAATACGTGAACACAGCTCCCAGCAGGACGGTCCCCGTGGAGATGCAGTCGCTCAGGCTGTCCGTCGCCGTGGCCTTCATCGCCTCTGAGCGTATCCGCTCCCCGAGGGAGTGGTTGAAACGGGACATCCACAGCTTCACCAGGATGGAGAGGATCAGGATCCCCATGGACAGCGGTGTAAAATCCGGCTTCTCCGGGTGGAAAATCTTGTCCACGGAGGTGGTGAAAAGCTCAAAGCCCATCACAATGATCGCCGCCGCCACGAACAGGCCGGATAAATACTCAATCCGTCCGTGCCCGAAGGGATGGTCAAGATCCGCCGGTTTGCCGGCCATGCGGAAGCCGATCAGCGTCACCACCGACGCCCCGGCATCCGACAGGTTGTTGAAGGCGTCCGCCATGATGGAGATGGCTCCCGTGGCCAGCCCCGCGAACAGCTTCACGCTGAACAGGAAAACGTTGCACAGGATGCCGACGGTCCCGCCCAGCGCCCCGTACGCCCGGCGCACCCGAGGATTATCTGTCTGCTCCCAGTCTCTGACAAACAGCCTGGTTAATAATTCCGTCATTCCAATCGCCACACCTTTATACCAGTACTTTGCTCAGGAAACTTCTCAGCCGTTCATTTTTCGGGCTGCCGAAAAATTCCTCCGGGGTGTTCTCCTCCACAAGGACGCCCTCATCCATAAAGACGACCCGGTTGGCCACCTCCCTGGCGAATCCCATCTCGTGGGTCACCACAATCATTGTCATCTTCTCATTGGCCAGATCTCTCATGACGTTCAGCACCTCTCCCACCATCTCGGGATCCAGCGCCGAGGTAGGCTCGTCGAACAGCATCACCTCCGGCCGCATGCACAGCGCCCTCACGATGGCAATCCTCTGCTTCTGCCCGCCGGAGAGCTGGCTTGGGTAGGCATCCGCCCTGTCTGCCAGCCCCACCCTGGCAAGGAGGCTCATGGCGTATTCCCTGACCTCCTCCGGCTTTCGCCCTTGCAGCTTAACCGGGGCCAGCGTCAGGTTCTTCAGGACGTTCATGTGCGGGAACAGATTGAAGTGCTGGAACACCATCCCCATCTTCTGGCGGTGCCTGTCAATATTTACCTTCCGGTCTGTGATATCCTCGCCCTCAAACAAAATTTTGCCGCCTGTGGGAACCTCCAGCAGGTTCAGGCACCGCAGGAAGGTGCTCTTGCCGGAGCCGGAGGGGCCGATGATCACCACGACCTCCCCCTGGCGCACGTCCAGGTCGATGCCCTTGAGCACCTCGTTGTCCCCGAAGCTTTTGCGCACGCCGATCGCCTGGATCAGCGGATCATAGCTACCGTTCACTCTGCTTCAGCCTCCTCTCCAGCAATGTCACAAAATGGCTGAACACCATCACCAAGGCCAGGTAGATCACCGCCACCGCGATCAGCGGCAGGAACGGGTCGTAGGTACGGCTCCGGATGATATCCCCGCCCTTGGTCAGATCCCCCAGGGCAATGTAGCCGGACACGGAGGTCTCCTTGAGCAGCACAATAAACTCATTGCCCAGCGCCGGAAGAACGTTCTTCAGCGCCTGGGGCAGGATAATATACCACATAGTCTGCCAGTAGGAGAAGCCCAGGCTCCTTCCCGCCTCCAGCTGCCCGATATCGATGGACATGATCCCGCTGCGGCAGATCTCGGCCACATAGGCCCCTGAGTTCACGCCGAAGGCGATGACCGCCGCCAGCTCCTTGCTCACGTTCGTCGAAGCGAAGATTACAAAGTAAATGATCAGCAGCTGCACGAGCACGGGCGTCCCGCGGATAACCGTCAGGTATGCCTTGCAGACGGCGTTGAGCACCTTCAGCCTTCCAGTGCGCTCATACGTGGAGCGGATGATGCCCACAAGGAATCCCAGCAGGATCCCGATAATCACCGCGAAAAAGGTGACCTTCAGCGTCACTGCAAGCCCGTCCACAATGTATTCCCAGCGGTCGTCCTCTATGAAATTCAAATAAAACGATTCCTGAAATTCTTTCATAAATATGCTTCCCTTATCTGACACAGGCCTGCTTATTCAGCCGTGATGTATTTTCCGATAATCTCGTCCAGCTTGCCGGACTCCTTCAGCTCAGCCAGCGCCGCGTTGACCTGCTCCAGAAGCTCCGTGTTGTCCTTCGCGATTGCGATGGCGTACTCCTCCACCGTGTATGCCTCATCCAGGATGATCAGGCCCTCGTTCTCCTCCACGAACACCTTCGCAGGCTCCTGGTCGATGATCACTGCGTCGATCTTCTCCTGGCTCAGCGCCTGGACAGCCTCGAATCCTTTGTTGTACCTCTCCACGGTGACATCCTTGATATCCTCTGCGAACAGATCCCCGGTCGTACCCAGCTGCACGCCCACTGTCTTGCCCTCAAGGCCAGCCACATCCTGGATATCCGAATCCTCCCTCAGGATGACAACCTGGGTAGCTGTCGCGTAGGGATCCGAGAAGTTCACGTTCTGCAGGCGGTCTTCCGTCACGGTCATTCCTGCCACGCCCATGTCAGCCTTACCTGTGGATACCGAAGTCACGATGGAGTCGAAGGCCATGTCCTCAATCTCCAATGTCATGCCGAGCTTCTCAGCGATGGCAGCCGCGATCTCCGCGTCAATACCCACAACCTCTCCGCCTTCATAGTACTCGTACGGAGGGAACTCTGCGTTGGTAGCCATCACCAGCACGCCGCCTTCCTCCTGGGTCTCGCCCTCAGTCTCGCCCTCTGCCTCTGCTGCATCCTCGCCGGCATCCTCCTCTGCCGTCTCGCCAGCAGCGCCGGCATCCTCCGCTGCGCTCTCGTCTCCTCCCGCGCACGCGGCCAGGGATACTGCCATCACACAGGTCAACATCATTGCCAACAATTTCTTCTTCATAACTTTTCTCTCCTCTCCAATTTCTCTTCACTGCCCGCAGGGCTCCAGGCCGCTTCATGCACACGGGCGTTATTGTCATAATACCACATTTTATTCAAAATTCAAGTATTTTTATTCATATCTGTGCATTTTATTTCTTTACCGTGCCCCAGGTTTCCCCGTGAATTTTTTTGACATCCAAAGCATACCTTTTAGAAAGTCCTCTTTTTCTGCATGGTATGTATGAATATTTATTCTAATTTATGCAATAATATACATTCTTTGGAGACGCCGCAGGCGGGCCTTGCCGATTTTATTATCGAGTACCAGGGACAGCCCGAGCTTCTGGATCTGGGGACGGATGGGGTATCCTACGACATCGTGGACGGGCGCTACGCCGTCCTCTATTTTCCTGCCTCCCAGCTTGGCCCGGTTGACTTCACCCGGGATTCCTACGGGGCCATCCCCAAGTGCCTCTCCCCCATGGATATGGAGAGCCTGAACTCCTCCGGCATCGTCCGCCTTCAAAATTATCCCTCCCTGAACCTCACCGGCCGCGGGACGCTGATCGCCTTCCTGGACTCCGGCATTGACTACCAGCACCCCGTCTTCCGCAATCCGGACGGCTCCACGCGCATTGCCCGGCTGTGGGACCAGACGCTCTCCTCCGCCCCGGCCCCCGAAGGCTTCTCCTACGGCCGGGAGTTTACCGCAGAGGAGATCGACCGGGCGCTCTCCTCAGAGGATCCGCTGTCCCAGGTTCCCTCCCAGGATGCGGACGGGCACGGCACCTTCCTGGCCGGCGTGGCGGCGGGAAGCCCCTACCCGCAGGAAAATTTCCTGGGCGCCGCCCCCGGCTCCTCCCTCCTCGTGGTAAAGCTGCGGCAGGCGAAGGATTACCTGCGGCAGCTGTTCCTGATTCCCCCGGACATCCCCGCCTACCAGGAAAACGACGTGATGCTGGCGGTAAAATATGTTCTGTCCTGCGCCAGAAAGCTGGGCGGCCTGCCCCTGACCATCTGTATCGCCCTGGGCTGCTCTGTCGGCTCCCACACTGGGGCCAGCCCCCTCAGCCAGTACCTGGACAGCACCGCCCGCGTATCCCGCACCACAATCTGCCTTGCCGGCGGCAACGAGGGCAACCTGCGCCATCACTATCACGGCACGCTCACCGCCGCCCGCCCCTCCGACACGGCGCAGCTGCAGGTGGGCGAGAACGAGCCCGGGTTCACCCTGACCTTCTGGGGAGGCTCCCTCTCCCCCTACACGGTCATCCTCCAGTCTCCGGCCGGAGAATCCTACACCATTCTCCCTTCCCGTTTCACCCCCACGCAGGAGGTGCGCTTCACCTTCAGCCAGGCCGTCATCTCCATCAGCTCCATCCCCATGGAACGGCAGTCCGGCAGCCAGCTCATCCTCTTTCGGTTCCAGGCCCCGGAGTCCGGCATCTGGCAGTTTACCGTCAGCGGCTCCATCCTTTACGATTCCTTCTATCATATGTGGCTGCCGGTCCGGGGGCTCGTGCAGGCCGACACCTATTTTCTGCGCTCCTCCCCCTATGAGACGCTGGTATGCCCCGCCAACGCCCAGGCTCCCATCACACTGACAGCCTGCGATTACCGCGACCAGAGCCTGTACCTGGACGCCAGCCGTGGGTACACGGCCCTGGGCATGGTCAAGCCTGACCTGGCGGCGCCTGGCGTGGATATCCTCGGCCCTCTTCCCGGCGGGCGCTTCGGCGTCCGCTCCGGCACCAGCGTCGCCTGCGCCCACACAGCGGGCGCAGCCGCCCTGTTCTTCGAGTGGGCGGTCACCAACGGCAACGACCCCTTCCTGAACGGGCGCAGCGTGAAAAACTACCTGCTGCGCGGCGCCCGCAGGGACAGCTCCAAGCCCTGGCCCAACCAGGACTGGGGATACGGGATCCTGGACATGTACAACGTCTTCCGCGGCATCTTCTAAAGCTAGCGCCGGTGTACAGGGGGGAATACGCCTCAGCCATTTTTGACCGTATTGCCCCTTGTACACCGGCGCTAGGGATGCGAATGAACAGAGATTGAGACGCACAGGAACAAAGCCGGGGCGCACAGGCATGGCAAGGGCCGGGAGCTCATCCGAGACTCCCGGCCCGCATACCATTCTTCTCTCTACGCTCTCCTGTCCCCGCAGCTCACTTGTCCTGTCCCGGCTGGAACCCCATATGCGCGTCCAGGAACGCCTGGATAAGCTTCGCCGCCTCCGGGTACGTATAGCGGGAGGTGTCCAGGCAGATATCATAGTTGTTGGCATCATTCCACGCCCTGCCGGTATGGTAGGTGTAGTAGCTCTGCCGGTAGGCGTCCATCCGGTCCACAAAGCTCTCTGCCTCCTTGCGGGTGATCGCCTGCCGCTTCATCTCCCTCTCGATGCAGATCTCCCTGGGCGCATGGATGTACACCCGCACCAGGTTGGGCAAATCCCGCAGCACATAGTCCGCGGCCCTGCCGATCACAACATAGGACTCCTTCTTGGCCAGCTCCTTCATCACCTTCGCCTGGTAGGCGAACAGGTTGCGGTTGGATGTGAAATCGTCGCTCTCCGGCGGAATCAGTTCCCCCTTATAGACGCCTCTGGACACCTTGTACAGAAGGCTCTGCTTCATCGACTCATCGGCGTCCGCAAAGAGCTGCTCGCTGATCCCGCTGTCATCCGATGCCAGCGTCAGTATCTTGTTGTCGTACACAGGTACCCCATAGTGCTCCGCCAGCAGCCTGCCGATGCTCATGCCGCCGCTCCCGCACCTTCTTGTAATCGTAATCACAAAATGATCCATTCCGTTCCTCCTCCCCGCCGCTCCCGTCCCGCCGTTCCCGCGCAGGATAGGCCCCTCTGGCTCCTTTTCTATCTAGTTTTATTTTATAAAATTATCCCGGTTTGTCAACGTCATTTTCCCGGCTTCTCCGCGGCTTCCGCCCCCTGCGCCTCCCCCCGCAGCTTATGGTACAGCTCCAGGAACTCCCTCTCTGTCTCCCGGAAGGGCCGCTCCCTGAATTCCATCCGGCTCTTGACCTCCGGCGCTCTCTCCTGCAGCGCCTCCCCCATATAGTGGAGGAACTCATAGTACAGCAGCGAGTCGTCCACATCCTTCACCTGCCCGGCCTCCTCCCTGCCCGGGGCCGCCCCCGCAAGCCGCCGGAAGATGGCCTCCTGCAGCACCGCTTCAATCTCCACGTACGCTGGCAGGTTCTTCTTCACCGGTCTCGTGATATCCGACAGGTAGGCCTCGCTGGCATCGTGGAGCAGGCAGTAAAGCTGCACCCTGGCGGGATACTCCCTTGCCCTCGCCTCCCTGGCGCAGGCGATGCAGTGCTGACCCACCGAGTAAAACTCCGGGAAATGCCCGTTCGCCCGGGTCATCAGCGACAGGGCATGGGCGATATCCTCCACAGAGACATCCTCCTCCCGCGGTTCCAGCGGCGTAAAATGTATTTTCGACCATGTGGTAATGTAGTCGGCCATATCTTCTCCTTCTCCCCTCGTCTGCACAAGCGGCCCATATGTGCTATAATAGCACTGCGCCCACGGGCAATCCCCCGGCATCTGCACGCAAAATTCCTATAAAAAACCGGGCCACTGCTGCGCAATGCCCCAGGACGTATGCAGAATACCAAACGCTGGCGTGCCAATGGCATCCTATATTTCCCATGTGCGCCGACGCTGCTGCAAACCTATAAAAATTTACAGATATCACAAAATAAAAAAAGCAGATAGCGGGAATCGAACCCGTCTCTCCAGCTTGGGAAGCTAGCGTTCTACCGATGAACTATATCTGCATGTGATGTAGTATAGCATAGCTGGCAGGATAATGCAAGCACAATTAAAAAAATTCTGGGATAAAAATTTGCGGTGCAAGATGTCACGCCATCTGCCCAGCCTGTGTCTAATAGATGAAAGGAGGAGATCACATTGGAGCCAAACCGACTGTTGGAGGAGTGGGCTGCGTCCTACGGGGACGAGCTCCTGCGCATGTGCTTCCTCTACCTGAAGGACTACCACCTGGCCGAGGACGCCGTGCAGGAAACCTTCCTGAAAGCCGCCCAATCCTACAGCGCCTTCCGGCAGGAATCTTCCGCCAAGACATGGCTGACCCGGATTGCCATCAACTGCTGCAAGAACATCATGCGCACCCGCTGGTTCAAAAGCTGCCGCAACAGCCTGGAGGAAGAGACGGCCCCGGACGCGCCCGCCTGCCTGGAGGCGGAGCAGCTCCTGGAGCGAAGCGTCGTGTCCGGCGCCATATCCAGGCTGTCCCCCAAGGACCGGGAGCTGATTCTCCTATATTATTACCAGGAGCTTGACGCAAGGGAAATCGCCTCCATCCTGGGGAAAAAGGAAAACACCATTCTCAAGCGGCTCTCCAGAGCCAGAGCCCGCTTGAAAGAACAGCTGCAAAAGGAGGGTTATCAATCCTATGTGTGACAGACATCAAATAAAAGAAGCCATCGACCGGGAGCTCTGCCAGATCACCCTGGGCCGCTGCGCCGCCGGACATTCTGTACTGCATATGCCGGCGGGGGAAGAAGACGGCCTATCCCAAACTACAGGGCGCGGCTCCTTCCAATCCGCAGGGCACGGCAGGCGCCGCAGGCCTGCGGCCTCCTGGCGGGCCGCCGCCCTTCTCCTGGCGTTCCTGGCTTTCAGCGGGATGTCGGCTGCCGCCGTGTACTTCGTGCACAGCCATTTCCAGGTCAACGGGGAAGCCCTGCCGGATATTGATCCCCTGTCCGTCACCGAGATGACGGCGCTGGATGCGCAGCCAGACGAATACGGCTTGTTCCAGGAGGAATACCCCTCCTACGAGGCTGCTGCCAAGGCCCTTGGCCTGCCGCTGCTGGACGCCTCCCTGCCGGAGCGGACGGCGCAGAATCCGTATATGCATGTGCAGGCAGAAACAGACAATCAAGACTACGCCCAGATCACCGTCCACAATTATCTTGTGGGCGACTGCACAGAATTCCAGCTTCTGGAGGACGGCCTGTACCACCATACCGGTCACGGGCAGGCCTACTATTCCCCCGTCTCCCTCACTGTGACGGTGATCCTCAGCGAAGAGCAGCTGGCCATCGGCTGGAATCACGACTATCTGGGTGCCTATACGTTTGCAGAGAGCTACACCTCCCCTCAGGGCTACCGGGTAAACCTGATTGAGGACACCACAGGGGAGAACGCAGCGCTGCCAGATGACATTGTCTCCGAGAAATGCGCTGTGTTTGCAGCGGACGGCATCCTTTATACCCTGACAGGCAGGGTATCCACCGAGACGATGAAGGAGATTGTGGCGTCTATGCAGTAAAAAATTTGAAGGGCTTCTGTACCGTTTTGTATGGAAGCCCTTCATAATTTTTCACTTGCATAGACGCCCACATTTTTTTCAAATTCTCATCACACTTTGGACACAAATCCGCCGTATAGTAGACAGTGATAAGGGGCGAAGCCTTTTTCATAACCTATTCTCTTAAAAGCCGGTATCATTCTCCCAGATAGATACCGGCTTTTTGCTGTCCCCGCAGCATATAATGGGAAGTGAGAAAACCCAGGCGGCAGGGCAGGGGCTTGCCCTCTCCCCGCCGCCAAAGGAGAGGCTTTATGCTGATATACGTTGTACAGCCTGGGGATACCGCCGTTTCCATCGCCGAAAACAGCGGGATTCCCCTGGAACAGCTCATCTACGACAATGAGCTTCGCACTCCCTCGGCCCTGGCTGTTGGCCAGGCTCTTCTCATCACGGGCGCAGGGGAGGCGCCCAGCCCGCTTCGCCTCCAGGCCTCCGGCTATGCCTACCCTTTCACCCAAGAGGAACTGCTGGGGGATGCCTTCCCTGTGCTGGAGGAAGTCCTGTCCTTCTCCAACGGCTTTTCCCCGGGCGGATGGCTCTACCCCTTCGACGACAGCAGGCTGCGGGCGCTGGCTGTCCTGTCCGGCCTGGCGGTCACCCTGGTCCTCACCCCCATGACCGAGGGGGGTACCTTCGACAGCGGACTCGTGCACACAGCCCTCTCAGACCTGGCCGTGCAGGAGCGGCTGACCGAGCAGCTCGTCCAGAAGACGGAGAGCCTTGGCTACGCAGGAATCCATGTGGACTGGGAATTCATCGAGGCGGCAGACCGGGACAGGTACACGGCCTTCATCGGGCGGCTCAGGGACGCCCTGCACCCGCTGGGGCGGTCCGTATCCGCCGCCCTCGTCCCCAAGACGTCCGACAGCCAGGCTGGCCGGCTCTACGAGGGGATGGACTATGCCGGGCTGGGAGACGCCGCTGACACAGTGATTCTCATGACCTACGAGTGGGGCTACACCTACGGCCCTCCCATGGCCGTCGCCCCCCTAAACCAGGTGCGCCGGGTGGCCGAGTACGCGGTCAGCCGGATTCCCCGGGAAAAAATTGTGCTGGGGATGCCCAACTACGCCTACGACTGGGTTCTCCCCTACGAGCGCGGAGCCACCAAGGCGACCACCATCGGCAACATCGACGCGGTGCAGATCGCTGCCGCCAACCAGGTGCAAATCCTCTATTCCCAGCAGGCCCAGACTCCTTGGTTCCGCTACAGCCGCAGCGGCATCACCCATGAGGTGTGGTTTGAGGACGTGAGAAGCATAAAGGCCAAGCTCCTTCTTGCCTCTGAGCTTGGCCTTCTCGGCGTGTCCTACTGGAATTTGCTGCGCTCCTTCCGCCCCAACTGGGTGCTGCTGGCACAGCTTCTCTCCCCTTAATCCTTCGGCTGCTGGTAAAAGCGCCCCATGATCTGCTCGGTCTTCACCACGTTGATGAATGCCTTGCTGTCCACCTCCCGGATCTTCCGGATGACTTTGCGGGCCTCCTCCCGGGAGACAACCGAGTATACCATTTTTCTCGTCTTGTACAGATAGAGCCCGATGCCCTTGAACAGCGTCGCGTCGTGGTTGGTATTCTCCTTGATCACCTGGTACACCTCATCCGGCCATTCTGTGATGACGAACAAGGTCTCCTTCTGGTAGCGCTGATACATGGCGTGGAGCACCTGTGTGGAGGAAAACTGAAAGATAATCGAATACATCGCCTTTGTCCAGCCAAACAGGGAACCTGCGATCAGCAGGATCACCACGTTCAGCGCCATAATATAGTTCCAGGCGTCGATGCCATACCGCTCCGACACAAAGATGGAGACAAAGTCCGTCCCCCCGGTGGTCGCGTTGGCCTTCAGGCAGATGGTCATGCCCACACCGTTGACAATTCCTCCGAAGATGGCGTTCAGAAGCACCTCGTCCGTCACAGCTGCCGACGGGAGGATATCCACCAGGACGCCGGACAACAGGATGGATACCACGGAAAATATGGTGAACTTCTTCCCGATGAACAGGAAGCTGATCGTCGCCGGGATACAGTTCAGGACAATGTTGATTGCCGTATACGGCACAGATATGTCCATGAAATGCTCAAAGCACTCCTGCAGGAGCAGGGAAATTCCTGTCGTCCCCCCGGGCAGAAGCCCTGCCGGATGGGTAAAGGTATTGATGTTCCACGCGATGACGGTGGCTCCCACAAGCACCATCACAAGGCGCTTGCAATCTTCGCTTAACGGTAATTTTTTCATATTCATCCTCCAGGCCTAAGAGCCAGTCTTCTCTCCTCGTTGACTGCGGGCCGGCAGCCGGGGGCATCCCCTGTACGCCGGCGCTATACAGTATAAAAGAGGCGGCAGAAAATGTAAAGTAAAATTATCCAGATACTGGCCAATTTATCCAGACACTGGCCGATTATGATCTGCTCACAGGCAAAGGCGGCACGGGGCGCTTTCTCAGCCCCTCCATGCGTACAGCAGCGCTGCCTCCAGCACGAGCGCCAGGAGGAAGGCCAGGTTCCAGGCTGTGAAAACTTTCAGAAAGCGCCCCTTGCCTGCAGGGTATTCCCTCGTATAGAGTTTGAAGGAGATGAGGCTGGCGAGGGATGCAATCAGCGTTCCCAGCCCTCCCAGGTTCACTCCCGTAAGCAGAGCGGTAAAATTCCTGGTAAATCCCGCCAGGAGGATCGCCGCAGGGACGTTACTGATCACCTGGCTTGCCAGAATCCCTGTCAGCAGCTCCCTTCCGTCCACCACGGCCACCAGCAGGCTGCTAACCTCCGGGATCCGCTTGATATTTCCGATGAACACGAAGAAGCAGAGGAACGTCAGCAGGAGGAAATAATCTACCGAGCGGTACAGTTTCCGGTCAAGCAGCAGCACCGCCGCGGCCACGCAGCACAGCACCGGCGGATAGGGCAGCACCCGGAATACTACCAGCAGGCACAGCAGGAGGAGCAGCAGGAACGGCAGGCTTCTCCGCAGCAGCCGCTCCTCCCTGCCGCCGCCTTCTCCCCCGCTCTCTTCCAGCACTCCCCCATGTTCTCCGGCGTTCTCCCCGCCGTCCCTCTTCTTCGCTTCCGGAAGCTGCTGTTCTCCTGCGCCCTCAGGCAGGCGCTCATCTGCCCCTGCAAGGACAGCCGCCAGCAGCAGCACAAGGGACAGCCCGGCGTAGGGCAGCACTGCAAAGGCAAACTCCCCCGCCGTGATGCCGGACATGGAGTACAGGTACAGGTTCTGCGGGTTCCCAATCGGTGTGGCCATACTGCCCAGATTCGCCGCGATCGTTTCCAGGACAACCAGCCTGACCACCTGCTCCTTCCACCCCACCATGCCGAACACCAGCATGGTGAACGGCACAAAGGTAAGCAGCGTCACGTCGTTGGTGATAACCATGCTGCTGAAGAAGCACAAAAGCACCAGCACTGCCGACAGCTCCCTGCGGCTGCCTGCCCTCCTAAGCAGCGCCTGCCCAAGCTTCGCGAACACCCCCAGCGACTGGAAGCCCGCCACAATGATCATCAGGCAGAACAGAAGCGCCAGCGTCCGGTAGTCCGGGTAAGCCAGATATCCCTTGTCCGGGTGTACCGCCAGCATCGACAGGAGCGCCAGCACCAGGGAGACGCAAAAGACCGTCTCATTTTTTAAAAGCAGCTTCATCTTTTCCATTTTCCAAAACACCGTCCATCCAAATCATCAAATCAAACATGCCTATTATACCTCTCCTCCGGACAAAATCCAGTATTTTTTGCAAAAAAAGGCCCGGCCTTGGTTCCTACGGCAGAACCTCCGGCCAGGCGCCCCTTCCTGCAGCTATCTTCCAGACGGCTGCCTCATTCTATTATTTGCCCTCTCGATTCCTTCAGCCATTCCTCTACAAGCTCTACCGACTCCTGCACTGCCTGGGCGATCTTCTCCGCCGGCATCCCCATCCCTGCAAGGTTCCAGGCCGTCTTGCGCTTCGCATTCCGCTCACCTTGCTGGAGCCCTCTTTCCAATATTCCCTGGCTTAGATTACACATATCCCGCACCTCGCTTTCCAAATCTCCACTCATCTCCATGCCGAATTCCTCCGACAAAATCTTCCGCTTCTCCATGGCTGGGCGGCTGTCCTTTGATTATACCATCTTCCAGTTCCAGCGGCAAGGACGTCCAATTCTTCCTGTTATTCACCTGCCAGATTCTGCCAAAAGGCTTTGTATTTTTCCCAAAAACATGCTATCCTTGATCAAAACATTTTATGACAGAGGGGATGTTTCTTATGGCCAGCAAATTATCGCGGGAAAGGCTGCTCTCCATCCGCCGCCAGTGGCTGGAGGCCCTGCCCACAATCCTGTTTTCTCTCGCAGTCTTCTTTGGCATACTCTGCCTATGGGGGATGAGCTATCTGATCTTCCCCTCCTTTATCACTCTCCTGTTCCGCAACCGGCACACCCAGGATTTCCGCCCGAAGGAGCTTCTCAAGGACTATCTCATCATGATGCTCCTGTGCGGCGCCTCTTTCCTCGCCACCTGCAGCCTCGCCCTCTGCGGCCTTCTCAACTTTGTCATCCCTTTTCTTCTTGTCTTCCTCCAGACGGACAAGTTCAATCCGAAGGCCTACTATGTCTATACGATGGAGTTTGTGTTCCTGCAGCTCGTCCCGGTATCCGAAGAGGAGCTGCCCACCCAGTTCCTGATCCTCACCTTCTGCTTTGCCCTGCTGGCCGTCTCCCTCTTCTTCTACTCCCGGCTTATCCGCCGCAGGAGGCATTTCGGCACGGTGCGCAAGGGCATGAAGACCGCCTCCCTGGTGCTGGGCCGCCTGGCCGCAGGGGAGGATTACCTGGAGGAAAACGACAAGTTCCCAGATATGATTCTCCACATGAGCCGGGTCATCTATTCCTCCCGGAACTATATCCACCTGGCCGACAGCTACGGCAAAACAAACTATTACTTTATGCTCCTGTTCCAGCGCCTGCACTATTTCGTCAAGCAGCATGCCTCCTCAGGCATCTCCCTCTCCCCGGAAGACGCCGCCTATTTTCAGCGGCTCTCCGCCATCTTCGCCGGTGCGGAACAACAGATCAACCCGGCGGACACCCATGGCCTCCGCCAGAAGATACGCTATTTTCTGGAGAACTCCCACCTGTCCTCTCCCAGGGAGGAGGACGGGATGCAAAATATCCTGGAGCTCTTCTTCCTGGCCCTGCAGGAGATGGAGGAAATGCACCTGGGGCACCGGACAAAGGAGTGGCAGATGCCTAAGGACGCCAGGCCCTTCCCCGGCGCTGGCCAGGCAAAGCGTCTGTCCCTGGATCTCTTTGAGCTGCGCTTCGCCCTGCGCCTGTCTGCCGTGCTGTGTATCTCCTTCCTCTTCTGCCGGGGCACTGGCCTGGAGCACGCCTACTGGTATCCCATGAGCGCCTTCCTCATGCTGATGCCCTACGCGGAGGAGAGCCTGATGAAGGTCAACAACCGTATACTGGGCACGATCGGCGGCCTGTTTATCATCTTCTGGCTGACCATGGTGTTTGACTCCCAGGCCGGCCACATCGGGATCATCGTGGCCATGACCTTCCTGATGTACTACGCCCCCATCACCTCCTGGACGATGCCCATGTACACCACCTGCTACGCCCTGTCCTTAACCACCCTCTCCCTGGATGTCCCGGTGGCCATGGGGCTGCGGCTGCTCTACGTGCTCATGGCTTCTGCCACCACCCTCCTGGCCAACCGTTTCCTGCTGCCCAACACCACCAGCGGGGAATTCCGCAAAAGCGTCAACGAACTGTTCGATATCGACCTGCGCATGCTGCAGGAAATCTACAAAAAATTTGACTCCGAATCCGATCTGAACATCATCCGGGAGCTGATCGTGCGCTCAGGCCTTGTCTCTGAAGAGATTCAGAAATATATTGACGGGAACATGAAAAGAGAAGCCCGCCTCTACTACAGCCAGCTTCTCCCTGTCAACCGCAAGCTCCTGTCCGAGATGGAGCAGCTGTACAGCTTCCTCCACACAGGCCATGTCATCCTAAGCCCCGAGGACAACCTGATCCTCCGGGAGGTCTTCCAGAATATGCAGGATACCATCCGCCGCCTGCGCATGAGCTACACGCGGAACGAGCTGACCAGCTTCCTCACCTCCGGCCCGGAATTCCGTTCCTTCGGCAAGCTGGACGACAGGCTCTATTTCAATTCTCTTGTCACCCAGTGCATGGACTCTGTGGGACAGCTCGCCTCCCTGGGCGCCAAGCTGCCGGAGGTATAAGTTCGAGACGCGCGCCCGCCGGGCGCACTCATGATAAAATAGAAGCCGGCTCATCAGCCGGCTCCTATAAACCCTTTGGCAGATTCGATTGTCTTGACGGCCAGCGCCGCATTGGCGTCCTGGGACATTTGCGCCTCATAGGTAAACGTCCCCTGGCTGTCCCCCGTATAGTAGCGTATCTCTGCATATTCCTCCCCGCCTTCTGAGAGCGGCAGGTACGTGCAGATAATGATGATATCGCTGCAGCCGTCTCCATTGTAGTCCGGGAAGGATACGGCCTCCACCCTGGAAAATGTCTCCTGCTCCCGGCAGTTGTCCTCATAGACTCCCGGCAGCTGCAGAAGGATTTCCCCCTCCTTCTCAATGAGGAATACCGCGTCCTCTAGGGAATTCTCCCCCGTATCCGGCAGATAAGAGGCAAAGGTCACTTCCCCCAGCGGCTCCAGGTTCAAGGTAAAGCTCTGCTCCTCGATCCTTTCGCCCCGGGGATAACTGCCATCCTCTTCCTGCGCTTCTTCTTTCCCTTCGCCCTGGGGATCGCTACTGGACTCTTCCTGCGCTTCTTCTTTCCCTTCGCCCTGAAGACCGCTACTGGACTCTCCTTGCGCCTCTTCTTTCCCTTCGCTCTGGAGTACGCTGACGCCCTCCACCTGCACTTCTTCCGCGCCGCATCCTGCCAGCGCCGCGGCAAGCCAGGCGCACAGCAGGACGGCAAGCCCTGTTCTCCTCATTTCTGTCCCCTCTTCGCAGCAGGCAGCCTCTCAAATTACAGCAGGTGGCTTCTCATGTACTCCGGGCTCATGGCGGACAGGTAGGCCGGAGCCACGTCGAAGACGGTCCTGCATCCAGCCTGCCCCTCCTGGTTCATCCGGTAAGCCGCCCTGGCGTAGGCGACAAGCACGCTGGCGGTAAATTCCGGGTTGGAATCCAGCTTCAGGCTGTACTCGATCACATGCTTGTTCTCTCTATTCCAGCCGGTGCATCCGCTGCGGATGACAAAGCCTCCGTGGGGAATCCCGCTGTGATCCCTCTTCAGCTCCTCCTCGCTGATGAAATGTACGGTCGTATCATACTCGTCGAAATAGTTGGGCATGGTGACAATCTCCCGCTCAATCCGGGCGAGATCCGCCCCCTCCTCGGCCACCACAAAGCACTCTCTCGTGTGCTTCTGGCGCACGGTGAGCTGCGGGTTGTCTCCCCGGCGCACAGCCTCCAGGGCACTCTCCACCGGGATGGTATACTGTCTTGCGTCCTTCACCCCGTCAATCCTGCGGATGGCGTCTGAATGGCCCTGGCTGACGCCCTTGCCCCAGAAAGTGTAGTCGCTCCCCTCCGGCAGGATGGCGTTGGCATACAGGCGGTTCAGGGAGAACATGCCCGGATCCCAACCAACGGAAATCATACCGACCTTGCCGCCCTCCTTGGCCGCCGCGTCCACTGCCGCGTAGTGCTCCGGTATCTTGGCGTGGGTGTCAAAGCTGTCCACCACGTTGAACAGCCTGGCGTACTTGGGCGTCTGCTGCGGCAGGTCGGTGGCGCTGCCTCCGCACAGGACCAGCACGTCGATCTCCCCTGCCATCTCCTCTGCCTTCCCGGCCGGATACACCGGCACATTCTCCGTCAGGATCTTCACCTCTGCCGGATCTCTCCTTGTAAACACTGCCTTCAGCTCCATGTCCGGGTTCTGCGCCACTGCGCACTCAATCCCTCTTCCCAGGTTGCCGTAGCCCATGATACCGATACGAATGCTCATAAATATCCTCTCCCTCTTCTAAATATGGTGATGTATATGGCATAGGGCGCTGCCGCCCGGCGGCATACCCTCCTGCCGCACGCTTATGCCTATTCTATTTCAGGAAACCGTTGATGATCTGCGCCTCGGCCTCCGCCTCCGTAAGCCCCAGCGTCATCAGCTTGATCAGCTGCTCCCCGGCAATCTTGCCGATGGCCGCCTCGTGGATCAGGCTGGCGTCGATGTGGTTGGCCGTCAGCTCCGGGATCGCCGTCACATTGGAGGAGTCCATGATGATCGAGTCGCACTCAGAGTGGCCTGCGCAGGCGTTGTTGCCGTTGATCTTGGACAGGAACTCCTGGCGGGAGCTTCCCCTGGCCACCGAACGGGACATGACGTTGGCGCTGGAATTCTCCCCGTCCAAATCCACCTCGAAGCTCGTCTTCGCCACCTGCTTCCCATGGGTCATAATCTTCTCCCGGATAATCAGCGTGGCGTCCTTGCCCAGCTTGGCCTTCGTGATCCGGTCGGTGGAGTCCACGCCCTTAATCTGGACGCTGTCCATCTCCATATAGCTCCCCTCCTTCATCTCGATAATGGTGGTGGGGTTCATAATATTCTCGCCGTTGCCGTCTCCCGTGCCGTAATGCTTCTCCACGTATTTCAGGCGGGCGTTCTTCTCCAGGAAAAAGCGGTGGATACCGTCGTGCTCCGACGTCTTGCTGCCTCCATTGTGGATGCCGCAGCCGGCCACGATTGTGACGTCCGCATCCTCCCCGATATAGAAATCGTTGTACACCAGGTCCTTCAGCCCGGTCTGGCTCATCAGCACCGGGATGTGGACGCTCTCCTTCTTCGTGCCCGGTTTGATATAGATATCGATGCCCGGCTTGTCCTCCTTGGTGACAATGTCGATGTTGGCCGTGGTGTTCCGGGCGATGCCCTGCCCGTTGGAGCGGATGTTGTACGCCCCCTCCGGCACCTCGTGAAGATCCGCCACCTGCCCCAGCAGGTTCAGCTGTATCGCGTCTAACTGTACATTTGCCATGTTACCGTCCTCCTTCGCTGTAGAATTTGCAGCTTCCCGACGTACACAGAAGCTCCGGCAGGATCTCGTCCTTGCTGCCGTAGCCCCGCACCTCCCCGTCGGCGATCACAACGATCTTATCTGCAATATTCAGGATCCGCTCCTGATGGGAAATAATAAGGATGGAGCCCTGCACCTCCTGGTGCAGCTTCTCAAACACCTGGATCAGGTTGTTGAAGCTCCACAGGTCGATCCCAGCCTCCGGCTCGTCGAACACGCTCAGCTTCGTCTTGCGGGCGATGACCATGGCGATCTCTATCCTCTTGAGCTCTCCGCCGGACAGGCTGGCATTCACCTCCCTGCCAATATAGTCCCTGGCGCACAGGCCCACCTCAGACAGGTACTCACAGGCGGCGGCTGTGCTCAGGGGCTTTCCCGCCGCCATCGTAATCAGGTCCTTCACCGTCAGCCCCTTAAAGCGCACCGGCTGCTGGAAGGCAAAGCTGATGCCCATCTTAGCCCTCTCGGTAATATTCTTATCGGTGATATCCTCGCCGTCCATGAAAATCTGTCCGCCCGTGGGCTTCAAAATCCCCGCGATAATCTTAGCCAGGGTGGATTTCCCCCCTCCGTTGGGTCCGGTGATCGCCACAAACCGGTCCTCAATCTTGAGGTTGATATTCTTCAATATATCCTTCTCCTTCTGATCTTCGCTGACCTCGTAGGAGATATTCCGTAATTCCAGCATATTCTGCCTCCTTCGTAAATCGCATTTTCAGCTTCTTATTGTAACACAACCCGCTTCTGTGGAAAAGGGGCAAGATAATTTTCCCTCAAATTCTCCAGCTCCGCTGGGCCAAGCCCCATCTTCGCCTGGAAGAAGCGCCCGGTATCCCCGTAATCCGCCTCGATAGCCCCGAACACGGACTCCAGGAACTCTCTCTTCGCGCAGTTCATGACGGCGATGCCTGTAAGCGCCCTCTCGTCCGCGCCCTGGCTCGCCGCCCGCCCCAGCATCTGCGCAAGCCTCTCCCGCACGTACAGGTTCGTCAGCATATAGTCCCGGTAGATCACTTCCCGCTCCACGCCCAGGGCCTCCAGCACCAGCGCCGCCGCTGTGCCCGCCCGGTCCTTCCCGGCGGAACAGTGCCACAGCACCGCCCCCTCCTTCTGCCTGAGCAGGATCTGGAAAAACTCCCGGTACTGGCTGAGGGCATGGGCATCATGGACCAGCGCCTCGTAAATCTTTTGCATAAACCCCACGGCGTCGGTGGATTCATCCTGCACAAGTTCCATCAGGGAAATTTTCCTGTCCGGGTTCTCCTCATGGGTCATGCCCAGCTGCGCCTCCCGCAGCACCGGCAGGCTGACGTAGGAGACACCCTCCACCTGGGTGTCCGGCCGTTCCTCCGCCTCTGCCCGCGTCCGGAAATCCACCACAGCTGCCAGCCCGTACTCCTCCCGCAGGATCCGGGCGTCCTCCCGGCTAAGCCCGAAGAGGGCGCCGCTTCTGATCAGCCGGTGCCGCTTCACCATCCGGCCGCCCGCTCCCCGGTAACCGCCCAGATCCCTCGTGTTGGGCGCCCCCTCCAGGGGGATCCGGCTTCCAGCCCCCAGCTCCCGGGTCAGGATCCGGTCGATATCCACGCGGGCCGCCGCATCTCCACGCCTGTCCCGGCCCTCGCCATTCTCCATCTCCCTGCCGTCTCTTGTCTCCATCTTCCCATTCTCAGCCATCTGACCATTTCCTCCCCAGATTGGTACCTCTCCCCACATCTGCGGATTATTATACTATACCCCTCACACTTTTTCAATGCGGCGCAAAATCCCCTCACAGGAGATTCCTTATCTCTTTCTTATCTCTTTCTTATCCCTCTCTTATCTCTCCTCCTTATCTCTCCCTTATCTCTCTCCCTTATCTCTCCCTCATCTCTCCCTTATCCCTCCCTCATCTTTCTTCCTCATCTCTCTCCCGGATTGCCCCGCCTCAGGCATTTCTCCCTCCATCTTCTCCCCTCCTCCTGGATTGCCGCCGCCTGGCTGCGCAGCTCCCCGTACTGCCGCACAGCCGCCTCCAGCTTGCGCCGCGTCCCGGCTAGCTCCATCTCCAGCCGTCCCAGGTCTTTCCGGCTTGCCAGGCGCACCTCCTCTATGTGCAGCGCCTCCCCGCCTGTGCCCGCGCCTTTCCTCTCCTCCCGGGCCGCCACGAGAAAAAAGCGCTCTTCCTCCGCCTGCACATGGACGAGCAGCCCCTCCCGGACAGCGCGCAGGCCCAGCCCGTAAAACTCCTGGAATTCCCCGCAGCGGTATTCCGCTGCAGGTTCCCGGTATGGGCAGCGCACATACAGCCCGGTCCTGCGCCCCTCCCCTCCCGCAGATGTATAGAAGAAGAACAGCGTCCCGCCGTGCCCGCCCAGAGCCAGGTGCCCATACTGCCTGCTGCCGGAGACGTCGCTCAGCAGCGGCAGCGGGACATCCTCCTCCAGCGTGTGCAGGACGACGCGGTGCTCCAGGCTGTGATAGGCGTAGTAAACCCGCCCGCCATGCAGCGCCGCCGTCAGATCCGCCAGGAAATCCTCCTGGAGCACTGCAGCCTGGCGGATCAGCCGTCCCTGCGGCATCAGGCCGATAATCCTGCCGCCCTGCGCATACAAAATCCTCTTTCCCTTTTCCTGCAGGTCAAACACATAGTCCATAGGGGTACTCCCTCCTGCCTGTGCGTCCGCGCAGACACGCCCGCCGGGACGGACAGTCCTGCGCCGGGGCTTCCTTATAAAAAATATATGCGCCTTTCCCCGTCCGATGCCTGCCTCTTCCCGTAACAAAAACAGCCCCCAGGCATACGATAATAAGGAATAAACCCTTTCGGAAAGGATGTTTTCTATGCCTAAATATAAAGTGCAAAACACCGGCTGCGGGCAGTCCTCCCCGGAGTGCCAGGGCAGTGCCTCCCCGGAGTGCCAGGATGTGTGTGTGAACCCGGCCTGCGGCGACCCCAAGCTTCTGGCTGTCCTGGCCCCGGTGATTTACGATGAGATCGGCATCAATCTCTGCCGCAGCGTACCCCTGGGCGTCACCGTCTCCACGGCTTACCCCTCCGCTGTGGCTGCCTCGGCGGAAGTCATGGACATCAGCTACAACACGTCCGGCACGGCGGCGACGACGGTGGCTCCCATCAGCGGACGCCCGAACTGCTACGAGGTGACTCTCACAGACCTGACTGTGACCTTTGCCGTCAAGCTGTACGACTGTGCGAACCGGCTTCTGGCCACGCTCACTGTCCCAGCCGTCTACCTTCCCACCAACAGTACGCTTCCGGACTATGCCTACTATGACGAGGACACCAACCCGGACTCGGTCACCCTGGAAATCTTTGCGCCCTACGGCATCTCCTACCAGGATGCCTCCACGGAGAGCCCGTCGCTGAACATCATCGGCTTTTCCTCCGTGAACAACATGCTCCGGCAGGGCTTAAACCTGTCCGCCAACCCGTGCGTCCTCTGCTTCAACACGGACGACAGCACAGTGACCATCGGCCTGAGCCTGATCCTGCAGAGCATCTACTTTGCCCAGTATAAAATTCCCCACCAGGGAAAGGCGGTCATTCCCAAGGGAAGCCTCGTGCCCCCCGAGGACAGCGTCTGCATGAACTTTGTGTCCGGCGGCATTCTGGACCGGGAGATCAAGCCGCTGGAGCTGGGGCCTCCCGACTGTGAGGAGTACTTGAAGCAGGACTGCTCGCCGGCATGCGAGCCCTGCTGCGGCTCCTACACGCTCCCGGCTGTGCCTGCAGGGGAGCCAGAGGCGGGCGAGGACGCGTAAGCCTCCCCGCCGCGCCAAATCCCCGCAAGAGAAAAGACAGCGCAGAGGCGGGAATCCTGCCTGCGCTGTCTTTTCTATGTCCGGGAGAAGGGCTTTCACTCAAAGCCGCAGCCCTTTGATATCTTTTATCCTGGAGAGGATCATGTTGCAGCTGCAGCTTAGCACCCCCGGGAGCGTATCCATCTCCGTGCGGATCAGCTCCTCCATCTCCTCCCCGGAAGCTGCCACCGCGTGGACATGCAGCTTGTCCTTGCCGGTCACCCGGTAAATCTGCGTCACCGTCCCGTTGCGGTACAGGCGCTCCGTCACCTCCCGCAGAGCCTCCGGCTTCGTCTCAATCTCAAAATAGCAGGACACCGCGCCGCTGATCTTCTGCGGGTTGATCACCGTCGTGTACTCCTCTATCACGCCCCTCTTCTCCAGGGACTGGATGCGCATCTTCACCGCCACCCGGGAAATGCCCACCTGCTGCCCGATCTCCGAGTAGGACATCCTCGCATTCTGGATCAGGAGCCCTACAATCTTCTGATCCAGCTCATCCAAACCATCCAAAAACATGATTTCCTCCTGCGCGCCCCTCCGGGCGCCTCCATGTTCACAGCCTTGTCTGACTCCCCTATTATATCCAAATATGTTACATCCTGCAATTCTTTTATTGACTTTGCTTTCTGATATTGCTATGATATTTCCGATTCGTAATTTTATTATTACATATTGAAATTAAAAAGCAGGCGTCCCTGGGGCGCCTCTGTTAGGAGGACTTATCCTTGAACGGAGATCTCACAAGAGGACCTGTGGTCAAAACCATGCTGCTCTTCGCCATCCCCATGATCCTGGGAAACATGCTGCAGCAGTGCTATAACGTGGCGGATACGCTGATCGTCGGGCGCTATCTGGGGCCCAATGCCCTGGCGGCCGTGGGTTCCGCCTTCACCCTCATGACCTTCCTCACCTCCATCCTGCTTGGGCTGTGCATGGGCAGCGGGGCGGTGTTCTCCATCCGCTTCGGCGAGCGGGACATGGAGGCGCTCAAGGAGGGCATGTGCGCCTCCTTCCTGCTGATCGCCGTCTTCACCGTATTCCTAAACATCCTTGTCTTTTTAGGGCTGGACTGGATCATCCGGTTCCTGCAAGTGCCGCCGGAGATCCAGGGCATGATGCGGGAGTATCTCCTGGTCATCTTCGCTGGGATAGCGGCCACCTTCCTCTACAATTACTTTGCCACGCTGCTGCGCTCCGTGGGCAACTCTGTCGTCCCCCTGGTATTCCTGGCCGTCTCCGCCGTGCTCAACATCATCCTGGACCTGTGGTTTGTCATCGGGCTTGCCCGGGGCGTGGCCGGGGCGGCGGAGGCCACGGTCATCTCCCAGTATGTGTCCGGAATAGGGATTGCCGCCTACACCTGGATCTCGCGGCCTGATCTTCGTATCTGCCGCAGGCATCTCCACGTCCGCCTATCCTGCGTGCGCCAGATCGGGGGCTTCTCCGCCCTCACCTGCATCCAGCAGTCCGTGATGAATTTCGGCATCCTGCTCGTCCAGGGCCTGGTGAACAGCTTCGGGGCATCCGTGATGGCCGCCTTCGCCGCCGCTGTCAAAATCGACTCCTTCGCCTACATGCCTGTGCAGGACTTCGGCAACGCCTTCTCCACCTTTATCGCCCAGAACTATGGCGCCCGGAAGCAGGAGCGCATCCGCGCGGGGCTGCGGGGGGCCATCCTCACCGCCCTCCTCTTCTGTGTGGTCATCTCCGCAGGCGTCTGGATCCTGGCCCGCCCTCTGATGCTCCTCTTCGTCAGCCCTGAGGAGGCCGCAATCCTGGCGGAGGGCATCCGCTACCTGCACATCGAGGGGGCCTTCTACTGCGGCATCGGCTGCCTCTTCCTCCTGTACGGCCTGTACCGCGCCATCGGCAGGCCCGGCATGTCCGTGGTGCTCACCGTGGCCTCCCTGGGCACCCGCGTCGTCCTGGCCTACGCCCTGTCCTCCATCCCCGCCCTGGGCGTCACCGGCATCTGGTGGTCAGTCCCCATCGGCTGGGCACTGGCGGATTTCATCGGCCTGTGCTATTATAAAATCCGGAAAAAAGATCTGCTCGGCTGGGCCGGGGAGGCATGACAGGAGGATGGAATACAGATGAACAAAAAAGAAATCGCAGAGATCAAACGGCAGCTCACCCCAGACCGGTGCGCCGTCACCCGCATATGCGGCTGCTACATAGACGGGGAGAAGAACCGGAAGGCACAGTTCAAGGAGGCCTTCCTCTCCCTTCCGGAGGAGGAGGCCTTCAAATATTTTGACATTTTCCGCAAGACCCTCTCCGGCTCCATCGGCAAGAACCTGCTGAACATGGAGTTTCCCCTGGACAGCGAGTTTACCGGCGGGACGCAGGAGTTCCTGCGGCTTCTCCGGGACAGCCGCCTGGAGGACGACGCCCTGCTGGGCCAGTTCTATGACAAGGTCGTGGAATCCTACGACTGCGGGGAGAACTATCTCATTCTTCTCATCCACGGCGTCTACGACATTCCCGGCAAGACCTCAGACGGCCTGGAGCTCTTCGACGGCTCGGAGGAGGTGTATGAGTACCTGCTGGGCTGCGTCTGCCCTGTGAAGCTCTCCAAGCCCGGCCTGTCCTACGACGACGAGGCAGCCGCCTTCCACGAGCGCGTCCGGGACTGGATCGTGGAGATGCCTTCCCTGGGCTTTCTCTTCCCTGCTTTCAACGACAGGCAGGCAGACCTGCACAGCATCCTCTACTACACAAGCAAGCCCCAGGATCTGAAGGAGCGCCTGGTGGACGGCCTGCTGGGCTGCCAGCCTCCCCTGTCCTGCCCGGACCAGAAGGAGGCTTTCGGCCAGCTGGTGGAGGACACCCTGGGGGATGGCTGCAGCTACGAGGTCGCCCGGAATATCCAGGAAAATCTGGCGGAGCTGATCGCAGAGCGCTCGGATGAGCCCCAGCCCCCCACCCTGGAGAAGGAGGATATCCGGGATCTGCTGCAGCGCAGCGGCGCGCAGGAGGAGGAGCTGGCAGAGCTTGACCAAAAATATACGCAGGCCGCCGGGGACGACGCTGTATTCTGCGCCGCCAACCTGGCAGACCTGCGCAAGTTCGAGGTGAAAACCCCCACGATTACCGTTCAAGTGAAGCCGGAGTATGCCGCCCTCGTGGAGACGCGGCAGATCGATGGCCGGCCGTGCCTGGTCGTCCCGCTGGACGGCCAGGTCACTGTGAACGGCCTCAAGATCGTTCTTACAGAATCCCCCCAATAGAGAGGAACAGAGGGGCGAATACGAGGGACACAATGGTCATCAGCTTGATTAAGATGTTGATGGACGGGCCGGACGTATCCTTGAACGGGTCGCCCACTGTGTCGCCCACGACAGCCGCCTTGTGGGCCTCGCTGCCCTTGCCGCCGTGAGCCCCCTCCTCGATATATTTCTTGGCGTTGTCCCATGCGCCGCCGGCGTTGGACATGAAAACCGCCATCAGGACGCCTGTCACCAGGGAGCCTGCCAGCAGGCCTCCCAGGGCGTTCGTCCCCAGCAGGATACCGATCAGCAGCGGAGCCGCCACCGCCATGATGCCCGGGACAAGCATCTCCTTCAGGGCCGCCGTGGTGGAGATTGCCACGCAGGACTTGTAGTCCGGCTTGCCGGTTCCCTCCATAATACCCGGGATTGTGCGGAACTGCCTGCGCACTTCCTCGATCATCTGGTATGCCGCCTTGGACACAGACTCCATAGTCATGGCCGAGAACAGGAACGGCAGCATGCCGCCCAGGAACAGGCCTACAATAACCTTGGGATCCAGGATATCGATGCTTTCCAGGCTGACCGCCTCCGCGTAGGAGACGAACAGGGCCAGGGCCGTCAGGGCTGCAGAACCGATGGCAAAGCCCTTGCCCATCGCAGCCGTCGTGTTGCCCACGGCGTCCAGCTTATCTGTGATTTCCCTGACCGAGTGGTCAAGTCCTGCCATCTCCGCGATACCGCCTGCGTTGTCCGCGATGGGGCCGTAGGCGTCCACCGCCACGGTGATGCCGGTGGTGGACAGCATGCCCACAGCCGCCAGCGCCACGCCGTACAGGCCGCACACATTGTAGGACACCAGCACGCCCACACAGATCAAGATCACCGGGATGCCCGTGGACATCATGCCCACCGCCAGGCCGCTGATGATGGTCGTGGCCGGGCCCGTCTCAGACTGCTCTGCAATTTTCTTTACCGAGTTATAGTCCCCGGAGGTGTAGATCTCCGTCACAATTCCAATGATCAGTCCCACCAGCAGGCCGGCGATGATTGCGATGGCCGCTGCAAAACCGTCGAAGAACAGGTAGCTGAGGGCGAAAGCCGCAATCACCACCAGGACGCTGGCCGTGTAAGTCCCGGCCTTCAGCGCCTTGTGGGGGTTGGAATTCTCATCGCCCCGCACGAAGAAGGTTCCGATGATGGATGCCAGAAGCCCCAGCCCCGCCAGCATCAGCGGGAAGATGGCGCCTGCCGCCTCATAGTAAACCACGCCCAGGGTGATGGCAGATACGATGGAACCCACATAGGACTCGAACAGGTCGGCGCCCATACCGGCCACATCGCCCACGTTGTCGCCCACGTTGTCAGCGATAACCGCAGGGTTGCGCGGGTCGTCCTCCGGGATTCCCGCCTCCACCTTGCCCACCAGGTCAGCGCCCACGTCGGCAGCCTTCGTGTAGATGCCGCCGCCCACACGGGCGAAGAGCGCGATGGAGGATGCGCCCATGCTGAAGCCGGACAGCACATCCACATTCTTCGTCAGCATATACACGGCACCGCAGCCCAGCACGCCCAGGCCGGCCACGCACATGCCCATGACTGCTCCGCCGGAGAAGGCGATGGACAGCGCCTTATTCATGCCGGAGGTGCGGGCCGCATTGGCGGTGCGCACGTTGGCCTTCGTGGCCACATTCATGCCGAAGTAGCCGGCAGCCGTGGAAAAGAGACCGCCCAGCAGGAAACAGACAGCGGTCACCCAGTTGCCGCTTCCCGCCCCGATCACGATAAACAAAATAACTACAACAATGATTAGGATCTTATACTCCGCCATCAGAAAGGCCTTCGCGCCGTCGGCGATCGCAGAGGCGATCTCCTTCATCCGGTCCGTCCCTTCCTCCTGCTTCGATACCCTTGCCGCCAGCGTCGCGGCAAACAACAGGGCAATGACTCCCATCAATGGTGCTAGATAGAGTAATGTGTCCATATCGGAATCCCTCCCATTATCAAAGATTTACATACTCACGCGCAAAAAGCATCCAAAAAAATGCATTTTGCATACTTTTCGCGTATATGATATATTTTATTATGTGGTACCTATACAGAAAAGTCAATGGACTTCCACCGGAATATGTCCAAATTGTCTCCATCAATTTCCGCAGTTTTCTGAATTTTTTTCCTAAATTTTTTTGGAGAAAAATCAGGAAAGATTTTCTCTTGTATCTGTACCGCTAAACTGATAAAATGTTGTGGATTATACTTTGAAAATTTGCCAGATATCCCACCGGAGAGAAAGACCATGTATCATTTCATCATCAATCCCCGCTCCCGCTCGGGAGCAGGCTACAGAATCTGGAGGCAGCTAAAGCCCCTGCTGGCCCAGGAGCGCATCTCCTACCGCGCCCACTTCACCCGCTATGCCGGGCACGCCGCAGAGCTTGCCCGCTCCATCACAGAGGCCCCTTCCCCGGCGGAAGCTTCCCCTTTCTATAGCGGATCGGAAGCCTGCGCAGGGGAGCCCTGCACCGTCGTCGTCCTGGGAGGGGACGGCACGCTGAACGAGGTGGCCTGCGGCCTCTGCCTCCAGAGCCGCCCCGTGCTGGGCTACATCCCCACCGGCTCCGGCAACGACTTTGCCAAGGGCCTGGGCCTTCCCCACGACCCAGCGGAAGCGCTCCACAATATCCTGCACCCCGCCCAGATACGCAGGATTGACATAGGCCTCCTCTCCTGCAGCAGCAGCAGCCGCCGCTTTGTGGGCAGCTCCGGGATGGGCTTCGACGCAGCGGTCTGCCAGGAGGCCCTGACCTCCCCCCTCAAGCCTCTCCTGAACCGTTTCCATCTGGGCAAGCTCACCTACGTGCTGATCGCCCTGAGGCAACTCCTCACCTTGAAGCCCTCGCCTCTCGCCCTCCGCTTGGACGGGAGAGAGAAGCTCTTCTTCCCCAGGGCCTACTTTTTCTGCGCCATGAACCTGCCCTTCGAGGGGGGCGGCTTTCGCTTCACGCCCCGGGCCTGCCCGGACGACGGGCTTCTGGACGTCTGTATCCTCCACAGCGTGGGCAAGCTGAAAATTCTGGCACTGCTGCCCCTGGCCCTCTTTGGCCTTCACCCTCGTTTCCGCGGAGTCACTATGCGGCGCTGCCAAAAGCTCCAGGCCCTATCTTCCGTTCCCCTGGCTGTCCACGCCGATGGGGAATCCTTCCAGCGCCGAAGCCGGGTCACTTTCACCTGCCTTGGGCAGAAACTTTCCGTTATCTCTGGAAATTCTAAAGGAAATCGAAAAGGAGCCTAAATTTTTCTTACGAATTTCGAAAGTCACTTGTTCACAAAAATGAACTATGCTATACTCCCACTATCAATTAAGAAAGGTTGTCGGGGGGTTGTCCTATGAAAGTGTCAGCAGCAGAGAGAAGGAAAGCTTTTTTTCAGAAATACCGGTGCGCGCTGATCGTCCCTGCCTACGGAGCCATCTATCTTAGCTGGTTCTCGTATCTGGAGCGGACGGTGGTGCAGCCTGAGCACATCGTACATCTCTGGCTGGACGACCTGATCCCCTTCCTGGAGGTCTTCATCGTCCCCTACATGCTCTGGTTTGCCTATGTGGCGGCGGTCTGTATCTTTCTCCTGGCCAAGGACCGGGGGGAGTTCCTTCGGAACTTTATCTTTCTCGCCATAGGCATGACGATTTTTCTCATCGTCTCCACCGTCTATCCCAACGGGCAGACGCTGCGGCCAGCTTCCTTTGAGAGGCAGAACATCTTCACGGACATGGTCGCCTCTCTGTACCGTACAGACAGCCCCAACAATGTGCTGCCCAGCATCCACGTCTTCAACTCACTCGCGACGTGGTTTGCCGTGCGCAACAGCCGCTTCCTGAAGAATCACCGGATTGTCCGGTGCGGCTCGCTGGCCCTGACTGGGCTCATCATCCTGTCCACCATGTTCATCAAGCAGCACTCCGTGATCGATGTGTTCTTCGCCTTCGTCATGGCCTTCGGCCTCTACCCGGTGTTCTACTGCCCGGCCTCCTCCGTCTACTATCAGAGATGGCTGCCCTTCCTGGCCGGGAGGCGCCGCCTGGTCCCTGCGGAGCCGAAGCATGAGAAATAGCGGCACAGCAGGATCGCCGCAGCAGAGAGGCCCTCTGTCACCTGCGGCACAGCCTTTTGTCACCCGCGGCGCATCCTTCTGTCACCTGCGGCACGGCGGATTCCTGTCTGCCTCTGCAAACATCCGCGGAAGCCTTGCTCCAAGCCGGCTCAAGATCTCGTTCGTGATCGTGCCGGCTTTTTCTGCGGCCTCGCTCGCCCGGATCTCTTCCTCTCCCATCCTTCCAATCAGGACGCACACATCCCCAGCGCGCACTCCGGGGATATCTGTCACATCCACCAGCGTCTGATCCATGCACATATTTCCTGCCACCAAAGCCCGCCTTCCCCGGATCAGCACCTCCCCCACTCCCTGGGATAGATTGCGCGGCAGCCCGTCCGCATATCCGATTGCCAGGGCAGCCAGCCTAGTGGGTCTCGCCGCTCTGAACCGCAGGCCATACCCGGCTCCCTCTCCCGCCGCTATCTCCCGCACGCTTGCCACCCTGGCCTTCAGGGACAAGACCGGGGACAGAGGAACCGGACATGTCTCTTCCTCCTCCCGCGTCCCCAGCACGCCGTAGAGGGCGATGCCCGGCCTGGCATAATCCCCGCCCAGCTGCGGGTACTTCAGGATTCCGCCGCTGGCTAACAGGTGGCGCTTCACTCCCCGGATTCCCCCGGCCTCAAGCGCGCGGCATGCCTGGGCGAAAGCCCTTGCCTGCCGCTCCACCGTGGCTGGGTCATCCGCGCACAGGTGGGAGAAAATGCCCTCGGCCTGCAGGTTCGGCATCCGGAATACCCGCAGGAGCCTGTCTGTCTGCCGGTAGTCCACCCCCAGCCGGTGCATGCCAGTGTCCACCGCCACATGGACGCGGACCCTGTGCCCGCACCGGTTCAGCTCCTCCGCATAGGAAGCGTCCACCACCGCCTGCAGAAGGCCGTACTCCCACAAGAGCGGAAACTGGGACGGCCCGGTATAGCCCAGCACCAGGATATCCCCGGCAATCCCCGCCTCCCGCAGCTGCCTCCCCTCCTCCGCTGTGGCCACGCAGAAATCGGTGATTCCAAGCCTTGTCAGTTCCCCTGCCACCAGCGCTGCCCCGTGGCCGTAGGCCTCCGCCTTCACCGCCGGCATCAGGCGGCAGCCCGCCGGAAGGCAGGCCCTTAAGCTCTGCACATTCCTCGCAAGCGCCTGCCGGTCAAGCTCAATCCACGCCCGCGCCGTCTCCTCTGCCCGGTCTCTCTCTGTCCCTGCCGCCATCTCTGCCGTCACTTCTCTCATCCTCTC
>CALWMI010000104.1 GCA_944381745.1 uncultured Lachnospiraceae bacterium | reverse complement strand
CAGTGGTCTATGAGTTTTATCCGGATATCCAGATCGCAGAAGATTTTCTGATGAATCTTCTGCTTCTGTCTGTGACGGCCAGGCTGCTTGGAAACGGGGCAGCGAGAAGAAGAATGGCGGCCGCTTCCTTCTTCGGGGCGCTGGCGCACACAGGCCTGCTGCTCGCCTCCTGGGCCTGCCCAAACCTCAGGACTGTGTGGATGCCGGCTGCCTGGGCGGTCAGCATCCTGATGCTGAAGCTGGCCTACGGGCTGCCCTTTCTGGGCGCAGGGGCGAGGAACTGGCCGAAAACGCTGGCAGCCTTCTACGGGTCGTCCTTTTTCCTGGCCGGAGCCATGGAATTTATGAGCCGGGGCGTCCGCATGGGGCTGGTGCTGTTTGGCACGGCCGGGCTTGCATCCTACGGGATGCTGCGGGCAGGGGCAGGCATATACCGGAGGCTTTGGCGCAGCCGGGGACAGGTGTATGAGGTGTGCCTTTCCCTGGGAGGATACAGCTACAACCTGCGGGCGCTGCTGGACACCGGCAACCGGCTGATGGATCCCTTCTATCATAGGCCGGTGCACATTGTGGACAGGGAGGCGCTCCCGGAGTTGGACGAGGGAAAGCTCGCCGGGCTCGGCCTGCATCTCATACCCTACCACAGCATCGGGCGCAGGGAGGGGCTTCTGCCAGCCGTGGTGGGCGAGAGCCTGGAGATCCGCACAGGGGAGGGGAGCCGAACCATTGTAAAGCCGGTGGTGGCCCTCAGCCGGATACCGGTGTCAGGGCAGGCGCATTACCAGATGATCCTGAGCGCCGGGGAGGCGGGGGAGTGACAGAGGGGAAGCGTATTGGAAGCCGAAGCAGACAGACGACATTGAATCAGGAGGAGTTATCTATGTTAATGAAAGTATCCATGCCCGGGCATTTCAAATTTAAATCGGTGGCCAATTTACATAATATGCTGTTCTCCAGGAGCGGGGACATCCATTATATCGGCGGGGCGGAGGTGCTGCCAGCCCCACTTGAGCCGGTGCGGGAGCAGGACGTGATCAACGAGCTGGGGACAGACCGGGACAAGGAGGCCAAATCCCTGCTGATCGAGCACAACCTGCGGCTGGTGGTCTACATTGCCAAGCGCTTTGACAACACCGGCGTGGGGGTGGAGGATCTGATCTCCATCGGGACGATCGGCCTGATCAAGGCGATCAACACCTTCAACCCGGACAAGAGGATCAAGCTGGCCACCTACGCCTCCCGGTGCATTGAAAATGAGATCCTGATGTATCTGCGCAGGAACAGCAAGACCAGGCTGGAGGTGTCCATCGACGAGCCCTTGAATGTGGACTGGGACGGCAACGAGCTCCTTCTGTCCGATATCCTGGGGACAGACGAGGATGTGATCTACCGGGATATGGAGAACGAGGTGGAGAGGAAGCTTTTGAACCGGGCGATCCGCAAGCTGACAGACCGGGAGAGGACGATCGTGGAGCTGCGATTCGGCCTGAACAGCCCGGAGGGGGAGGAGAAGACGCAGAAGGAGGTGGCGGATCTCTTAGGCATCTCCCAGTCCTACATATCCAGGCTGGAGAAGAAGATCATGAAGCGGCTGCGCAAGGAGATTGTCCGCTTTGAGTAGAGAAGACTGCGCGAGAAGGCTGCGCGGAGAAGGTTGTAAGAGAAGGCTGCGCGGAGAAGGTTCTCCTTGCCTCTTCCCCGGTTAGATGCTACAATACAGGTAGAAATGTAGCAAAATTCGACAAAATAGGCAGGAATATCAGTTTTCGGAGGAGTGGGGAATGCTGATTACTGATATTGGAGCCGGGAAGGGGAAAAAAATGAAGCTGATGTTTATTGGCGCCGACCACGAGGTGACAGGAAGCTGTCACTATCTGCAGGCATGTGGGAGACATATCCTGGTAGATTACGGGATGGAGCAGGGGAAGGATGTGCTGGAGAACCAGGAGATCCCGATTCCGGCCTCCCAGGTGGATTTCGTGCTGCTCACCCACGCGCATATCGACCATTCGGGGCTGCTGCCCCTCCTGTACAAGAATGGGTTCCGGGGAGAGATTGTCTGTACCTTTGCCACCAGCGACCTGTGCCAGATTATGCTCAGAGACAGCGCCCACATCCAGGAATTTGAGGCGGAGTGGCGCAACCGCAAGGGGAGAAGGGCCGGCCGGGAGGAGTACGTGCCGCTCTATACGATGGACGACGCCGAGGGGGTGATCGGCCATTTCCATCCTTGCGACTATGGGCAGAGAATCGTGCTGTGCCCGGGGATCGACGTGCGCTTTACCGATGTGGGGCATCTGCTGGGCTCAGCCTCGGTGGAGGTGTGGATCGACGAGGAAGGCGTCCAGCGCAAGCTGGTATTTTCCGGGGATATCGGCAATAAGAACCAGCCGCTGATCAAGGATCCCGCCTACACGGAGGAGGCGGACTACGTGGTGATGGAGTCCACCTACGGGGACCGGTTCCACGATGCGCCCCCGGATTTCGTGGAGGAGCTGGCGAACGTGATCGAGGAGACCTTCGCCAGGGGAGGCAATCTGGTGATTCCGGCCTTCGCGGTGGGCAGGACCCAGGAGATGCTCTATTTTATCCGGGAGATTAAGGAGAGGAAGCTGGTGCACGGCTTTGAGGGCTTCCAGGTGTTTGTGGACAGCCCGCTGGCCATCGAGGCGACCAACGTGTTCAACAAGAATTTCCAGTCGTGCTTTGACGAGGACGCCATGGCGCTGATCCGGCAGGGGATTAACCCCATCACATTCCCAGGGCTCAACCTGGCGGTCACCTCCGATGAGTCCAAGGCGATCAATTTTGATATGCGGCCCAAGGTGATCATTTCCGCCTCCGGCATGTGCGACGCCGGGCGGATCAAGCACCACCTGAAGCACAATCTGTGGAGGGAGGAGTGTACAGTCCTCTTCGTGGGCTACCAGGCCCAC
>CALWMI010000103.1 GCA_944381745.1 uncultured Lachnospiraceae bacterium | reverse complement strand
CCTGCCCAGTTCCCTGCCCGCCCGGCAGGAGAGGAAGGCCAGGCCCCACCGGCCCGGCCGGGCCGACGGGAGCCACTGGGCCAACGGGAGCCACCGGGCCTTCTGGAGGCGCCACTGGGCCAACGGGCGCCACAGGAGCTACCGGCCCCACTGGAGTTACTGGCCCTACGGGCCCGGCTGGGCCAACCGGAGCGACCGGAGCGACCGGGGCGGTTCCTTTCGGAAAGAAATATTCGGATACCACTATCATTCTGATACCACTATCATTTGTATATGGAAAATCATGTCGAATCCTGTATTTTATCAGTTATAACTGATAAAATAAGAATAAAGGCATTGTTTTACAATTATAAATGTGATATGCTGTGTAAAAGACGCTAGAATATACAGAGAACAAAGCACGGAGAGGGGGTTTTCTGATCCATGATCAAACGGGAAACTTACATGCGCCGTATCCGCCCCTTTATCAATACGGATCTGATAAAGGTCATGACCGGTATCCGCCGCTGCGGCAAGTCGGTTATGCTGGAGCTTATCAAGGAAGAGCTTAGGGCATCCGGTGTCAGTCCAGAGCAATTTATATCCATCAACTTCGAGAACTTAAGCTTTTCCCATTTGCAGAGTGCAGAGTCCCTGCACGATGAGATTATGAGAAGGGCTGCCGGGATTCCTGGCAGGGCCTATCTCTTTTTTGACGAGATCCAGGAAGTAAAGGAATGGGAAAAATGTGTGAACTCGCTGCGGGTCTCGATTGACTGCGACATTTATATCACAGGTTCCAATGCTACGCTGCTGTCCGGCGAGCTTGCGACCCATCTGGGAGGACGCTATGTGGAGTTTGTCATCTACCCGTTTTCGTTTGCGGAGTTTTTGGAGCTCTACCGTTCGGTCGTGCCCGATGCCTCGGTACAGAAATGCTTCCAGCAGTATCTCCTTTCCGGGGGCATGCCCTACCTGGCAAACGTCCGGTATGCGGATGAGCCGTCGAGACAGTACCTCTTTGATTTATTCCATTCTGTCCAGCTCAAAGATGTTGTAAAGAGAAACAAGATCCGTGATGTGAACTTGCTGGAACGCATCATCGCCTATGTCATGGGAAATGTGGGAAATACCTTCTCTGCCACCTCCCTTTCCAAGTTTCTCAAGAAGGAACAGCGCGCTGTGGCGCCGGAGACAATCCTGAATTATATCAAATATTGCTGCGACGCCTATCTATTTTATCAGGTGAAGCGCCAGGACTTGCAGGGCAAGCAGATTCTATCCTCCCATGAGAAATACTATCTTGCCGACCATGGCATCCGCGAGGCTGTCTTCGGCGGTAATATGAGGGATATCCAGCTCGTCCTTGAGAATATCATCTATCTGGAGCTTCTGCGCCGGGGATATGAGGTCACGGTAGGCAAAGCGGGCGAGAAAGAAATCGATTTTGTCTGCAGCAAACGCGGCGAAAAGCTGTATGTACAGGCCGCCTACCTGCTGGCATCGGATGAGACGGTGCAGCGGGAGTTCGGCGTATACGAGGCTGTCCGCGACAATTTCCCCAAATATGTCGTCTCCCTGGATGAATTTGACATGAGCCGCAACGGGATCAAACACCGCAATATCCGCGATTTCCTCTTGATGGAGGAGTGGACTTAAATTTTTACATGCGGCGGAGCCCGCCGGCAAAGCGGAACACAATGCGGATTGAGCCGCCCTCGTGTACCTGGATGTGATCCACAAGGGCGATCAACAGCTCCCTGGATAGCTGGCTGATGTTCGGATGCTGCCGGAATGCGGACAGGAGAGGAGGCTCTGCGTCCGCATTGCCGGGAAGCTTTGCCTGTTCTTCCTGTTGTTCCTGCTTTGCCTGTTCTTCCCGAAGCTTTGCCAAGCCTTCCTCCAACATCTTTGCCTGCCGCCCATAGTCCTTTCGCATGTGCTGGTACTCGGAAGAGGAGAGAATCCCATCCTTCCAGTCCTGGTAAATGTCCTGTCTGTAGCGGGCAATTTTCGCAAGCCTTCGCTCTTTCTGATTGATCATCTCCACAAGTCCCTGCGTCTTGGGCCGTCCTTTGGGAACCCGGCTGATCTGTTCCATGACCGCCTGATAATCCGCCGACAGGTAAATCTGCTGCTGGATTGCAAGCAGGACGGCGGCTTCCAGGCGGTCATGCCGGATGGTGTGCTTTGTACAGGCCGCTTTCGACTGGTCTTTATACGTGCGGCAGTAGTAGTACACCCGATCCCCCACCTTGCTCCGGGCCATGGCCTTGCCGCAGTCCGCGCATTTCAGAAAGCCGCTGAACAGATAGACATCCTTCTGCCGGGGGCCTGTGCGGGTGCTCCGGGCTAAGAGCTGCTGTGCCTGTTCAAAGGTATCCCGGCTGATGATGGCCTCGTGGGTGTTTTCAACAACATACCATTCCTCCTTGGGAACTGCCTCCTGAACGTGTACCTTGTAGCTCTTCGTGCGGAAGCGGCCCTGCACCATGTCCCCGCAGTACATGCGGTTTTTCAATATGGTATGGATGGAATGTGCGCACCATAGAGGCGGCTTTTCAGGATCCACGCTGGGATTTTGGTATTTCAGCCCCAGGCATACCCGCTTATAGACCGCAGGGCAGGGGATTCCTTGCTCGTTCAGGCAGCGGACAATGGCGTTTTTGCTCATGCCGCCCAGGAACATATGGAAAATGCTGCGGACGACGGCGGCAGCCTCCTCGTCCACCACAAGGGCATTCTTATCCCTGGGATCTTTGACATAGCCGTAAACGGCAAAGGAGCCGATGTGCTTGCCGCTGCGGCGCTTCATGTCAAACACCTTCCGCACCTTGTCGGAGGTCTCCGCACAGTGGTTTTCATTGAGGACGCCCTGGATGGGGACGGCGATGCTGCGCATATTCTGCGGCTCCCGGTAGCTGTCCAGCGGCTGGTGGTACAGGGAGATAAAGCGCACATGGTGCCGGGGGAACCAGTCGTCCAGATAATAGCCCTGGTCGCTGTAGTTTCGGAAAGAACGCGCCAGGTCTTTCACGATCACGCAGTTTACGCGCCCCCGCCTGATGTCGGACAGCATCCGTTGGAAGCCGTCCCGCTCGTCGTCCGTCGTGCCGGAAATACCGTCGTCCACATATTCGTCCACGATCAGGTACTCGTCGCCGTCGTGAAACCCGGCAATGTGATCTTCGATCATCTGCCGCTGGTTCGTCACGCTTTCTGACTCGTCCAGGCAGCGGGCATCCTCTTTGGAGAGGCGGATATAGATGGCAATCCGCCATACCCGGCGCCCGGGTTTTACTGTGTCAGCAGCAGCCTGCTTTCTCCGTTCCATATTTATTTTCGCAATGCCGGTGCCTGCCCGCGCCGCAGTGCCAGTCTGCTGATGATCCATAGAAAAATATCCGCCTCCTCTTCCATAGTCCTATGCTGGTTCCCGATTGTCCTATGAGAAAAAGAACCGGGGATATGGGAAAACCGCTGGCTCCCAACGAGGGAGGAACTTAAAAAAACGGGGAGAGGGATGGGGAAACGGACAGAAAAGCAAAAGGATTCTGAAAAAATCTTGTGAAACAGAGGAGAAATTGTGTATAATAAATGGGATATAACAAACCAGGGACATGGCTGTGACGGGGGATAGCCATGCCCACATAAGCTAGAAAGGAAAGACGATGGATGCGGGATTACCGGTTGGCTGTCTGTGAAGATGACCAGGCTGTGCGGGAGATGATCTGCCGGGTATGCGGCCAGGTGCTGGAGGAGAAAGGGATTGCCCATAAAATCATATCCTTTTCCAGCGCGCAGAAGCTGGATGAATTTCTATTGGAATGGGGAGAGAGCTTTCAGCTGCTGATCCTGGACATTGAGATGGAGCAGAAGACGGGGTTGGAGCTGGCCAGGGAGCTGCGTGACCGGGACGACCGGGTGGGGATTCTATTTGTGACGGGCCATGAAAAATATATTCGGGATGGTTATGATGTCCAGCCGGTTCACTTTCTGCTGAAGCCGCTGGACTGGGAGAAACTGAAAAAGGCGGTGCTGACAGCCTGGAAGCTGTCTTCCCGCCAAGACGCCGTGATTCTCCAGAAAGGCACCCGCAGGCTGCGGCTGAATCTGGATGACATTTTTTACGCGGAGCCGGACGGAAACCATGGCGTCCAGATTTTTTTGAGGGAGAAGAGAGAGGAGTTCCCCATTGGCCTGACGGCGCTGGAGAGGCAGCTGCCCGCTGCCAGGTTCGTCCGCTGCCAGCACAGCTACCTGGTGAACCTGGGGCATGTGCGGGAGCTGCTGCGGCAGATGGTATATCTGGATGATGGCCGCTGCCTGCCTGTGAGCAGGAAATATTATAAAGCCTGCCAGGAGGCGTTCGTCTCCTATATCAACGGTTAGCCGTCCGGCTGGCTGGGGATTCTCAGCGCGGTCTGGGCCCTGAAAAGATGGGGCCCTGCTGTGTCAAAATACATGGTACTTCCATATTTCTGGGCAATCTTGGCCATCTGCCGGCACCCGAAGCCGTGGGAGAGCCGGTTTTCTTTGGTTGTCAGCAAGTGGCCGTTTTTATCTCTTTTCAATTCTCCATCAAATATATTTTCACATTTCACCGCCAGATAAAGATCCGCCTGGCTGATCTGGATGAAGATGCGCCTTCTGTCAGGCGGCATGACTTTCTGGGCGGCTTCCAGGGCATTATCCAGCATATTCAGCAGCAGGCCGCACAGATCCGGCTCCGGGATATTGAGATTTTCCGGGACGCTGGCCTGAGCCTGGAAGTGGATATTCAGCTTTTTGGCCTGGAAAGCAGCGTTCTGTAAAATCAGATTGACCGTCCGGTTCTGGGTAAAATAAATTTCCGCCTGGGCGTGCTGGTTTTCCAGCAGCTCTGTCAGCAGCTTTCCCATGCTGCCGTAGTCCCTCTCCTGATACAGGCAGTCCAGCGCAGTCAGCTGGTGCCGGAACTCATGCCAGAAGGCTTCTCTCTCTTTCATATTTTCTTCCAGATTGTGATAGCTTTCGGAAATCATTTGGTTTTTCAGCTGCAGCCCTTGACTCTGGACTTCGCGGATGGCATAGGATCTGGCGATGCCATATGCGGAGATCAGTGCGCTGACAAAAGCCAGCCAGAGAGTCAGCCAGTAGAGAAGATTCGTGACCAATCCGGCCTGAATCTCTGGGATTAGGCTTCCGTGGATATATTTGGAAAGATAGCCGCCGGAGGCCAGGGATACCAGGTCACAGATCAGCAGGACGGCGGCGCTCAGCCCGGCGCAGACACCCATATATTTCCAGAAATGGCGCTGCCGGTTCATGGCTAGATAAAGGAGGAAAGCCGCGGCGATCACAAGGTCTGCTTTCGGATTCCCCAGCAGCTGGGCCGTCTCTTCCGGCAGAAAATAGGCTCTCTGGTCTTGGCAGAGGCGGACAACCATCAGCCCGCCGACTCCCGCCATCAGAGGAATCAGGCTCCAGTCTGCCTTGCGGATAAAAATGCCCATCAGGAAAACGCCGGAAATAAGAAGGAGGGCAAAAGCGGCAGCCCCTGCAGGCAGCGCCGTCCGGTCGGCAAAGGCGGTATTCTGGGCCACTTCCAGGCTGTCCGGGATCAATCGGACAAGGGGCGGGAATATTGCGCCAGAATTTTCCGAGAGCCGGAAGGTCACAGTCAGGGTGCCGGAGGTATTTTCCTCCAGGGGAACCTTCCCCTGGGCCATGGAGCTGCCTGCCTCCACAGAAGGCGCAGTGGAATGCCATATTTCCGCGCCATTCAGAGACAGGGTGAGATCGGCGCCGGCTGTCTCAAACAGAAGAAATCCTGCAGGCATGCCTGCGGGAATGGAGCCTGTAAAGCGGTAGCTGCCTTCCGCTGTCCCTTCGTTGGTATAGGCCTCCCACGCAAAAGGCTGTTCTCTGCCATCCGGCAGAAGGCGGACGGCAGAATCCCAAGTGATATAGTACATGGATTCCTCCACCCGGGTAAACAGGCTGAGAAACCAGATCACAGCAACAGCAGCGGCTAGGAAAAGCGCTGCAAACCCCCAACGCTTGCATTCTCTCATGAAATTCCCTTCCCTTATTTTCTGGCATGATGACAGCGCCGGTGTACCAGGGGACAATACGGCCCTGGCACACCGAGGCGAAAGCTATCTTTTATCTTATTTAAAGATACCACCTTTTGCAAGAGAAAACACCAGGTTTGCCTAACTGACCGGAATACTGCCCAAGTGACATCTTCCCTGCCGGGACGGTATGTTAGAATGATAGTGGCTCATTTTTTAGTAGAAAGGATATGGAGAGACATGAAGACAACAAGAAAAATACTGGGTATTTTGCTGTGCGCTTTTCTCTGCCTGGGAAGTTCGGTTTGTGCCGCGTGGACTTTGCCTGTGACAGCGGAAGCAGCGCAGCCTGCGTCCCCACAGCTGCCAGCCATAACAAGTGTAGTGTATTTTGGCGGTTACCAATGGTGGGTAGTGGGAAATGCGGCAGAAGGTGTTTATCCGCAGGAAGACAGTCTTACGTTGTTGGCAGTAAATAATGGCATAACGAAGAATGCTAACCTGGAGCAGTCGGCGTTTCGAGTGAGCAAATCTACTGGCCCGTCAGATGCTCTTTACATAGCTTATGAAGGTACAGAATATAAGAGCAATCCTACCGGGATGGCTGGCTGGGCGACACCGAATGAATACGCTGGCAGCGACTTGCAGAGCAATATGGAGACGCTGGCTGCGTCTCTTCCAGCAGAGGAGCAGGCACTGATCCAGCTTCGTACATTCGAAGATGGCGTTTCCTTTGATGAGTGGGGCGGCGTTCCGGGCAACTTGATTTCAGGCATAGTAGGCCAAGGAATCGCGAATCAGAAATTTTGGCCGCTTTCCTATGCAGAGTATAAGCAGCTTCCGACAACGGAAATAAAGGATTATTCGGATTATTACTGGCTGCGTTCACCGGTCGATAAGACAAGAGGTGGAAGTGAGGTCGCTGTTGGGGCTCCAGGAGGAACTGGATTAAATACATTAGGCGTATATGATAATGTGACAGATATGCGCCCGGCTTTTTCCCTGGACGTCTCCTCCGCCCTCTTTCTGACCGGCCCCAAGAGTTCGGCGGTGATAGGCAGCGGAATGATTGGCGCGGCAGCGGCGGCCACCTCCAGCGCTCCCGCCAAATTTACCATGCTGGATACCGATCTGACCCTGACGGTGACAGCAACTGCCAGCCAGGCCGCCCAGTCGGGGACGACGCTGTCCTTTGCCTATGAGAACGCGAAGGGTGGAACCGTTTCCTGTATCCTGACCGATGAGGACGGCGCGGCAAAATATTATGGAAAGCTGGCGGATATTTCCGCAACCGCAAGCGGCAGCCTGTCAATCCCGCTTTCCGGGGTGGCAGACGGAAGCTATCTGCTTTATGTGTTTGCAGAGGAGAGCAGCGGAGATACCACGACCGATTTCTGCAGCGCGCCAGTGTCGATGAAGCTGTCCGTAAACGCCGGAACCGGCACAGTCAGTGAATTTGATGGCACACTTCTCCACACACATGACTGGGCTGCTCAGTGGAGCGGCGACGGAACGAATCACTGGCATGAATGTACTGCCGAGGGATGCAATATCACCGGGAACAGCGAGAAGGACAGCTACGGCGCCCATACGGGAGGCACAGCCACCTGCGCTGCCCGTGCGGTTTGCCAAGTGTGCGGCCTTTCCTATGGAAATGTTGACCCGGATGTCCACAGCAGCCTACAGCATGTGGAGAGAAAAGAAGCCACCCATATGGCGGTTGGAAATATCGAGTATTGGCACTGTGACAGCTGCGGAAAATATTTCCGTGATGCAGGCGCGGCAGAAGAGATCACCGAGGAAGAGACGATCCTTCCCAAGCTCTCCGGGCATACGCCGGACGGCAGCGGCTGGCATAGGGACGAAAGCAGCCACTGGAATACTTGTGCGTGCGGGGAAATTTTAAACCAGGCTGCCCACACGTTTGCCTGGGTGACGGACAAAGAAGCCACCGGGACGGAGGCGGGCTCTAGGCATGAGGAATGTACCGTCTGCGGCTATGAGAAGAAGGCAGAGGCAATCCCTCCCACAGGCAATCCGGGCTCCTCGTCTTCGTCCGGCAGCTCTGGCAGTTCCAGCGGCTCCGGCCATTCGGGCAGTGGCTCTGCAGGCTCCAGCCATGCAGGAAGCAGCGCAGCGGCAGGGGAGACAGGCCTTCTCCAGGCGCCTAAAACGGGAGACACCACTTCGCTGGCTCTGCCGGTTCTCTTATGTGTCGTGTCCGGCGCTGTCCTGGCCGGAGGCCTGGCCTGGAACAGGGGGACAAGGAATGGAAGAAAAGACAGCGGCAGAAAATGAATGAGGATGTGACGAACCAGGGACATGGCTGTGACGGGAATCGCCATGCTCCCATGGATTGGAAGGGTGGAACGCATGAAAACGAAAACTCCTCTTTGCCAGCAGGCCGGAAACCTGCTGGCGGCGCTGGCGGTCATGCTGGCGCTGGCGATGATGATGGCGTCCGATGTGCTGGCGCAGGGGCTGCAGAACGTGCAGCCGGCCAGCAGCGATCCGGCGGCTGTTCCTACACCGGTGGAGGCCGATATCGCGGTGCCCTATGTCGCAGGCTCTGAGAGCAGCGATTTCATCAAGGGTGTGGATGTCTCCTCGCTGCTGTCACTGCTGCGCAGCGGCGTGACCTTCCGTGACTGGGATGGCAGCATGCTGGGTACGGACGGCAACATCGACAGCCAGGGACAGGCCTTCATGCAGCTGCTGGCCAGCGCCGGCGTCAACTGGGTGCGCCTGCGTGTCTGGAACATGCCCTTTAATGCCAATGGAAATGGCTACGGAGGCGGCAACAACGACCTGGAAGCTGCCAAGACCATGGGTAAATGGGCCAGCGACGCCGGGATGCAGGTGCTGATCGACTTCCACTATTCCGACTTTTGGGCCAGCGCTGGAAAGCAGAAAGAGCCAAAAGAGTGGACAGGGATATCACTAGATGAAAAAATTCAAAAGATTGAACTTTTTACCGAGGAAAGCCTCAACTCCCTTTTGGACGCTGGCGTCAACGTGGGTATGGTGCAGATCGGCAATGAGACGAACAACGGCATCTGCGGCGAAATGTACAGCAGCGGCTGGGAAAACGCCGCCAAACTGTTCCAAGCAGGCGTGGACGCTGTGCACCAGGTGGGGCAAGCGCGCGGAAAGGACATTCTGGCTGCCGTCCACTTCACCAACCCTGAGCAGGGGAACTATGTCAGCGATTACGCCGCCAATCTGAAGCAGTATAGGGTGGACTATGATGTCTTTGCCAGTTCCTACTATCCTTACTGGCACGGCAGCCTGGACAACCTGACCAGCCAGCTGCGGCAGGTGGCGGAAACATATGATAAAAAAGTGATGGTGGCCGAGACCTCCTGGGCGACGACGCTGGAGGACGGAGACGGCCACGACAACACCGTGCGCGTGGGCAGCAACGACACCGACAATATGAGCGGCAAGAATTGGCCATTCTCGGTTCAGGGACAGGCGCAGGCAGTGGCAGATGTGGCCCAGGCGGTGGCCAATGTGGGCGAAAACGGCATCGGCATGTTCTATTGGGAACCCGCTTGGCTGCCGGTGGGCAATGTCTCCGGCCTGGAAGGAGAGGCCTACACAGCACAGGTAGACGCCAACAAGGAGCTGTGGGAAACGTACGGTTCCGGCTGGGCGTCGTCCTACGCGTCCGAATACGATCCCGACGATGCCGGTATATGGTATGGCGGCTCGCAGGTGGATAACCAGTCGATGTTCAGCTTTGACGGGAACCCGCTTTCTTCGCTGAGGGTATGGACTTATATGCAGACGGGATCCATCGTGCCCCTGGCGGCGGAAAGCGTGGACAATGCCGCTGTGACTGCTGAGGCTGGCGCGGACGGCACGGCCAGCGTGACACTCCCGGAAACGGTGACCGTTCACTATAACGATGATACAAGCGCGCAGGCGCCGGTCACTTGGGATACGGGGACTCTTGACCTGGCTGCGCTGGAGCCAGGCAGCTACTCCATCAGCGGCACCGCTACGGTGACGCAGGCGGACGGGACGCTGTCCCGCCAAGTGACCTGTACCATAACAGTCTTGCCGCACAATTTGCTGGAAAACGGCGATTTGGAAAGCGGCCAGATTCTCACCACGTCGGGGAACTGGGAGGGGAAGGGCATCACAAGCGAAGACCCCGACCATGCCCACAGCGGCACGCGGTATCTGCATTTTGGTTCTGCCAGCGGCGTGCAGGGGATGACGGCAGAAACGAAGCCCATGACGCTGCAGGCGGGCAGCTACACCTATTCGCTGTTTGCACAGGGAGAAGGCGCCAGCGGCAGCATTTATGTCCAAACAGTTCCGGCGGCAAGCACGGCTTTTACCGCAAGCGCTGCTTTCACGGTAAGCGGCCCTTTGGACTGGCAGCAGCCAACGGTGGAGTTTACCCTGGATAAAGAAACGACCGTGGTGCTGGGTATTTCGGTGGATGTGGAGGCTGGCGGTCGGGGTGCGATTGACGATTTGCGCCTGAACCGAAAATCCGGCCCAGAAGAACCCGGCGGCTCAGAGGAGCCTGATCCGGAAGAACCCGGCGGCTCAGAGAAACCTGACCCAGAGGAACCCAGCAACCCGGATACGCCGGGTACACCGGATACACCAGCTGGCCCGGATACGCCGGAGGATACAGGCGGCAGCGGTAATCCGTCTGGAGGCGGCAATCCGCAAACGCCCCATGCATCTGGCAGCAATCCCGGCAACACCGCCGCGCAGCCTGACGCACAGGAGTCTGCTGCGGTTCCCCTGACGGCAGATACGCTGCCGCTGACAGAGGTGCTGGTTCTTCTGCTGGGAGCAGGCGTGTGCCTTGCCCTGCTCTTGGCTTCGCGCAAGGCATAATCCAGCATTGCAATATCCGCGGCTTTCTCTTGATGAGAGAGCAGGCTGGAAAAGTTTTCCTTCCTGTACCGCACCGACCGGGGCGGCCGGCCCTGCTGGGGTGACGGGCGCCACCGGGGCCACCGGAGCTACCGGAGCTACTGGCCCCACCGGCCCAACGGGTGCATCCGGCGCCCAGGCAGAATTCCTGAGCGCCTACTCCACGCCGCCCCAGAGCGGCACCGCCTCCACACCCTTGATATTTGACCGGACGGCGTCCTCCAACGGGACGGCGGTGACCCATGCCGACAACACGGCTCCCGTCACTGTGCAGGAGCCGGGCTTTTATGAGGTGTCCTTCCACGGGACAATATCTCCGGCCAGCGGCGTAAGCCTTCCGGAGACGATCCAGCTTTATCTGACGCAGCAGGGGACGACTGTGCCGGGGGCGGATGCCACCCACACGTTCAGCGCCGCATCGGACACGGCCAGCCTGTCCTTCTTCCAGATTGTACAGGTGACGTCCGTGCCTGCAGAATTTGAAGTGATCCCGGCCGGTGGAGACTTCCTCTATTCCGGTACGACTATGACCGTCAGCAAAATCGGCAGTTAAGATGGGAAGGGGTATCCCTGGAGCCACAGAGAAGGCTTTGGGGATACCCTTTCTTTTTCTGCATGGAGGGCTGCTCCTTGCACACCGGTGCTGTGCTCTCATGGTACACTGGTGCTGTTCTTGATATATCAACTATTGACATATCAATTATTTGGCATACAATATAGAGAAGAACCATGTAGAGAAGAGCAAAGGAAAGCGCTGCCAGGCGGAGGGAAGCCTCTGGCGGGAAAGCGCCCAGGGAAAAGGAGGAAGACGGGAGGATGGAGCGGACATTCCACATGCTTCTGTACCGGGTATTTCATGCCCAGAAAAATTATATGCGCCCGCATATCGGGGAGCTCGGCCTTGGGATAGGCCAGCCGAAGCTGCTCTCCTACCTTGCGGACAGGAGTCCCTGCCGCCAGAAGGAGCTGGCGGACTATTTCGAGATTGATCCGGCGGCGGTCAGCCGTATGATGGAGTCCCTGGAGAAGGGAGGTTTTGTGGAGCGGCAGGCAGATGTCTGCAAGCGCAGGGCTGACCTGGTGTCCCTGACGGACAGAGGGCGGGAGGCCAACCGCCAGTGGCGGATCAGGGGCCGTCAGATGGAGGAGCAGATGCTTAAGGGATTCAGCCAGCAGGAGCGGGAGCAGTTTTCAGAGTATCTGTCCCGAGCCTACCACAATCTGAAAGAGGAGGGGACGCGATGCGGGAGCTGAGAAAAATATTCTCTTATCTGGGGCCTTACCGGAAGGATTTGTTCCTGGGAACCTTCCTTGTCCTGGTGGAGACCTGCTTTGAGCTGGTCATTCCAGTGCTGATGGCGGATATCATCGACGTGGGGATTGAGGGCCAGGATGTGCCATACATCATCCACAAGGGTGTCCAGATGGGCATCTGTGCGGCGCTGTCCCTGCTCACAGGGCTTCTGTATGCACGGTTTGCGGCCAGGGCATCCTACGGCCTGGGAGCGAGGCTGCGGGAGGCGGAATTCGTGAAGGTGCAGGGGTACGCCTTCTCCAACCTGGAGCATTTCGACACCTCGTCCCTGATCACCCGGATGACCACCGACATCACCGTCGTCCAGAATGCGCTCAATGGGACGCTGCGGCCGATGGTGAGGGGGCCTGTCATGCTGGTGTGCGGGATCGGCCTGTCCTTCTTTATGAACGCACAGCTTGCCCTGGTGTTCTTCATCACCACGCCGGTGCTGGCGCTGATCCTCTTCCTGGTGGTGCGCAAGATTGCCCCGATGTTTGCGGTGCTCCAGCGGGCGGTGGACCGGCTGAACAGCGTGGTGGGCGAGAGCCTGACAGCTATCCGGGCGGTGAAGGCCTTTGTGCGCGGGGAGTATGTGGAGGAAAAATTCGGCGCGGTCAACGAGGAGCTGACGCGCACAGGAAAGAATACCTTCCGGTTCGCCGTGCTCAACCTGCCGGCTTTCCAGCTCACGATGTACGCTGCCACCGTGGGGATCATGTGGTTCGGGGGCAACATGATCCTGGAGGGGAGCCTGGAGGTGGGGGAGCTCACCGGCTTCCTGAGCTATGTGCTGCAGGTGATGAACTCCCTGATGATGATCTCCAACGTGTTCCTGCTCGCCACCCGCTCCCTGGCCAGCGCCCGCCGCATCAGCGAGGTGCTGGAGGAGAAGCCGGACATGAAATCCCCGAAGAAGCCTTGCAGGGAAGTCAAGGACGGGAGAGTCCGGTTTGTGGACGTATCCTTCAAGTACAGCGAGGACGCCGCCCAGTATGCCCTGTCCGGCATCAACCTGCGGATCCGCGCTGGGCAGACCGTGGGCATCCTGGGCGGCACAGGCTCCGCCAAATCCACCCTGGTACAGCTGATCCCGCGCCTCTACGACGTGAGCGAGGGCAAAGTGGTGGTGGGAGGCCGGGATGTGCGCAAATACGACCTGAAGACGCTGCGGGACGCGGTGGGCATCGTCCTGCAGAAGAACGTGCTGTTCTCCGGCACTGTGCGGGAAAATCTGCTGTGGGGGAATCCGCACGCGGACGACCGCACCCTGTGGGATGCCTGCCGGGATGCTGGGGCGGATGAGTTTCTGGTGCGGATGCCCAAGGGGCTGGACACGGACCTGGGACAGGGAGGCGTGAATGTGTCCGGCGGGCAGAAGCAGCGCCTGTGCATCGCCCGCACTCTGCTGAAGAAGCCCAAGATCCTCATCCTGGACGATTCCACCAGCGCGGTGGACACCGCCACGGAGGCCAGAATCCGGGAAGCCCTGTCAAAGCTTACGGATATGACAAAAATTATCATCGCCCAGCGGATCACGTCGGTCATGCACGCCGACCAGATCGTCCTGCTGGAGGACGGGAAAATCCACGCCTGCGGCACCCACCAGGAACTTCTGGCGTCGGATCCGATTTACCAAGAGATTTACGCGTCGCAGATGAGAGGAGGGATGGAAGATGGCGAGGACCTTTAACGGCAAGAGGCCGCAGAACCTTCGGTTCACCGTGGGCGCCCTCCTGTCCTATCTGGGGAGGCACAAGTTTCTCATGCTGCTGGTGGCCCTGCTGGTGACCATCAGCGCCCTGGCCAACCTTCTAGGCACCTATATGATCCGGCCCATCGTCAACAATCTGGCCGGCGGCGGGCGGGAGGCGCTGGTGCAGGGCGTCCTGACCGCGGGCGCCATCTATCTTGCCGGTGTCCTGGCGGCCTTCGGCTACACCCAGACCATGGTGCGGGCTGCGCAGAAGGTGCTCTACGATATCCGCAAGGATCTGTTCGCCCATCTGCAGACGCTCCCCCTGCGGTTTTTTGACAGCAACAAGCACGGGGATATTATGAGCTATTTCACCAATGATGTGGACACCATCGCGGATGCCATGAACAACAGCTTTGCCATGGTCATCCAGAGCTTTATCCAGGTGGTGGGGACGCTGGTCATCCTCTTCATTCTGAACTGGAGGCTGTCTTCTGTAACGGCAGTGTTCTACGCGGTGATGTTTCTCTATATCCGTTTCAGCGGCAGGAAGAGCAAGCAGTACTTCTCCCGGCAGCAGGTGTTCCTGGGGGAGATGGACGGCTATGTCCAGGAGATGGTGAGCGGCCAGAAGGTGGTGAAGGTGTTCAGCCATGAGGAGGCGGCTATCGAGGCCTTCCAGGACAAAAATGAGAACCTGCGCTACGCAGGGACCGGGGCGCAGAGCTATGCGGCCACCATGATCCCGGCAGTGGTGAGCATTTCCTATATCAACTATGCGATCGTGGCCGTCCTGGGAGGGATCATGGCCATGAAGGGAATGACCGATGTGGGAAGCCTGGCCAGCTATCTGGTCTTTGTCCGCCAGGCGGCCATGCCCATCAACCAGTTCACCCAGCAGAGCAGCTTCCTTCTGTCGGCACTGGCAGGGGCGGAGCGCATCTTCGAGGCTATGCGCCTGAAGCCGGAGCTGGACCAGGGAACCGTCCGCCTCGCCAATGTCACAGAGGAGGATGGGAAACTCAAGGAATGCGCAAGCAAGACCGGCAGATGGGCGTGGAAGAAGGAGGATGGCACGCTGACGCCCCTGCGGGGGGATGTGCGTTTCCACCGGGTCAACTTCGGCTACAGCAACGGACGGCGCGTCCTGAAGGATATTGAGCTCTACGCCAAGCCCGGGCAGAAAATCGCCTTTGTGGGCGCCACCGGGGCGGGGAAGACGACCATCACCAACCTGATCAACCGCTTCTACGACGTGCAGGGCGGGGAGATCACCTACGACGGCATCAATGTGAAGGACATCCGCAAGGACGACCTGCGCCGTTCCCTGGGCATTGTGCTCCAGGACACCCACCTCTTTACCGGGACGGTGGCCGATAACATCCGGTTCGGGAAGCTGGACGCCACCCAGGAGGAGATTGAGCGGGCGGCCCGGATCGCCAACGCGGATTCCTTTATCCGCCGCCTGCCCAAGGGGTATGACACGATGGTCACCGGCGACGGAGGCAACCTGTCCCAGGGGCAGCGGCAGCTTCTGGCCATTGCCCGGGCGGCAGTCTCCGACCCGCCGGTGCTGATCCTGGACGAGGCCACCTCCAGCATCGACACCCGGACGGAGGCCCTGATCCAGAAAGGGATGGACGCCCTGATGGAGGGGCGGACCGTCTTTGTCATCGCCCACCGCCTCTCCACCGTGCGCAACGCCAACGCCATCCTGGTGCTGGAGGACGGGCGGATTATCGAGCGCGGCGGGCATGAGGAGCTGTTGGCCCAGAAAGGCATGTACTACCGGCTGTACCACGGGATGTTCGAGCTGTCGTAAGGGACGGCGGCGCGATCTGCCGTGAAAGATGGCGCAGGCTTTGCTGTGAAGGGCGGCACAGCCTGCCGCGAGGCATTGCGGCGATCATCCTTGAAAATCTGCAGGTTGTCTTTTATAATAATGAGATGCAGAAGCCTTTGCAGGCTTGACATTCCATTGAGGTGTATTGAGATGAGAAAACTAGCTTTGAGCGATGAAATTTTGCTGCGGGTGGAGAAGCCGGCCCGCTACATCGGAGGCGAGGTCAACGCGGTGATGAAAGACCGGGAGCAGGTGGAGATCCGTTTCTGCATGTGCTTTCCGGACGTGTACGAGATCGGTATGTCCCACCTGGGAATGCAGATCCTCTACGACATGTTCAACCGCAGGGAGGATATATGGTGCGAGCGCCTGTTCTCCCCCTGGCTGGATCTCCACAGGATTTTAAAAGAGCAGGGGATTTTGCTGTTCGCCCTGGAGTCCCAGGATCCCGTGCGGGATTTTGACTTCCTGGGCATCACCCTCCAGTACGAGATGTGCTACACGAATATCCTGCAGATTCTGGATTTGTCTGGCATTCCTCTCCGGGCGGGGAAGCGGACGTGGGAGGATCCCATCGTCATCGGCGGCGGCCCCTGCACCTACAACCCGGAGCCTATCGCGCCGTTTTTTGACCTCTTCTACATCGGCGAGGGGGAGACGCGGTATGACGAGCTTCTGGAGCTCTACAAGCGGATGCGGCGGGAAGGGGCCAGCCGGGAAGCTTTCCTGCGGGAGGCCGGATGCCTCCCGGGCATCTACGCGCCGGGCTTCTATGAGGCATCCTATCACGAGGATGGGACGCTGGCAGAGTTCTATCCGCTGGACGAGGCGCTTCCCCGGCAGATTGAGAAGGAGCTTGCCGTGGATCTTGCGGGGCTCTGTTATCCCCAGAAGCCTGTCGTCCCCTACATCAAGGTCACCCAGGACCGGGTGGTGCTGGAGATTATGCGTGGATGTATCCGGGGCTGCCGCTTCTGCCAGGCGGGCATGCTTTACCGGCCCACGCGGGAGAGAAGCCTTGAGGAGCTCAAGGAGACGGCCAGCCGCATGCTGGCCTCCACCGGCTACGACGAAATCTCCCTCAATTCCTTGAGCTCCAGCGACTACAGCTGCTTGAAGGAGCTGGTGTCCTACCTGATTGAGGAATACCACGGGAAGGGCGGCGTCAACGTCTCCCTGCCGTCCCTGCGCATCGACGCCTTCTCTTTGGATGTGATGAGCCGGGTGCAGGATGTGAAGAAGAGCAGCCTGACCTTTGCCCCGGAGGCTGGTTCCCAGCGGATGCGGGATGTGATCAACAAGGGCCTGACGGAGGAGGACATCCTGGGAGGGGCCGCCCAGGCCTTTGCCGGCGGCTGGTCCAAGGTCAAGCTCTACTTTATGCTGGGGCTGCCCGGGGAGACGCAGGAGGATATCCGGGAAATCATGCACCTGTGCGACCGGATTGCCCGGGTGTACTACGATACCGTGCCCAAGGAGAAGCGGGGTGGGAAATGCCAGATTACCGCCAGCACCTCCTTCTTCGTGCCAAAGCCCTTCACCCCTTTTCAGTGGGCGGCGATGAACACGGCAGAGCAATTTGAGGAGAAGGCGAGGCTGGTGAAGGGGACGATGCTGGAGGAGCTGAACCGCAAGAGCATCCGCTACAGCTGGCACGACGCCGACACGACGATGCTGGAGGGCGCGTTTGCCAGGGGCGACCGCCGTCTCGCGGACGTGCTGGAGAGCGCTTACGGGAAGGGCTGCCTGTTCGACTCCTGGAGCGAGAGCTTCGACTATGGGAAATGGCTGGAAGCCTTCGGGGAGTGCGGGCTGTCCCTTGACTTCTACACCACGAGGGAGCGGCCTCTTGACGAGCGTTTCCCGTGGGATTTCCTGGGCTGCGGCGTCTCCAGGAAATTCCTGGAGAGGGAGTGGCTGCGGGCCCAGGAGGGCGTGGTGACCCCCAACTGCCGCCAGTCCTGCTCTGGCTGCGGAGCCGCGAAATACCGGGGAGGTGTCTGTGTTGAAGGTTAGAGTGCGTTTTGCAAAATACGGGATCCTGCGCTTTATCGGCCACCTGGACATGATGCGCTATTTTCAGAAGGCGAACCGCCGGGCAGGAATACCGGTGCGCTATTCGGAGGGCTTCAGCCCTCACCAGGTGATGTCCTTCGGCTCTCCGCTGGGGCTTGGGCTCACCAGTGCCGGGGAATACATGGATATGGAGCTGACCCGCCCGATCCCATCTGCGGAGGCGGTGGAGGCGCTGAACCATACGATGGCAGAGGGAGTGGAAGTGCTGAGTTTCCTGGAGCTTCCGGAACGCTGCCCTGGGGCCATGGCCTCCGTGGCTGGGGCCGACTACCAGGTGATTTTCAGAGATACCGCAGGTGAGGGCAGCTTTGACCCGGCCTACTGGCAGGAGGTGCTGGCAGCTTTCCAGGAGGCGGAGGCAGTTCCTGTGCGCAGGAAGACGAAGAAGAGTGAGAGACTGGTGGACATCAAGCCTCACATCCACCGGCTGGAGCTGATTCTGCCCCAGGAGCTTTCCCAGGAAGAGCGGGAGCGCTACTTCCCGGAGGGAAGCGGCGGGCTTCGGATGCGCCTGAGTGCCGGGAGTGCGGAAAACATCAAGCCGGAGCTTGTGCTGCAGGCCCTGGAGCAGGTGTACGAGGGAGGGCACAGAAGTGCGCAGGTAGGAGCAAAGGCCGGGCTGGCTCTGGCAAAAGCGGCAGACGGTCTGGCGGAAGCAGCAGACGCGGCAGACGCAGCAGACGGCCTGGCGGAAGCGGCAGACGGACGGGAGGCGCGGGCGCGGCTCTACATCCACCGCCAGGATCTGCTGGCGAATACCGCCGGGGAGGGAGAGCCGCCCGCCTTCGTATCCCTGGAATCCTTTGGCAGTGAGATCGCAGGCATCTCTGGCAGGGAGGCCGCAGGCAACTTTGGCAGGGAGGCCGCAGGCAACTTTGGCAGGAAAACCACAGATAACTTCGGCAGTGAGATCGCAGGCACAGGCGCCTGCAGGGAGGAGCGCCCAGATGGAGAGGAAGCATAGCGGAGGAGAGGCGGACACCCAGTACCTGCTCACGCGCCTTCCCTTCTGCCAGGACAGGCTGTGCGGCGCCTGCGTGGAGGGGGGCCAGGTGATGGAGCTTGCCTTCCCCGAGGAGGGCTCCCTGTTGAACCGCATCTATGTGGGCAAAATTGAAAGGATCCAGTCCAATATCCAGACCGCCTTCGTGAAGATCGCAGACGGCCAGACCATCTATGTGCCGCTGCAGGAGCTTGCGCCGCAGGAGGGAAAGCGGCTGGCCCAGGGGGACGAGGTGCTCGTCCAGATCACCCGGGAGGCGCAGAAGACCAAGCTTCCCTCTGGCACCGGCCACCTGTCCTTTGCCGGGAAGTACCTGGTCCTCACAGCCGGAAAATGTTTCCTGGGGCTTTCCTCCAAGCTGGATCCAGAGGCGAAGAGACGGCTGGAAGGCCTGTTGGAGGACAAGATAACGGAAAGCTACGGCCTGATCGCGCGCACCAACGCCGCAGAGGCAGCGCCGGAGGAACTTTTCGGCGAGCTGGAGACGCTGCGGCAGCGGTACCAGGAGGTGCTAAGGCGCGGGGAGAGCCGCACTTGCTTCTCCTGCGTCTACGAGCCGGAGCCCTGGTATTATGAGCGGATCCGCAGCATCCGCCAGGGACGGCTCAGGGAGGTGGTTACCGACGATCCGGAGGTGGCGGAGTCGCTTCGCGCCTGCGGCTACACGGGGGCTCTGCGCCTCTATGAGGATCCCCTCCTGCCCCTCCACAAGCTCTACGCCCTGCGGGAGCGGATGCAGGAGGCCCTGCGAGAGAAGGTCTGGCTGAAGTCCGGCGGCTACCTGGTCATCCAGCCCACAGAGGCGCTCACCGTCATCGACGTGAACACCGGGAAATATGAGCGGAAATCGAAGATGGAGGACGCTTTCCTGCGCACCAACCTGGAGGCCGCCCGGGAGGCGGCGCGCCAGATGCGTCTGCGCAACCTGTCCGGCATCATCCTGATTGATTTTATCGATATGGCCCAGGAGGAATCCCGCCGGCGGCTGATCGAGGCGCTGAGAGCTTTCCTGCGGGAGGATCCCGTGAAGACAGACTTCGTGGATATCACAAGGCTTGGCCTGGCGGAGATCACCCGGAAAAAGGTGCGCAAACCCCTGTGGGAGCTGGTGGGAAGCTGTCGGGAAATCCATCGGGAAAGTTATCGCGAAAGTGCAAAAAAACCTTGACTTTCCCGGGACAAAATGCTATTCTATAACGGATGCCGCACAACGAGGTTACAAGCAGTGCGCAGTGCAGGAGAGCCGCCTTTTCGCGGCGCGGAAGCTGCCCTGTGTGCACTCACCGCAGTTGGCGAGTAATGATAATAGGAGGTGCCTATATGTACGCGATTATTGCAACCGGTGGTAAGCAGTATAAAGTAGCAGAAGGCGATATCATTAAAGTAGAAAAACTTGGTGTAGAAGCTGGCGAGACTTATACGTTTGACCAGGTACTGGCAGTGAGCGGCGACGGCCTGAAGGTCGGAGCAGATGTGGCAGGGGCCACAGTTACCGCTTCCGTTCTGGGGAACGGCAAGGGCAAGAAGGTCATTGTCTACAAGTACAAGAGAAAGACCGGCTACCACAAGAAGAACGGTCACAGACAGCAGTACACCCAGGTGAAGATTGAGAAAATCAACGCATAATTATGATTCGGGTGACAGTATATCAGCGCGCGGACAAGTCCTTTCGAGGGATGCGGGTCGCCGGGCATGCGGGGTATGCTCCCTATGGGCAGGATATCGTGTGTGCAGGGGTCTCGGCCCTGATGACAAACCTGGTCAATTCCATTGAGAAGCTGACGCAGGAGCACATCCAGGCGGAACAGGATGAGGCGCGGGGGCTGATGCAGTTCCGGTTTTTGAAAATTCCGGGGAGAGACGCCGAGCTGCTCATGCGGTCCTGTATCCTGGGCATGATGGCGATCGAGAGAGAACACGGAAAGTTTATTCGACTGACATTCAAGGAGGTGTAAGACGATGTTCAACATGAACCTTCAGTTTTTCGCACATAAAAAGGGAGTGGGCTCCACCAAGAACGGAAGAGATTCCGAGTCCAAGAGACTGGGAGCCAAGAGAGCGGACGGCCAGTTCGTGAAGGCCGGCAACATTCTTTACAGGCAGCGCGGGACGAAGATCCATCCTGGGACGAACGTAGGCCGCGGCGGCGACGATACGTTATTTGCCCTGGTGGACGGCGTTGTGAGATTCGAGAGAAAGGGTAGGGACAAGAAACAGGTGTCCATCTATCCGGCTGCTAAATAAGTCCGAAGAGGAACCATGAGGCTTCAAATCGTCAGGTTTGAAGCCTCTTTCATTCCGTTTGAAGAAGGAGGGAGACGGCCCATGTTTGCAGATAGGGCAAGAATTTTCCTGCGTGCGGGGAAGGGCGGTGACGGCCATGTGAGTTTCCGGCGGGAGCTGTACGTGCCCAACGGCGGCCCAGACGGCGGCGACGGCGGCCGCGGCGGGGATGTGATCTTTGAGGTTGACGAGGGCCTGAACACCCTCTATGATTTCCGCCACAAGACGAAATACTGCGCTTCTGACGGGCAGGAGGGCGGCAAGCGGCGCTGCCATGGAAAGGACGGGGAGGACATCATCCTTCGCGTCCCGGAGGGTACCATCGTGCGGGATGCCGAATCAGGCCGGGTCATCGCGGATATGTCCGGGGAGTGCCGCAGGAAGACCATTCTGAGCGGCGGCAAGGGAGGGCTTGGCAACATGCATTTTGCCACGGCCACCATGCAGGTGCCCAAATACGCCCAGCCTGGACAGCCGTCCAAGGAGCTGTGGGTAACGCTGGAGCTGAAAGTCATCGCCGACGTGGGACTTGTGGGTTTCCCCAATGTGGGAAAATCCACTTTCCTTGCAAGGGTGACCAACGCGCGGCCCAAGATTGCCAACTATCACTTTACGACGCTGAACCCCAACCTGGGCGTTGTGGATCTGGAGGGCGGACAGGGATTTGTCATCGCCGATATCCCGGGGCTGATCGAGGGGGCGTCGGAGGGCGTCGGCCTGGGCCATGAGTTCCTGCGTCATATTGAGCGCACCAAGGTGCTGATCCACATGGTGGACGCGGCTTCCACGGAAGGCCGGGATCCGGTGGACGATATCCGGAAAATCAACCGGGAGCTGGCCGCCTACAACGAGGAGATCGCCTCCAGGCCCCAGGTGATTGCTGCCAACAAGATCGACGCCATTTTCCGGGATCCGGATATGGAAGACCCTGTGGAGCGGCTGCAGCGTGAGTTTGAGCCCCAGGGCATCCGAGTGTTCCCGATCTCTGCGGTCAGCGGGGAAGGGGTGAAGGAGCTTTTGTGGCATGTGCGTTCCATGCTGGACAAGCTGGGGGACGAGCCGGTGGTTTTCCGTCAGGAATTTGACCCGGACAGCGCCTATGCCTACGCAGAGCTGCCCTACACCGTGAGCGCCGCCGAGGGCGAGGAGCATGTCTTTGTGGTGGAAGGGCCGAAGATCGAGAAGATGCTTGGCTATACAAACCTGGATTCTGAGAAAGGCTTCCAGTTTTTCCAGAAATTCCTGAAGGACACTGGCATCCTGGAGGAGCTGGAGAAAGCGGGGATCCAGGAGGGCGATACAGTCCGCATGTATGGCCTGGAATTTGATTATTATAAGTAAGTTGGTTATGATAAGTAGAAAGGGAAATCCTATGACTAGCAAACAGAGAGCCTATCTGAAAGGGCTTGCCATGAATATGGAACCGATTTTCCAGATCGGGAAGTCCAGCCTGACGCCGGAGGTCACCAAGGCGGTGGAGGAGGCGCTGGCGGCCAAGGAGCTGATCAAGGTCAGCGTGCTGAACAACTGCGCCGACGACCCGAGGGAGCTGGCCGCGATCGTGGCGGAGCGCACCCAGGCGGAAGTCGTCCAGGTGATCGGGAAGAAGATTGTGCTGTACCGTCCAGGGAAGGACAACAAGAGGAAGATTGTCCTGCCCTGACCGGGCATCTCGGGAAGGTGCACAGGGCGCAGGGCCGCCTGAGGAAAAGATAGAGGAGAGGAGGGAAGGGCAGGCTATGTGGGATCAGCGCAGGAAAACAGGTGTCTACGGAGGCAATTTCAATCCGGTGCACAACGGCCATCTGCAGCTTGCAAGGGCGGCGATGGAAGAGCTGCAGCTGGAGGAAGTGTGGTTTCTTCCGGCCTCTATCCAGCCGTTCAAGCAGGAGCTTCATATCCCGGACGTGCGCTGCCGGGCGGCGATGATCAAGCTTGCGATCCAGGGGATCCCGCATTTTTCCCTCTGTGATTATGAGATGAATAAGCCGGGAGTCAGCTATACCTATGAGACGATGCAGTATCTGACGAAGGCTTACCCGGACAGGAAATTTTACTTCCTGATGGGGGAGGACTCCGCCAGAAGCTTCCTTAGCTGGCGGCATCCGGAAATCATATGCGCCTGCGCCTCCCTGGCCATTGCCCCCCGGGAGGACGCCTCCCGGATTCGGGAGGAGGCGGACAGGATCGCTGCCCTGCCAAAGGCTGAGGTCGTCATCCTGCACGCCCCGCTGTATGATATTTCCTCCACGGAGATACGCAGGCGGCACCGGGATACCGGATTCTGCAGCCGCCATCTCTGCCCGGAGGTGCGGCGGTATATGGAGGAGCATCATCTGTACGACGGGGAGGAAGATATGGGATGAAAGAGGAGAGAGTTTACGATATCAAGAAAATGCGCAGGAAGCTTCAGCGGGAGCTGGACGAGGACCGCTATATCCACACGCTCGGCGTGATGGATACCGCCGCATGCCTGGCTATGCGCTACGGCGCGCCGGTGGACAAAGCGCTGGTGGCCGGCCTTCTCCACGACTGCGCCAAGTGCATCCCCAACGACAAGAAGCTGAAACTCTGCAAGAAATACCGGATTAAGATGACGCCCTTTGAGCTGAACGCCCCCTTTCTCCTCCACGCCAAATTGGGCGCCTACCTGGCCAAGAAGGACTATGGGGTAGAGGACAAGGAGATTTTGAGCGCCATCGCCTGCCACACCACAGGCAAGCCGGCCATGTCCCTGCTGGACAAGATTGTCTTCCTGGCGGACTACATTGAGCCTGGAAGGAGCAAAGCGCCGAACCTTGCGGAGATCCGAAGCCTAGCGTTCATGGATCTCCACAGGGCGCTGATCCGCGTGCTGGCGGATACGCTGGAGTATCTCTATGCCTCCGGCCAGCCGGTGGATCCCATGACGCGGGAGGTGCTGGATTATTACCTGACAGAGGATGATGCGTATTAAGCCGCCAGAGGGCGATGTATATGAAGCCGCTAAGGCGACGATGCGCATGAAGCCGCTAAGAGGGCGATGCGTATGAAGCCGCTAAGAGGGCGATGCGCATGAAGCTGCTAAGAGGGCGATGCGCATGAAGCTGTCAAGAGGAAAAGAATGCGGAAAGCCCGGGGACAGAGGGGCTTCCAAGGAAGGAGACTGGGAATTATGGATTTATCCAGGAAAATGGCTGTCATCGCGATTGAGGCGCTGGAGGATAAGAAGGCGGAGGATATCCAGGTGATTGATATCTCCCAGGTGTCTGTGCTGGCAGACTACTTTATCATTGCCAGCGGCAGCAACCGCAGCCAGATACAGGCACTGATCGACAATGTGGAAGAAAAGCTGGGACGGGCAGGGTATGAGCCAAAGCAGATTGAAGGCTATGACAGCGCCAACTGGGTGCTGATGGATTACCGGGATGTGATCGTCCACGTATTTGATCGGGAAAACCGCCTGTTCTATGATCTGGAGCGTATCTGGCGGGATGGGAAAAGCATTCCGGTGGAAGAGCTGAAGGAAGATTTAGACAGCTGACATTTGGGTGACTGACATTTGGGTGACTGACATTTGGATGACTGATATTGGGACGGCTGACATTTGGGCAGCTACCAGCTGGATGGAAGATGAACGTTTGGGAGGAGCGTGCGGCAGCAATGCCGGGAAGCGGTTCCTCCTTTTCTTTTTGCATTACTTTTTACTTTATCGCGCTTTGTTATGCCGCCTGTCGGAGTAATAAAAAACATCCTCAATAAATATACTTGACTAGATGCAGTATATCTGCTAGGCTGGAGTTATCAATACTGCGAAAGGCGGTGTATATGATGGATATCAGCAGCGACGTCATCCGGGGATACAACGATACAATTATCCTCAGCACCCTCCTCACGGAGGATTCTTATGGCTATGAGATAGCCCAGATCATCGACCATGTCAGCGAGGGGAAGTATAAGATCAAGGAGACGACCCTCTATTCCTGCATCAACCGCCTGCTCAAGAAGGGCTACCTGGAATCCTACCGCATGACAGAGGATGTTTCTACGCGGAAGCGGATTTATTACCGCATCACGAAGAAGGGCTTTGTCTACTACTATGACAAGTGCAAGGAGTGGGAGCTGACGCGGGATGTGATCAATCGTTTTGCAAAGGAGCTATAGAATATGGACTTGACAATGCGCCGCCTGGAGAGCGGTGAAGTGACAGAAATTTACGAGAGGCATATGGTAAGAGATTTTCCCAAGTCGGAGCTGAAGCCGCTTGCGCTCATCCTCGAGAAAATGGAAGAGGGACTGTATTTGCCCTATGGGCTGCTGGATGGACAAGAGAGGATCGGGTATGCCTTCTTTGGGAGAGGACGGAACACCGGCTACCTGCTTCTCGATTATCTTGCTGTCTTCCCGCAGTTCCGGAGCGGCGGCTATGGGACAAGGCTTCTGCCAGTGCTGGCCTCCTACGTGGAGGAAGGGGGATACGACGGCATTGTGGGGGAGGTGGAGGATCCGGCGTTCTTCCAGTCAGAGGAAGACCGGCAGATCAAGGAGAGACGCCTTCAGTTTTATCTGAGGGACCGGTTCGAGCAGACGGATATCGCCTGCCAGATGTTCGGGACAGAGATGCTGATTTTGAAGCTGGATTTCAAGAACGCAGACACGGATGAGGTTTATCGGTGTTTTGAGGATCTCTACCAGGCGAATTATACGGAGGAGCAGAGGCGGCATGTGAGGCTGCGAAAGCTTTAAAGCCGTGCCAAGCGGGCAGACGCTCCGCGCCTCCCCGCTCACGGGCTCGCGCCCTATAGTCCAAAACACCCCGCCCACCTTGGAAGAGCAAGCTCTTCGCGGTGGACGGGGTGTCTTGGACTGCACGGCTTTGTGCTTACGTGAATATCCTGATTGCGCCGAAGACTTTGCCGAGGATCATCACGTCCTGGACGATGATGGGCTCCATTGTGCTGTTCTCGGGCTGCAGGCGGATATAATCTTTCTCTTTGTAGAAGGTCTTGACTGTGGCGGAGTCTTCGATCAGCGCGACGACCATATCGCCGTCGCGGGCCGTGGACTGCCTGCCCACCAGGACATAGTCGCCGTCCAGGATTCCGGCCTCGATCATGCTTTCTCCGTGGACTTTCAGCATGAACACTTCCTGGTTCGGCACGTATTCTGCCGGGATAGGGAAGTAGTTCTCCACGTTCTCCACCGCCAGGAGAGGGGTTCCGGCCGCCACCGTGCCCAGGAGAGGGACGTTGACCACTTCGCGGCGCACGAGGTTGAAATTGTCGTCGATGATCTCGATTGCTCTGGGCTTCGTGGGATCTCTTCGGATATAACCGTTCTTCTCCAGCGTCTCCAGATGCGAGTGGACGGAAGAAGTGGACTTCAAATGGACGGCATCGCAGATATCCCTGACAGACGGCGGATATCCTTTATTTAAAATCTCACTCTTGATATACTCTAAAATTTCTTGCTGCTTCGCGCTGATCTTGCCGTAGGACATAGACACCCTCCCTCAATTCGTAATTTCTTAAGTAAATTCTAACACAGGTTCCCAGCTATTGCAAACAAATATTCGGAATATATGTTCGAATTTTGTTGACAAAACACATGTTCGGTTTTATAATGAAGATATCAGAAGGAGAACAGTTGTTCGGGAAGAAACGATCGGGAGGTGCAGGGCATGTATTCATCGGAGAGAAGAGTTAGCCGCAGGCAGCCAGCTGGCAGGAACGGGCAGCCGGACAGCAAGGTTGTCTATCTGCACGCAGATTTTAGGGCGGACAGCAGCCGGAGACGGCGCGGCCGCAGCATGCGTATTTCCCATTTTTTGTTCATCCTTATTTTTTCCCTGGCGGTTGCCTTTTTCTGCGGCATCTGCTTCGGCAGCATCTTGTCGAATGCAGAGACGATGGAGGATAAGGCGGACGACACCTTTAAGTACTACAGGAGCGTGCCTGTGGAATCCGGAGATTCCCTCTGGGAGATCGCCCAGGAGAATATGACTGAGGAATATGACACGGTGCAGGATTATATAGAGGAAGTATGCTTTATCAATTCTATAGACGCAGACGATATCCATGCGGGACATTATCTGGTTCTTCCTTACTATGAGGCAGAATTCCGATGAGGTTTTCTGCCTTCTGGTTTTCTTCTGATGAATCCGCTGTGTCCATGATCTTTTATCTTTGCAGGTATGTACAGGCGCTGGTGGATTCAGTCAAGTCCCTCCCATATGTCGGGACTACCTGCAGAGGAGTTGCTTTTCCGTCAAAAGAACATTATAATAGGTGAAAAGCTTGGAGTTGGAAGACTGGTCTACCACGTCGCAAAATGACGATTTTACGACGTGATAAGGCGCCGGAATGCTTATTTGACAGGGAAAATGGATTTATGAAGCCTTTTCCTTAGTTTTATCTGTATACGGGCCGGTTTCGTCTACATTGCATTTGTTTTCAAATTTGATTTATTTGATTTCCGCTCTGGATAGCGTCGGTGTACCAAGGGACAATACGGTCAAAAATGGCTGATTTGCGTTCCTGCTGCGTTACTTTCACTCCACGTACGTCCAGTACGCGTCGTTCAAGTGCCTTGCACGAACGCAAATCATCACATTTTTGACTCTGCGACCTCAGCCCTAAGAATTTTGCCGGGTTTC
>CALWMI010000102.1 GCA_944381745.1 uncultured Lachnospiraceae bacterium | reverse complement strand
ACACGTCCATATAAGACTTGGCAATATCTCCGATGGTGATAAGCCCTTTCAGATGCTTCCCTTCCGTGATCGGCAGCGTGACCACATTGTTGTCCCTCATCGTCCGCCATGCTTTCTTGAGGGAAATGTTCTCGTCGACCCCCTTGGTCATGCGAATCTCGATATCCCGCACCTGGGTGCCCACATCCGCCGCATACTCCGGCTCGCCGACCCCAAAATAATCCAGCACATAGCGGGTCTCCTCGTTGATATCCCCCGCCCTGCGTGCCTCAAAGCGGGCCTCCTCCGTCTGATTTTTCAGATTAGCATAGGCGATGGCCGAGCAGATGGAATCCGTATCCGGATTCTTATGCCCGATCACCAGCACCTTCCTTGTCTCCTCTTTCTTCATCGATTTGCTCCTCATCGATCTCTCCTCATCGCCTCTAAAATTCAAATACGGCCACTCCGTAGGGCGCCAGCGGATAGGCAAAGGAATATTTCCTGCCGTCGCACTCCTGCTTCACCGCCTTGTAGGCCTCCGGTTTCTTCCTCCCGCGGCCTCCGAACTCCTTCGCATCCGAATCCAGCACCAGCTTGTAGGTCCTGCGCTTCGGGACGCCCACACGGTAATCCGGCCGCTCCACAGGGGTGAAGTTGCAGACAAACAGAAGATTCCTCCTCCCGTTCGCCGACAGGCGCACAAAGCTGTAGATGCTGCGGTAGCAGTCGTCCGCATTGATCCACTCAAAGCCGTCCTGGGCGTTGTCCCGCTCATAGAGCACCGGATACTTCTTATACATGTGCAGAAGGCTTCTCGTAAAATTCTGCATCCACAGGTGCTGGTCCTCCGACAGCAGATACCAGTCCAGCTCTCTCGCCTCACTCCACTCCTGGAACTGGGCGAAATCCTGTCCCATGAACAGAAGCTTCTTGCCCGGATGCCCTGTCATGAACGCGTAGCCCGCCTTCAGATTGGAGAATTTATCTTCATAGATGCCCGGCATCTTGTTGATCATCGAGCATTTCAGGTGCACCACCTCGTCATGGGAAAGCACGAGCACATAATGCTCGCTGTAGGCGTAGGTCATGGCAAACGTCATCTTGTTGTGGTTGTACTTGCGGAAATAGGGATCCAGCTTCATGTACTCCAGGAAGTCATGCATCCAGCCCATATTCCACTTCAGCGTAAAGCCAAGGCCATCGTCCTCCGGCGCGCCGGTCACCTTCGGCCACGCCGTGGATTCCTCGGCGATCATCATCGCCCCGGGGTTGCGCCCCAGCAGGCAGGAATTCAGATGCTTGAAAAACTCAATTGCCTCCAGGTTCTTGTTCCCGCCGTAGATATTGGGCACCCACTGCCCGTCCCGCTTGCCGTAGTCCAGGTACAGCATAGACGCCACCGCGTCCACCCGAAGCCCATCCACATGCATCTGTTCCACCCAGAACAGTGCGTTGGCGATCAGGAAATTCTTCACCTCATTCTTGCCGTAGTCAAAAATCTTCGTCCCCCAGTCCGGGTGCTCCCCCTTGCGCGGATCTGCATACTCATACAGGCAGGTTCCGTCAAAGGTAGCCAGGCCGTGGGCGTCCCGCGGGAAATGGGCGGGCACCCAATCCAGGATCACCCCGATTTTGTTGCGGTGGAGATAGTTCACCATATACATGAAATCCTGCGGCGTCCCATACCTGGATGTGGGCGCATAGTAGCCGGTCACCTGGTATCCCCAGGAGCCGTCGAAGGGATGCTCTGCGATTCCCATCAGCTCCACATGGGTATATCCCATATCCTTCACGTACTCAGAAATTTCATGGGCGAATTCCCGGTAGTTGTAGAAGCCGTCCTCATCCTCCTCCGTCGCCGGATGCCTCCTCCAGGAGCCGATGTGAACCTCGTAGATCGACACGGCCTCCTGGCGCATGTCCTTCTCATTGCGCTTCCCCATCCACTCGCCGTCCGTCCAGGAAAAGGCAGACAGGTCTGTGACCACCGATGCAGTCTCCGGCCGCTTCTGCGCGTAATTGCCGAACGGGTCTGCCTTGAAAAGCTTGTCCCCGGCCTGCGTCTCGATCTCATATTTATACATAGTCCCCACGCCGATATCCGGCACAAACAGATCATAGATCCCGTCCGTATCCTGGCGGTTCATCTCATATCCAGCGCCGTCCCAGCCGTTGAAATCTCCCACCACGCATACACTCTTGGCGTTGGGCGCCCACACGGCAAAATACACGCCCTCCCGGCCGTCCCACCTTGTCACATGAGCTCCCAGCTTCTTAAAAATATCATAATGTGTCCCCTGCCCAAACAAATATTGGTCGAACACGGTAATTTCCAGTTCGTGCGCCTCTCTCTTCTGCCCTCTTGCTTTTGTTTCCTTTTTCTGCTTTGCTTTCTCTCCCATAGATACCCACCCCGCCATCGGCATTGATTTAGCTGTGCCGGTATCACGATGCCAAACTTCCTGTCGGCCGGCTCTCCACGCTATATCTTATTATATAATACCATCGCTGAAATTGACAAGGGTACAAGCTCGCCCCTTTGTCCAAGTGCACAAGCTCGCCCCTTTGTCCAAGAGGCCCTGTACAAAGTCTCACCTCTGTACAGAGCCTCCCCCTGTTTCCTATATCAGCCGTCACTCGAAATCTTTCTCCCGGAGAATGATGCAGTTGTCGTCGTCATAGCGCTTCTTGGCCAGCGACTGGAACAGCTTGCCGATCCCCCGCTTCTCATTCTTCTCAATGGCCTCGTCGATGATTTTCTTCACATCGGTCACGCTCACGTCGTAATCGTCCCTCTGCATGTTCCCGATCCGGTTATACAGCGCCAGCACAGCCATCTCGTCGATGGAGTAGTCCAGCTCCTTCGCATAGCATCTGCCGAACTCCACCAACTCGTCATTGGTGAACACGGGTAGGTCAATCCGGGATGTGACCATGCGCGCCAAGCCCGGATGGAGCTTCATAAACCTGCGCAGAGGCTGCTTCTCATCCTCAAATATCACCAGCAGGCCTCCTGTCTGGCCGCGCATAGCTGCCTCCAGCTCCTGGGCCGTCTCATTGTCCAGGCTGCTGGCCTGCTCCAGGATTAGGGCTCCGCCCTTCAGCTTGCTGAGGACAGCCCTGGCTCCCTTGTCGTTCAGCGTATCCGCGCTGACCTTGGCCAGCTTGCCGCCTTTCTCCTTACGTCCCTTCTGGATGGCCTTCACAAGGTTCACGGCCAGCTTTGTCTTGCCCGTGCCGTGCTCGCCTGTGATCATAATATTGCCCACGTTGGACGTCCCGCCTCGGATACATGCCTTCTCATTCTCCAACGCCGTCCAGAGCTGATCGCTCATGCCGTGGACCGGCGCAAAGTATGTGAACAGTTCCTTCTGTTCCTCTGTGAGACCCTCCGATGGCCGTCCCTGCCGGCTTCTGCTCTTCTCCCGGCCTGTGCGGTGTATCTTCTCTCCGTCTATCCTGCCGTCCAGGCGCCCGTCCCCTGCGTCCGCAAGCACCAGGCTGTCTCTGGACAGGGAGGCTGTAATCTTGTCCTCCAGCCCATCGGCCGCGTCGTCGTCCTCTGCCTGCCGCGGGCGGCTTCTCCTGCCCTTCCCGCCTGCTGACGGCCGCTTCTTCCTGGGGCGCTCCTGGGCTGGAGGCTGGCTCTGGGTCTCCTCCCGCACCGGTACCTCCTCCTGGGCCGTGTCCGTCTCCTGCGCCGGCAGCCCTTCCTGGGCGGCCGTCCGGTTCTCCTCTGCCGCAGCTTCCTGCCGCGCAGCCTCCCTCTCTGGCTCTTCCGGCTGCTGCAAGGCAGGCTCTGCTTCTGCCTCTACCTCTGCCGCATTTTGCGCCTGGGACGGCACTTCTTCCGCAAAGAGCTCCTCCGGCATGGCAATCTCAGGAAGCGGCATCTCCTCTGTCCCAGAGACTTCCTCTGCCGCCTCCGCTCCCTCGGGAGCTCCCTGGCCTGCTTCTCTCGCGACGGACTCTTCCTCTGCTCCCTCGGAGACTTCCTGGCCCGCTTCTCTCGCGGCGGCCTCTGTCTCCGCTGTCTCTGTCTCCTCAGCCTCAGGAACCTCCTGCCTTGCCTTCTCCGCGGCAGGCTCTGTCTCCGCCGCCTCAGGAGCTTCCTGGCTCATCTCCTCCGCAGCGGACTCTGACTCCGCCGCCTCAGGAGCTTCCTGGCTCATCTCCTCCGCAGCGTACTCTGTCTCCGCCGCCTCAGGGGCTACCTGGCTCGCCTTCTCCGCGGCAGGCTCTGTCTCCTCAGCCTCAGGGGCCTCCTGGCTCATCTCCTCCGCAGCTGTCTCTGTCTCCGCAGCCTCAGGGGCTTCCTGGCTTGCCTCCTCCGCGGCAGGCTCTGTCTCCTCAGCCTCAGGGGCTTCCTGGCTCATCTCCTCCGCAGCGGACTCTTCTTCCGCTTCCTCAGGAGCCTTCTCCTCGCCGCCTCGGGTCTTCTCCCACTCTGTGAGAATTTCCTGTATCGTCATCTGGCCAGTGATCTGCTTCTCCAGCGGCTTATACTCGGGGATATCCATCCGCAGCTGCCCGTCGTCTTCCAGGGACAGCGCCTCCCTCTCCGCAGCCGCCTCCTGGAACATTTCCTCTGGGACGGCAATCTCTGGGAGCGGTTCCTCTGCCGCCTCCGGTATTTCTCCCTGGTAGCCGTCTCCTGCATATGCCTCCTGGCCAGCATATTCTGCGCCTTCCGGTGCATAAGCCTCCGGGTACGCGCCATCCTGGTAGGCCCCTTCCTGGTAATACCCGGCGTAGCCTTCCTCGTAAGCTCCCTCCTGGTAATACCCGGCGGCGTAGCCTTCCCCGTCTGTACCCTCCGGATAATCCCCCGCAGGATAACCCGCTTCTGCCACCTCTAAATCCCGCTGCCTCTTCCTGCGTGCCTCGCGCTCCTGCGTCTCCTTCGGATCCTCCGTGTCCACCAGCTTCATCTTCCTGGCCCGTATCTCATACTTCTCCTGCTGGGCCGGCGTCAGCTCCTGATACTTCATCTTGAGCTCCATCGCCTCCAAGACATACTTCCCGTCGTTAAACCAGAGAATCAGCTCGTCGCACTCATTCACGCACTTCTCAATGTCGCCGGCCTCCTCATAGCGGTAAGCCAGCTCCAGCGCCCACTCCTCCTCGTACTCCTGCGCCCGGTACTCCTCCAGGATTGCAATCTGATCCTTGAGCGCTGCGCCCTTTCCGCGGAAAATCTTATATTTCAGTATCAGCCGCCCTGGATCCTTGGGCGCTGAGTGGACAAATTCCTTATAATATTCAATCGCCTGGTCATAGTCGTGAAGCTTGATCGATATGTCGGACAGGCGGTAGGCGATCATCCTCCCGACCGGCGCCCGCTCGTAAGCCATGGACAGCAATTCCCGGCTCTCCTCGTACTTGCGGTTCCTCTCGTAGACATCCGCAATCTTGCACAGCGTGGTCACACTCCTCACTCTGTGCCAGTCAATTCCATTCGCCACCTTCAGCGCCGTCCCATAGTCGTTCCTCTCTATGAGTTTGTTGATCTGATCCAGCTTTAACTGGTACTCATACTTATCCAATCGTTTCACCTCTATACCAACGATTTAAAAGATGCCTATAGCCTTTTTTAGTCTATCATAACCCCGGAACCTTGTCAAAAGTATATTTACTTTCCATCCCCGCTTTGGTATAATCAAAAGAAAGCGTCTGCTTTGGATTGGAGCGTATATGAAAGCTGCCACATTATATCGTAAACGCCTGATTCCCCAGGAGTCTGTTCTCCTCAAGGATGACTGTCTTTTTTACCAGGATTCCGACATTCTTATGACCGCCTGGAAGGCTTTGAAGCCCAAGCCTGAGCTGAGCCACGGCTTCTCCTGCTATTTTCTGAAGGATGGTTTCAAGATCAGCAAATTCTACAATCACAGCAATGACTTTATGTACTGGTACTGTGATATCGTATCCCATGAGTATTTTCCAGACACCAACACCTTTGTATTCACAGATCTGCTTGCGGACGTCATCTTCTACCCTGACTCCCGCTATGAGATCATCGATCTGGATGAACTTTCCTTTGCCATGTCCAACCAGCTTCTCGCGCCGGAGGACGCCGCCGGTGCCCTGCTGAAGCTTGATCACCTTCTGCATCTGTACTATCAGGGGCTTCTGCCGCGGTACTTCGATTCCATCAACCGCAGGATTGCATCCTTCTGCAGCTGACAGCCCCGCCTTCCAGCGCCAGAGGCGCCAGACTTGCCCATAAAAATACATCCGGCTCTCACAGCCGGATGTATACTTCTCTGCCTGTCCGCTTATACCGGTAGTAACGAACCCCGGCGGCATCCATCATGCGTTTGGAGGCCATGACGGACGGCGTGTCCTTATATTTATCATCGTCGTAGACAACTGTCCGGATCCCCGCCTGAATGATCGCCTTGGCGCACTCGTTGCACGGGAACAGCGTCACATACAGCTTGGCCCCATCCAAGCTGCCTCCGCGGTAATTCAAGATCGCATTCAGCTCGCTGTGGGTCGTGTACAGGTATTTATTGTCCAGCCCATCCCCTTCCCTTGCCCAGGGGAATTCATCGTCCGAGCAGCCAATGGGAAATCCGTTGTATCCCATCGACAGGATCTTGTTGTCCTGGCTGACAATGCACGCTCCCACCTGCGTGTTGGGATCCTTGGAGCGCATCCCAGACAGCTTCGCCACCCCCATAAAGTACTCGTCCCAGGTGATATAGTCCTCTCTCTTATCGGCCATTGCCTCTCCTCCTCCCTACAGCCGCCCTTCCCATTCCATCCGGCGGACGGCCTTGTCAATCATCCTCTCCAGCTGCTCAAAGCAGCGCCCATAATCTGCCAGCTCTCCGCCGTACGGGCTGCTCAGGCCTTGGCATCCGGCATACTCCTCCAGCGTATAGACATTGTTCTGCTCCGGGTAGGCGGCCTGGATCTCCTCCTTCTGTTTCCTGTCCACCGTCAGGACAAGGCAGCCGTCTCCCAGATCCTCCCTGGACAGCTGGCAGGACATATGGCGTCCAGGCTTTATCCCGTTCCGGATCATCACCGCCTCCGCCTTCTGGTTGAGCGGCTCCGGGAACAGAACCACCATTCCCCGGGAAAGAATCTCAATTCCCTTGCCCTCCAGCTTCTTCCGGGCAATCCCCTCTGCCATAGGGCTGACACAGGTGTTCCCGCTGCTCACAAACAAAAGCCTGCTGTACTTGCTGACCCCGCCGCTTCCGACCTGCAGCACCTGGTGCCCGGCCGCCTTCAGCAGCCGGTTCATGATAGCCTGTCCAAGCCCTGGGGATTCAAAGGACTCCGAGTAGATCCCGTCCACCTCCAAGCTGTCAAATTCCCGCAGGATTGCAAACAGGTTCCGGGCGATGGAATTCTCGTCCTCCCTGCTGCCGATCACCCGCAGGATCTCAGCCTCGTAATAAGGGCGGCTCTCCTCCGTGCAGATCACGCCTGCCGTCAGCCCGTGCTCCGCCTTGTCCCTTACAAGCTCGTTAATCTTCCCAATCACGTCCTGCTGCCGTCCCTCCACCACAAGCAGATCGGCCTTGGGTGCATAATGCCGGTACTTCATCCCCGGCGCCTTGGGAATGATGTTGGAGTCGTCTTTTATCAGTGCCTGGTCCACCTGCACCTCCCCGATCACTTCCTCCAGCATAGCTCGCGTGATATATCCCGGCCGCAGGATTGCCGGTTCTTCCTCACTCAAGTCGACGATGGTAGACTCCAACCCGATGGACACCTCTCCCCCGTCCACGATCATATCGATCTTCCCGTCCAGGTCGTCCTTCACATGCTGGGCAGACGTGGGGCTCGGCCTCCCGGAGGTATTGGCGCTGGGCGCTGCAATATACCCGCCCCCTGCGCGTATGAGCCGCAGGGCAATGTCATTGCCCGGCATGCGCACCGCCACCGTGTCCAGCCCTCCCGTCGTCTCATAGGGCACCCGGCTGCTCTTGGGAAAAATCATGGTCAGCGGGCCCGGCCAAAATTTCTCCGCCAGCATACGGGCCTTCGCCGGTATCTCGCTGACGATCAGGCCCAAGGCATCCCAATCCGCAATGTGCACGATCAGCGGATTGTCCGATGGACGGCCCTTTGCGCTGTAGATCTTTGACGCCGCCTGGGCGTCCAGGGCGTTTGCCCCCAGCCCGTACACCGTCTCCGTCGGGAAAGCCACAAGCTTTCCCGCCTTCAGCAGCTCCCCTGCCTGGGCTATCTTCGCCTCATCCGTCTCATCGCCCCTTATTGTGACAATTGTTGTAACCATCTGCCTTCTCCTCGTTTCTATCTTTTGGCCTTATTGTCCCTTGGTACACCGGCGCTGCCATCGCTTAAGTAATTCATGACCCCCATGTGCAGCGCCCACGCCAGCCTCTCCTGATATTCCTCATCGGTCAGAAGGGCGGCCTCCTCTGCGTTGGACAGAAATCCACACTCGGCAATGACAATTGGGCACTCCGTCCGGCTAAGCATATAATAGCTTGTATTGCCTCTGGTCTCCCTGGCATATTCCTCCCCCAGAACCTCCAGCAGCCATTCCTGTATGTGTCCGGCCAGTGCCTCCCCCTCTGGGGAATCCGCGTAGTAAAAAACCTGCGCCCCCCGCACATCGGTCTCGTGATAACTGTTCTGGTGAATGCTCACCACACAGTCCGGCTCCAGCTCCTGGATCTTTGCGCAGCGGTTTTTCAGATCCTCAAGCTTCTTGTTCTCGCTGTATTCCCGGTACAGGCCCTCGTCCGTCTCCCGTGTCATAGAGACCTCCACATCCGCGCTCTCCAGCAGGCGCTCCAGACGGCGGGCAATCTGCAGGTTGATATCCTTCTCCAAATCCCCGGCCGCGCTCACCTTGCCGGGGTCTACCCCTCCATGCCCCGGGTCAATGACCACCCGCCAGGCCTTTCTCTCGCCGCTGCCCACCCGCATCTGCGCCGCCAGCTGGGCGCTCTTTTGCGACAAAAAATACGCCGCAGCCAAAACCACCATTCCCATCAGGAGCTCCAGGTTTTTTCTCTTCATCTTGATTTTCTGTGCCCTTAGATCACGCTCTTATTCTATATATATGATCCTCCGGCTGTAAGATGTCAAGCTGCTCCCGCCTGGCGGCCGCCTTTTCCCCTGCGGCATACGCAGGCCCTGCCGTCTATTGTCCCAGCACCTCGGCCGCATAGTTGACCGAGGCCATCGCATCCCTGCAGTACCTGTCCGCATTGATCATCTTGGCGTACTCCTCCGTCAGCACCGCCCCGCCGACCATCACCTTGACTTCCGGCAGCTTCTCACGGAGAAGGCGTATTGTCTCTTCCATGCTGGGAACCGTGGTGGTCATCAGGGCGCTCAGCCCCACCAGACGTACCCCGTTCGCCTGCGCACACTCCACCACCTTCTCCGGCGGCACATCCTTGCCCAGGTCGATCACCTCGTAGCTGTAATTCTCCAGGAGCACCTTCACAATATTTTTACCGATATCGTGGATATCCCCTTTCACAGTGGCCAGGATCACCTTGCCCTTCTTCTCCTGTGACACTCCGCGCCTCTCCATATCGCTCTTCAGCACCTCAAATGCCGACTTGGCAGCCTCGGCGCTCATCAGAAGCTGCGGCAGGAACACCGTTCCCTTCTCGAAGCCCTGCCCCACCTCGTCCAGCGCCGGTATCATCTCCTCGTTGATGATATCCAGCGGCGCTTTTGCCTCCAAGAGAGCAGCCGCCTCCCGGGCCGCCTGCTCCTTCAGTCCCTGGCGGATACTCTGCGCCAGCGCCCTGCCGCCCTGCCCAGCCGGTGGGGCAGGCACAGCCGTCTTGTTCTCCTGCCCTGCCGCCTCCCCATACCTGGCAATATAGTCCCTGCAGCTGGGATCCAGCCCCGCCAGGGCGCAGTAACTGAAATACGCCCGCATCATATCCTCAGAATTCGGATTGATGATCGCTGCGCTCAGCCCTGCCTGCATCGCCATCGTGTAAAATGCCGCGTTGATGCCAGGCCGCGCCGGCAGCCCGAAGGAAATATTGGACACCCCCAGGACTGTGCGTCCTTTCAGCTCCCGCTTCACCCGCGCGATTGTCTCCAGCGTGGTAAGCGCCGACCGGTTATCCGAGCTTATGGTCATCGCCAGCCCATCCACCACGATGTCTTTGGGATCGATCCCGTACTGCGCGGCACGGGTGTAGATCTTCCGGGCAATGGCTACCCTGCCCTCCGCGGTATCCGGTATCCCGTCTTCATCCAGGGTGAGGGCCACAACCACCCCGCCGTATTTTTTCACCAGCGGGAACACCTGCGCCATCGTCTCTTCCTTCCCATTGACGGAGTTGATCATCGCCTTGCCGTTATAGATCCGCAGCGCCCGCTCCATCGCTTCCATATCGGACGTGTCGATCTGCAGCGGCAGCTCTGTCACGCTCTGAATCTCCCGGACGGCCTCCTCCATCATAGACGCCTCGTCAATCTCCGGCAGGCCCACATTCACATCTAGGATGTGGGCTCCCGCCTCCTGCTGGGCTGCCGCCTCCCGCAGGAGATAGTCCAAATTGTGTTCCCGCAGCGCCTGCTTGAGCTTGGATTTGCCCGTGGGATTGATCCGCTCCCCGATGATCACCGGCTTCTCCCCAATCTCCACGGCCGCCGCATAGGACGTCACAAGCGTCCGCTCCTTCCTGGCCACCGGGCGCGGCCTCCGGCCGGCGCAGCGCTCGGCCAGGCAACGGATATACGCAGGCGTCGTCCCGCAGCAGCCGCCCACGATCGCCGCTCCCATATCCACAATGTCCTCCATCTGGCGGGCAAACTCCTGCGCATCAATGTCATATACGGTGCGGCCGTTCTCGCTGCGGGGCAGTCCGGCGTTGGGCACCACGGCCACCGGCACCGAGGCGTAGGCCAGCAGCTCCGCCACAATCCCCTTCATCTGCTCAGGCCCCAAGCCGCAGTTGATTCCCAGAGCGTCCACCCCCAGTCCCTCCAAGAGCGCAACCCCGCAGGCCGGCGTCCCTCCGGTCAGCAGCTTGCCCTTCCCGTCAAAGACCATCGTAGCCACGACCGGCAGGCTGCAGTTCTCCTTGGCGGCCAGCACAGCCGCCTTCAGCTCATAGCTGTCGCTCATCGTCTCAATCAATACCAGGTCGGCCCCATTCTCCGCCCCTGCCCTCACCTGCTGGGCAAAGATCTCGTAGGCCTCCTCAAAGGCCAGATCCCCCAGCGGCTTCAGCAGCTTCCCCGTAGGGCCGATATCCAGGGCGACTGCAATCTCACGCTCTGCCCCTGCCTGCCGCACGGCCTCCCTGGCATTGGCAGCCGCCGCCCGGATGACCTCCTCCACAGACCAGCCGTCCTCTCCCGGAAATTTCAGCCGGTTCGCTCCGAAGGTGTTCATATCGATAATATCTGCGCCCGCCTCGATGTACTGCCTGTGAACCTCGGTCACCGCCTCCGGGTGCAGGATATTCCATGTCTCAGGGAGGGCTCCCGGCGGCAGTCCCCTCTCCTGGAGCATGCTGCCCATACCCCCGTCCCATATGACAATGCGCTCCTTTGTCCACTCCCTGATATCCATCGTCTCAATTCCTCCTGTAAGCGCAGTCTTCCTTGCCGCAGCCTGCGCAGCCATGCGCTCCTCTCCCGGTCAGATCTTCCCCGCGCCCGCAGCCGCCAGGCATATCCGCCGCCTCATACACTCCAATTACAGCCGTCACCGATTTCGACGGCGCCATCAGCAGAGAATCCGTCAGGGTCAGCCCGATGCGCTTCGCCGCGTCCAGCACTCCCAGGAGCTCCCTCTGATATTCCAGCGGAAAATCCCCGTATCCCGGACTGAACCGGGGACGAAGCCCCCAGCCGGGCCCCAGCATCCTGCGGATCTCCTCTTCACAGCCGTCGCAGTATCTCTCAATGGCCTCCGTGCACACCGCTTCAAACACTACCGCACGGCTCATCTGCATTCTCCGGTATCTCTGCACCAGCCGCTCTGTCCTGCTCCCCAGCGTGGCCGCCAGGAAGGCCGCCTGGGAACAGCCCTCCAAGTTCTTGGCCAGATCCCGGCTGTGGATGACGGAGAAGCCCAGATCGACCTGCCCCTCCTTAACACCCTCGACCGGGAAGATTCTAAACACGCGCCCAGGCTCCATCTGCTCTGCCAGGACGCCAGCCATCTCGCCGATCAAGGACAGGACAGCCGGATCCGGCACATCCTTGGCCTTATAGCCGAGATAGCGCAGAATCTCCCTCTGTCTCCACTCCCCCGGCATCATTTGATAATCTGGGAAAGATTGTCCTGGATCGCCCGGGCGACCTCCGGCTTATTCATCGAGTATACGTGGATCCCATTCACCCCGTTGGCAATCAGGTCAATGATCTGCTCCGTGGCATATGCAATCCCCGCCTGCTTCATCGCCGCCGGGTCATCCCCAAAACGGTCCACAATCGCCTTGAATCTCGCCGGCAGATAGGTGCCGGACAAGGAGGTAATCCTCTTGATCTGCTTCCCATTGGTCACCGGCATGATGCCCGCCACCACGGGCACTGTGATGCCCTGCTCCCGCAGGCGGTACAGAAAGCTGTACAAAATATTGTTGTCAAAAAACATCTGCGTCACCAGATAGTCACAGCCGGCCTCCACCTTTTTCTTCAGGTTCAGAATGTCCTCCTTCTGGTTCGCCGCCTCCACATGCCCCTCAGGATAGCAGGCTCCTCCGATACAGAAATCCCCGCTCTCCCGGATCTCCGCCACCAGCTCGCTGGCATACTTATATTGATTCGGCAGGGGAAAATCTGCATTCTCCGGGATATCCCCCCTCAGCGCCAGCACATTTTCGATATGGCGCTCCTTCAGCTGTCTCAGCACTCCCTGCACCTTATTCTTCGTGGACGACGCGCAGGTCAGGTGCGCCACCACCGGGACGCCGTATGTCTCCAAAATATTCGCGGCAATATTCACGGTGTGGTCGCTCGTCCCCCCGCCGGCCCCGTAGGTGATGCTCATGTAGTCCGGCTTCAGCCCCGCGATCTCGGTTGTGGCCTTCTCCACCGACGCATAGTTGTCCATCGTCTTCGGAGGAAACACCTCAAAGGACAACGTCGGCCTGTCCAGCCGCAAAATGTCAATGATCTTCATAAATCCCTCTCCTCTCTTCGCCGCAAATGTCCATTCGCGCAAGCGCGGCGGCCGCTTGCCGGGCGTACCGTCCAAAACGCGGGGAGAAGCAGCCCTCTCCCCGCGCCAGCCGCTGTTCCGGCCCTCCTGTCAATTGACGTATTTCAAAATAATGTCCCACACGCTGGCCCGCTCAAGCCCCAGCCTCCAGGAGGCGATGCCTGCCAGGCCGTACTCGCCGATCAGCTTGGCCTTCTCCTCGATCGAGCGCTCTTCCTCCAGCCACGCCTTGTAGGTGGAGCCATTATTCTGGAACTCTGCGTAGTACTGCTTGCATGTGTCGTCCCACTCTATCACGGCGCCCTCTGCAGTCGCTCCTCCGGAGATGGTAATCCCGTTGGCCTCCAGGCGGCTCTCCATCTCGTCCATCCCCAGCGCCTCGCTGCTCAGATGGTAGGGAATATAATCCGCATTGGGATCCTCCGCCGCCAGCTCCTCCTCCGTCTTGGGCGTCTCCTGCCACAGCCTGGAGTAGAAGGGCACTGCGTTGATGACCTTCTCTGCCGGCACCTCCGCCAGCGTCTTCTCGATACCCTCCCGCACGAACGGCATCGACGCCACAGAGCCGCTCTCCGCCGATCCGGCAAAGTGCTCGTCGTAGCCCATGATAATCACATAATCCGCCACAACTCCCTGCTCGCCCCGGTAATAGTGCTCCGTATAGGCCTCCGGCACATAGTTGTCCACGGACAGCACAATGCCGTTGCTCCGGCACAGGATGGACAGCTCCCGGATAAACTGGATAAAATGCACTCCCGTCTCGGCAGACAGCTGCTCGAAATCCACATTGATCCCATCCAGGTCATACTGTATCGCCTGCGCCACCAGCTGGTTGACCAGGTTCTCCCTCTTGGACGTGTAGGACAGCACCTCATAGGTGTCTACCCCCTCCTGGAAATTGTCCACAACCGCCCACACCTCCAGGCCGCTCTGGTGCGCATAGTTGACATAATCCGCCGAGGCAATGGAACTGATATTGCCCTCCGAGTCAGAAATGCGGAACCAGGTCGGCGCGATCGTGGTCAGCCCCTTGGTGGACGCGATAGCTGAGAGGATGGTATCGTTGGCCTCCGCCACCGTCACATTATGCCAGGTCAGGTTGATCGTGTAGTCCTTGGAAATATTCGTGTACACTGGCTCCTGGAATTCCCTCTCCGAGGATACCGCCTGTGTGCGCGTCTCGCCGATCCTCTTATTCCTCACGTAACCGATAAAGCCATCGTCCGTGCGCACCTTCGTCCAGTCCTCAATCCCCTCCTCCGTCTCCAGCACGGTCAGCACATCGCCTTCCGCCACTTCCGTGAGGATGGGGCTCTTCACTCCCGCCTGCACCCGCACCGCGTCGTCCCCGGTGACATCCGCCACATTCTTGTCGCCCCACACATTCACAATCTGGATCCGGTTGGGCTCTGTATAGTACTGATAGTCAAAATCTGTATATTCCCTCACAAAATCGATCGAGACATAGGTCTGATCCCCTTCTGTCTTCACAACGTTGCAGGACGCCGTCTGCCGTTCCTTGCCCACATAGTACTCGGAGCTTCCCACCGTGGCCTCCACCAGACGGTCAGGCAGGGCGTACAACAGCAGGTTCTCATTGGCGTCCCAGTAGAACCTGGCATTCAGATAATTCTCCACTGTCTCAAAATTCAGGTAGACAGCCCCGTCAAAAATCTTTCCTTTCTCTTCCAGGCGCTCATTCTCGATGACCACTGCCACCTCATCCTCGCTTGCAAGGCCAAAATAGCTGTCCAGGTCCGCCCGCTCATCGCTCAGGGAATACCGGCTGACCAAACCCACAACGGCCACGATACACAGCACAATCAGTATAAAACACCCTGCCGCCAAGACCGGGATCAGCCTTCTCTGCCTGTTCCTTCTCCGCCTGCGCCTGGACGGGTGTCTGCCGCCCGAACGCCGGTGTGCCGGCCTCCTATCTCCCGGATGCCTCCTCCTCATTTGCTGCTTAGCCAAAATTTGCGCCTCCTAACTGCTCTTTCGTATGCACATGTTCAATCATGTATTATAACACGAAAAACGCTTGTCCGCCATTAGTTTTTTCAGGGCGGGAAGGGTCCCGCCCTGTACTCCTTTCTCGATTCAAAAGCGCGCATGACAGAGGCAGCCTTCTGCGCCGCTTTCCTATCTTAGCCCTCCCGGGCATCCTCGTGTTCCGCCAGCTGTTCCGGCCAGGGAGGTAAGAACTCCCGGCATCCCGTGATATATGATACAAAAGCTGGACAAGCTGCAAAGGACGGCGTCCATGGGCGCACAAGGCGTCCCTTCCCCCTTCCCCCGGCGGCCGCGAGAAGGCGTTCCTCCTCACAGGCAATCCCGCCCTGCGGGCAAGAGTTCTCCTGTACATCTCTGTCTGGTGGAATAACTGGCTCCGACCGGAGCCGAAACGATTCTGCATAGACTGCATAGACTATAACAACCAGTATAGAAACCTGCATGTAAAAAAGTACCGGCGGCCGCCCTGCGGCTCCGCCTGCATACCGTCCGGGCCCGCCAGCTCTCCCCTCCCTCCGGCGCCTGCCCGCCGCCCTTCGCTTATATTATAATCAATATGTTGCGCAAGCACAAGCCTTTTTTAAAAAATTTACCTTCGCGGGGAGCCGTTTTTTTTATGGAACCTTCACAAAAAATTCACGGATTTGGCAAATTATTCGGCTTCGTAAATCTTTACATCCCTCCCGTTTTTGTTTATACTATAGGCACAAGAATATGCAGTTTCATCGGCTTTTAACCGCCGGGCGGCAGAAAGGAGCCCACCCACGTTATCACCGCGCGCTCTTGGCGTATTCTTTATTGAAGGATGTGATATTTATGAAAATTGAGAAAGTAAATGATAACCAGATCAAATGTACCTTGACGAAGGAGGATCTGGAGAACCGGCACATCAAGCTCAGCGAACTGGCCTACGGCACCGAGAAGGCAAAGCTTTTGTTCCGCGACATGATGCAGCTGGCGTTCTCCCAGTTTGGCTTTGAGGCAGAGGACATCCCTTTAATGATAGAAGCAATCCCGGTCTCCCGGGAAACCGTCATCCTGATTGTCACCAAGGTGGAGGATCCGGAGGAGCTGGATACCCGGTTCTCAAAGTTCGCCCCCGACATGCAGAATGAGATGGAGGAAATTTTCGGCCTGGGCAGCTCGCTGGCTGAGCGCGCCGACGAGATCCTTGACATGTTCCGCCCCCAGCCGAAGGAGGAGGAGACGGAGGCCGCCTCCGCCGCAGGCTCCCAGGCTTCCGGTGAAGATGCCGCCTCCCCGGCCGCAGCGCCGGAGGAGCTTGCCCGCAGCTTCATCTTCCGCAGCCTGGATTTTGCCATTGACGCCTCCCATGTGCTGGCCCCGTTTTTCAAGGGCTCCAGCACGCTCTACAAGGATACCGCTGAGGGGACTTATCTGCTCCGGGTTGGACGCGACAGCGACACCCTGGAGAATTTCAACAAAGCCTGCAACATTCTCTCCGAATACGGGACAGGAAGCAGGCAGACACCCCTTTCTCCAGAGTACCTGGAGGAACATTTTGAGAAGATCATCGCATCGGATGTCATTGCGAAATTAGCTATGGTATAATTACAGGAAGCCCCCGGCATTGCGGCCGGGGGCTTCTCTATAATCTGCAATCTGTCTCCTGCTATGCCCCTGGACGGGGCTCCGGTCCCTGGAGGGTCAATTCTTGCCCTCAAGGAAATTGTTGATCTCGTCCACCAGGGCTCCGGGATCGATCCCATGCACCATGGCAGCCTCCTCGATCGTCTCGCCCTGAGACGCCGGGCAGCCCAGGCAGTGCATCCCGATGTTCATAAGAATCGGTGCGACACCCATATCTATCCTCAACAGTTCGCCGATCATGGTATCCTTCGTTACTTGAGCCATTGCTTTGTCCTCCTTTTCTCTATTTCCTGTCCTGCGGACAGCGCCGCCTGTGCGCTGCGGCGCTGGACTTTATTATAATACGTTTCCCCGCGGCAGACAAGGTGCTTTCCGGTAAATTTTATGCCCTCCTCCCGGCAAATTTTGCCTCGCCCTTGCAGGGGTATTTTCCCGCAATATCCGCGTGTCTCAAAATGATGTTTTTTTTCGGAAACATGCGGGTTTGTACGTCAAAAAATACATCCCATCCCTTGACGTTTTTCGCCGCGTTCACTTATAATGATTTACACAGGATTAGCAATTTAGAAACTATTGGAACTAGGAATGAATTTATGATTTAGGAGGTTTTTTGCAAAATGAGACCAGAGTGGAAAGATTTTGTGGGCGGCGCCTGGGAGACAGAGGTAAATGTCAGGGACTTCATCCAGAAGAACTATGAGCCCTACGATGGGGACGAGTCCTTCCTGGCTGCCCCGACACAGGATACCAAGGATCTGTGGGACATGGTTCTTGACCTGTCCAAGAAAGAGCGCGAGGCAGGCGGCGTCCTGGATATGGACACCAAGGTTGTCTCCACCATTACATCCCATGCCGCTGGATACCTTGACAAGAGCAAGGAGAAGATTGTCGGCTTCCAGACTGACAAGCCCTTCAAGCGCGCGATGATGCCTTACGGCGGAATCCGTATGGCTATGAAGGCCTGCGAGGACAACGGATACGAGCTGGATCCGGAAGTCGTGGAGTTCTTCACCATTCATAGAAAGACACATAACGCCGGCGTATTCGACGCCTATACAGAGGAGATGCGGAACTGCCGTTCCAACCATATCATCACCGGCCTTCCGGACGCTTACGGCCGCGGCCGTATCATCGGCGACTACCGCCGCGTGGCCCTCTACGGAGTGGACCGCCTGATCGAGGACAAGATCGAGCAGAAGGATTCCACTTCCAAGATCATGACCGCAGACAACATCCGCGACCGCGAGGAGCTGTCCGAGCAGATCAAAGCCCTGAAGGAGCTGGCTAAGCTGGGCGACATCTACGGCATCGACATCCGCAAGCCGGCCACCAACGTGCAGGAGGCTATCCAGGCCCTGTACTTCGGATACCTGGCAGCTGTGAAGGAGCAGAACGGCGCGGCAATGTCCCTGGGACGCACCTCCACCTTCCTCGACTGCTACGCCCAGAGAGACCTGAAGAACGGCGTCTTCACTGAGGAGCAGATCCAGGAGTTCATCGACCACTTCATCATGAAGCTGCGTCTGATCAAGTTTGCCCGCACGCCTGAGTACAATCAGCTGTTCTCCGGCGACCCGGTATGGGTAACCGAGTCCATCGGCGGCGTAGGCATTGACGGGCGTCACATGGTGACGAAGATGTCCTTCCGTTACCTGCACACCCTGACCAACTTAGGGCCTGCACCGGAGCCGAACCTGACCGTCCTGTGGTCCACCAGGCTTCCGATCAACTTCAAGAAGTACTGCGCGAAGATGTCCATCAACACGTCTTCCATCCAGTACGAGAATGACGACCTGATGAGAGTGACCCACGGCGACGACTACGGCATTGCCTGCTGCGTATCCTCCATGCGGATCGGCAAGGAGATGCAGTTCTTCGGAGCCCGCGCGAACCTGGCCAAGTGCCTGCTCTACGCGATCAACGGCGGCGTGGACGAGGTTACGAAGAAGCAGGTCGGACCGAAGTTCCGTCCGGTAGAGGGCGAGTACCTGGATTTCGACGATGTGTGGTCCAAGTATGTGGATATGATGGAGTGGCTGGCTGGCGTCTATGTCAACGCCCTGAACATCATCCACTATATGCATGACAAATACTGCTACGAGAGACTGCAGATGTCTCTGCACGACAAAGAGGTGAGAAGGTATTTCGCCACCGGTATCGCCGGCCTGTCCTGTGTGACGGACTCCCTGTCCGCCATCAAATACGCCAAGGTAAAAGTTGTGCGCGATGAGGACGGCCTGGTAACCGACTACATCACCGAGGGAGACTTCCCGAAATACGGCAATGATGATGACCGCGCCGACGACATTGCGAAGACGCTTGTATCCACCTTCATGAACATGATCAGAAGGAACCATGTATACAGGAACGGCTTCCCGAGCATGTCCGTCCTCACCATTACCTCCAACGTCGTATATGGCAAGAACACCGGCAACACTCCGGACGGAAGACGTTACCGCCAGCCTCTAGCTCCGGGAGCCAACCCGATGCACGGCCGCGACAGCCACGGTGCGATCGCTTCCCTGTCCTCGGTTGCCAAACTTCCGTTCATGGATTCCCAGGATGGTATCTCCAATACCTTCTCCATCATCCCCGGCGCGCTGGGCAAGGACGACAAGATCATCGCCGGCGACCTGGATGTGGATCTGGGCTTAGACAGGGATTGATGGTATGGCAAGCATCAGCACGGATAAAATGTTAGATGATATCGTTGCTTTCCTGGACTCTTCCGTGGCGAAGGGGGTCGGCCACCTGAATGTGGAGGTCAACCGCCAGGATGGCGGCGAGGTTGAGAAGTCCGTCGATACCATGGGCTGCATCGACTGCGCCAAGGGCAACCTTGCGTGCAGCGTGCCAACCCTCCACGACGGCATCGACGAGGGTCTAGATGTGGACCATCTGGACTGAACAGGTTTCACTATTTTAGAAGGAGGAATTTATTATGGCAGCAACACAGGCTCAGATTGACAACTTAGTAGGTTTATTAGACGGCTATGCAACCAAGGGCGGACATCATCTGAATGTCAACGTCCTCAACAGAGAGACTCTGCTGGACGCGCAGGCTCACCCGGAGAATTACCCGCAGCTGACCATCCGCGTATCCGGCTACGCCGTGAACTTCATCAAGCTGACCAAGGAGCAGCAGGACGAGGTTATCAGCAGGACTATGCACGAGTCCATGTAACCCAGGCGGATATTTGCGAGACGGAGAAGAAGCGTGCTTCTTCTCCGTTTTTCTACAGGGATTGTCATCGAATTTTTCTACTGGAAAGGAGTTCTTGCAATGAAAGGTTATATACATTCCCAGGAAAGCTTCGGCACCGTAGACGGCCCCGGCATCCGCTATGTCGTTTTCACCCAGGGATGCCCGATGCGCTGCAAATACTGCCACAACCCGGACACCTGGCCGATGAATGTGGGGCAGATACTCGATACCGATGAAATTCTGGAGGCTTATGACCGCAACCGCCCTTTCTACGCAAGCGGCGGCATCACCGTCACTGGCGGAGAACCCCTGATGCAGAAAGAATTCGTCACCGAGCTGTTTGAGAAGGCCAAGGCAGAGGGTATCCACACTTGCCTGGACACATCCGGCATCGGCTTCCACACGAAGCCGTCCTACCTCACGAAGATCGACCGTCTGTTGGCTTCCACAGACCTGGTCATGCTGGATATCAAGCACATCGATCCCCAGAAGCACCTGGAGCTGACTGGCCAGCCCAACGATGAGATCCTGGCCTTTGCCCGGTACCTGTCGGACAAGCCCCTGGATCTGTGGATCCGCCACGTGGTTGTGCCCGGCGTCACCGACGACCCGGAGTCTCTGTACCGGCTGGGGTACTTCATTGGAGAGCTGAAAAACCTGAAGGCGCTGGATGTCCTTCCCTACCACACCCTCGGTCTGCCCAAGTATGAGAAGCTGGGCATCCAGTATCCGCTGGAGGGCGTGGAGGCTATGCCGAAGGACCGGGTTCCCGCGCTCCGCGCGGAAATCATCAAGGGGTTCAAAGACCGCCGCAGAGAGCTTGCGGCAGCTGTGAAAAAGTCCTGAAAACATCTTTCGCTGCGCGCAAAAATTCTGTTACTATTCACAGCCACCCCACCCACATGCGCACTCGTCGCCTCTTTACGAGGCTCCAGTCCCGCTCCTTACGGAGCTAAGACTGCTTATGTGGGCAGGGTGACTGCTTCACAGTCCTGATTCATACCTGGCAGCAGATGCTTACGTGCCAGCACGACACATCTGCTGCCAGGTATGAATCGGCTGTGAATAGTAACAAAATTCTCATAAATTAAAAGATTTTACACTTGTATAATCTATTGCTTTATATTAAAATAGATTAGAGTATGGGGCGACCCATACAATCAATATTTTGCATCTCATTTTTAAGGAGGAGTTTATCATGGCATACGTAATCAACGACACTTGCGTAAGCTGCGGAGCTTGCGAGTCCGAATGTCCTGTTGGAGCCATTTCCCAGGGAGACGGAATCTTTGTAATCGATGCTAGTTCCTGCATCGACTGCGGCGCTTGTGCTGGTTCCTGCCCGACTGGCGCTATTGAGCAGGAGTAATCCTGTCCGCATTTATTAGTCGAATTCTACGGGAGTTTCCTAATAAAGTAAATACCGCCCGACTTGCCTGCAAGGGGAAGCCGGGCGGTATTTATTTTCTCGATCAGCCAGCAAGTGCCTCCGCGCCCTCAGATCTCCTGTCCCTGGGCTGCCAGCACCGCCTCCTTCATCTGCCGCACATACCGTTCCACATAGGGCACGCATTCTGCCCCATATGTGCCGCACAGCTTGACAATCGCGCTTCCCACGATCACTCCGTCGGCTTTCTGCGCGATCTGTGCAGCCTGCTCCGGCGAGGAGATGCCAAAGCCGACAGCACAGGGAATCTCCTGCTCTTCCTTCACCTGCCCCACCATCTCCTCCACATCCGCCGTGATCCTGTCCCTCACGCCGGTCACGCCCATGGAGGATACGCAGTAGACAAAGCCCTCTGCCTCCCGTGCAATCATGCGGATCCGCTCCTGGGAGGTGGGGGCGATGAGAGAGATCATCGCAATGCCATACTGCCGGAACACCGATGAAAACTCCTCTTTCTCCTCATAGGGCACATCTGGCAGGATCACTGCGTCGATCCCGCAGGCGGCAGCTTTGCCGGCAAAACGCTCTATCCCGTAGGAAAAGACCACATTGGCATAGGTCATAAAGGCCAGGGGAATCTGGCTGTTCCTGCGGATTCTCCCCACCATATCAAAGATCTTGTCTGTGGTCACCTCCCCAGCCAGAGCACGCATGCTGGCCGCCTGGATCACCGGCCCCTCCGCGGTGGGATCTGAGAAGGGGATCCCCAGCTCGATCAAGTCTGCCCCTGCCCGCTCCATGGCGTATACAAGCTTCTCCGTCACAGCCAGGGATGGATCCCCGCATGTGACAAAAGGGATGAAGGCCTTTCCGTTTTCAAATGCTTTCCTGATCTTATTCATAGATATCCTCCCCCCGATAGCGGGCAATCGCCGCACAGTCCTTATCGCCCCGTCCGGACAGGGTCACCACCATAATCTGGTCTTTTTTCATCGTGGGCGCCAGCTTCCTGGCGTAGGCTACCGCGTGGGCCGATTCAATGGCCGGGATAATGCCCTCCTTGCGGGACAGGTACTCGAAGGCGTCCACCGCCTCCTCATCGGTCACCGCCACGTATTCTGCCCGCCCGGTATCGTACAGGTTGGCGTGCTCCGGCCCCACGCCCGGGTAGTCCAGACCCGCCGATATGGAATACACCGGCGCGATCTGCCCATACTCATCTTGGCAGAAATAGCTCTTCATCCCGTGGAAAATCCCTAGGTGGCCCGTGGAAATCGTGGCCGCTGTCTCCGCCGTGTCAATTCCCCTGCCTGCCGCCTCGCAGCCGATCAGCCGCACGCTGGGATCCCCGATAAAGTGATAGAAGCTCCCAATCGCATTGGAGCCTCCTCCCACGCAGGCCAGCACTGCGTCTGGAAGGCGTCCCTCCCGCTGCAGCATCTGCTCCTTTACCTCCCGGGAAATCACCGCCTGGAAGTCCCTCACAATGGTGGGGAATGGGTGCGGGCCCATGCAGGAGCCCAGGACATAGTGGGTGTCGCTAAGCCGCCTTGTCCACTCCCGCATCGTCTCGGATACCGCGTCCTTCAGCGTGGCCGTCCCAGACGTCACGGGGTGCACCTTTGCCCCCAGCAGGCGCATCCGGTACACATTCAGCGCCTGCCGTCTCGTATCCTCCTCGCCCATGAAGATCTCGCACTCCATATCCATCAGCGCCGCCACCGTAGCGGTGGCCACCCCATGCTGCCCAGCTCCTGTCTCGGCGATCACACGGGTCTTCCCCATCTTCTTCGCCAGGAGCATCTGCCCCAGCACATTGTTGATCTTGTGGGCGCCGGTGTGGTTCAAATCTTCCCGCTTGAGATAAATTTTCGCCCCTCCCAGATCTTCTGTCATCCGCTTCGCATAATAGAGCCTGGATGGGCGGCCGGCATAATCGTTCAAAAGCTCCTGAAGCTCCCTGCGAAATTCTGGATCCTCTCTATAGTGATTATAAGCTTCTTCCAGCTCAATCACGGCATTCATCAGCGTCTCTGGGATATACCTGCCTCCGTGAATGCCGAACCTTCCTTCTGACATACTGTGATTCCTCCTACCTGTTTTCTCCGCATGTTTGGCCCCTGGCCGCCGCCACCGCAGCCAAAATTTTCTGTCTGTCCTTACGGCCATTTGTCTCCACGCCGCTGCTCATATCCACGGCAAAGGGCCGCGCTGCCGCAATGGCATCCCCCACATTGGCCGGCCCCAGCCCTCCCGCCAGGAAAAACGGGCGGCAGACTGTCTCCGCCAGCCTCCAGTCAAACACCCTCCCGCCCCCAGCTCCCGCGTCCAGCAGCACATAATCCGCCGCGCTTGCCTGGGCCGCAGCCGCGTCTTCCTCTGTCCCAATGCGAAACGCCTGTATCAGCGGGCGGCTGGTCAGCTCCCGCAGGCGGGCGATATATTCCTGGCTCTCTCTTCCGTGGAGCTGGGCCATCCCTATGGCTCCCGTCTCCAAGAGCGCCGCCACCTCCTCCAGCTGCGCGTCTGCGAAAACGCCCACTGGGATGATCCCTTCCGCCAGCTGGCCTGCAAGCGCCCGCGCCTGCCCTGGGGATACGCTTCTCCGGCTCCAGGGCACATCGATGACAAAACCGCAGTAATCCGGTCTCGCCTCGTTCACGTAGGCGATCTCCTCCGCCCGTGTCAGGCCGCATATTTTAATCTTTGTCAGGCCGCACATGTTCATCTTTGCCATGCCGCTTATGTTCATCTCTGTCACGCCGCTTATGTTCATCTCTGTCACGCCGCACATGTTCATCTCTGCCATGCCGGCTCCCTCCGCAGCGCCCCTGCCCGCAGCTCCTCCAGCATCCCTTTCTTATCTGCTGCCCGCATAAGCGTCTCTCCGATCAGCACCGCGTCGGTTCCCGCTTCCTGGAGACGGCGGATATCCCCGGCGTTCCGTATCCCGCTCTCTGACACAAAAAGTATTTCCGGCGGGACAAGCCGCCGCAGCCGCAGGCTTGTCTCCAAATCCACTTCAAACGTCCGCAGATCCCGGTTGTTTACGCCGATCACCCTGGCCTCTGCCTCTACCGCCTCCGCAGCCTCTGCCTCCGTCCGCACCTCCACGAGGGCAGACAGGCCCAGCTCCCGGCAAAGCTGCAGGTAAGCCCTCAGCTGCTCGGGCTCTAGGATCGCACAGATCAATAGCACCGCCGAAGCCCCCAGCCCCCTCGCCTCGTAGATCATATAGTCGTCCACGACAAAATCCTTGCGCAGCACCGGCAGCCTCACCGCCTGCGCAATTTCCTGCAGATAGCGGCTGCTGCCCTTGAACCAATAGGGCTCTGTCAGGCAGGATACCGCCGCCGCCCCGGCCTCCTCGTACTCCCTCGCAATCTCCAGATAAGGGAACTTTGGGGCAATCATCCCTTTTGTGGGCGACGCCCGCTTTACCTCGCAGATAAACGCCATATCAGGATTTGGGCCTTCTCTGGCAAGGGCCGCCTCAAATGGCAGCCTGCCAGAACCGTCTCCAGCCTTCCCTCCGCCGTTCCCCCTAGCAGCAGCCAGCCTCTCCGCCTCTCTTCGCACCTCTGCCAGCGGCCTGGCCCGCTTCTCTTCCTCCACCCGCTCCTTTGTCCGGACGGCAATGACTTCTAAAATATTCATAGGCTGTATCCTCCCGCCTAAAGCTGTCTGTCTACCGGCTGCTTTCCCGGATAAATTCTTCCAGCTTTTTCGCCGCTGCCCCAGAATCAATCAGTTCCTCTGCCAGCTTTACGCCTGCCGCGATGGCCTGCGCCTTCCCGCCGATATACAGCGCCGCCCCTGCGTTCAGGCAGACAGCCTGCCTCTTGGCCCCTCTCTCCTGTCCCTCCAGGATTCTTCTCGTTATACAGGCATTTTCCTCCGGCGTCCCTCCTGTAAGTTCTGCCTTCCCGCATCTCTCATAGCCAAACTGCCCCGGCGTCAGCTCATAAGACTGAAACCAGCCGTCCCGGATCTCGCAGACAGCGGTGGGGGCGGACATGGAAATCTCGTCCAGCTTATCCCGCCCGTAAACCACCATCCCTCTTCTCACACCCAGCTTCCCCATAACCTGAGCCAGCGGCTCTACCAGCGCCTCCTCGTAGACGCCCATCAGCTCCATGTTGGCCCCTGCCGGATTGGTCAGCGGCCCCAGGATATTGAACACGGTCCGGATCGCCAGCTCCTTGCGCACCGGCGCCACATATTTCATCGCGATATGATAATTCTGCGCGTACAAAAAACAGATGCCAATCCTTTTAAGGATTTCCGTGCTTCTCTCCGGCGGAATGGAAATGTCCACCCCCAGCGCCTCCAGCACGTCCGCAGCCCCGCTCTTAGAGCTGGCCGCCCGGTTGCCGTGCTTGGCCACCGGCACGCCGCCAGCTGCCGTCACCAGGGCTGCTGTGGTGGAAATATTGAAGGAATTCGCCCCGTCGCCTCCCGTCCCCACGATTTCCAGCACATCCATATCATGCAGAAGCTTGACGCAGTGCGCCCGCATCCCTGCCGCAGAAGCGGTGATCTCGTCGATCGTCTCCCCTTTTTGGGCCAGCGCCGTGAGATATGCCGCCGTCTGCACCTGGCTCGTCCTGCCGTCCATAATCTCATTCATCACTGCCTCCGCTTCCTGGTAGGTAAGATTTTGCTTGCTGGCCAGCTTGATAATCGCCTCTCTGATCATCGATTTTCTCTCCTTTCCGATGTCCCTCCTGTCCCTGCGGCGCTGGCAAATGTCCATTCATGCAAGCATGATGGCCGCTTCGCACAAAAAACCCGCCCAAGACAGAATATCCTTCCTGTCAAGGACGGGTATATGTTCCCCGCGGTGCCACCTTGATTCACAGCATGACCTGTGCCCTCAGCGAGATACCTGCATATCTCCGGCAACTGACGTATGCCCCCACGTCGCGGAATACTGAGCCTCAGCCGTTCCCCGCGCCCTCCGTAGCCCATTTGGCAGCCTGCATCTCCGCCCGGCTCTCACCTGCCCGGACTCTCTGTGCGCGCACAACTGCTTTGATCTCCACTTCAACGGTTTATCATAATAAAATTTTTATTTACTCTACCATACTTTCCCGGTTCTGTCAACTTTTCTGTGAAATTTCCCTGCGGAAAAGCCCCCACCTCTTCTTCTGCTTCTTCTGCAGCTTCTTCAGGCGTTTCTCCTCCACCCGGGCGGCGGCGGCCTCCCTTCGGGAGCGCTGGGTCAGGCGGATCGACTCATCCAGCTTCTTGAACCGTTCTTCCTCCCGCTCCTCCTGCACCCGCATCAGGTAGTCCATCTCCTTGAGCACGTTGTCGCTGACCCTCTCGCTGATGCCCTTGCTCAGCTCCTGGTTGTTATCTCGCAGCGCCTGCAGGATAATGTCTCCCAGGATCGCCTGGAACTGCTCCATCCTTGTCCCCCCGTGAGCCAGCATTCCGTCCGCCGCTGGCCCGGCAACTGCTGTCTCTTCCCGTGCCTCCTCCGGCTGCAGAACCGCCTCGATCACCGGCTTCCCCTCGTGTCTTCTCTCCTCGACCCCGCAGTGCGTCTGCTCCTCCGCCTTCTCCTGCGCGGCGGCTTTGCCGTCTGCCGCCGCTGTCTCCTGCCGCAATGCGGCCTCGTTCCACTTCTCCCGCTGCTTGAGGAGCTTGTCCATATTTCCTCCCTTATAGCTCCTCAGCTCCGGAAGCAGCATTTTGATCGCCTTCAGCTGAAAGCCCTGTTCCTTCAGTTCCTTGATATTCTTAAAGAGTGTGATGTCATCTTCTGTATAATACCGGTGGCCCATCTCATTCCTGTCGATGGGAAGCTCCAGCTCCTCCTCCCAGTAGCGCAGCACGTGTGCCTCCACGTCCACCTTCCTGGCCGTCTCTGAAATCATATACCGAATTTCACCCATGACTTCTCCTCCTGAATATTCAATTTTCTACAGCCATTATACTCCAGGAGGAAAGCGGAGGCAATAAAACTTTCCAGCTTTTTCCAATTTTCGTTCGACAGGAGATGACAGGGGCGGGAGATGGGGAGGCTGGAGTTGTATCACTCATCCGGGCAAATATCTTGGCCGTTTGTCCATACCACTGTAAAGCCGTCTACTTTTACAGCCTTAAAATAAACCGGATTAATCAGCTCTCCATTGTCAAATCGCGCAAACAACCAATAGTTGTCTTCCAATTTGCCCCCCCCAACAAAACAAGGGCGGAGATCCCGGAATCTTCTCCCGGTGCTCTCCGCCCTGCCCATTCTCTCTATGCCGCCATTCCGCTCTCACAGTTACCTCTCCGGATTGGCAAATTTTGTATACTGGGGCAGCCACGCCAGCTCCACCGTCCCCACTGGGCCGTTCCTCTGCTTGGCGATGATAATCTCCGCAATTCCCCTCTTCTCGGAGTCCTTATTATAGTACTCATCACGATAGATGAACATCACCACGTCGGCGTCCTGCTCGATCGCCCCTGATTCGCGCAGGTCTGACAGCATCGGGCGCTTATCCGGCCGCTGCTCCACCGCGCGGCTTAGCTGGGACAGCGCAACCACGGGGATGTTCAGCTCTCTCGCCAGTGCCTTCAGCGACCGGGAAATATCGGATATCTCCTGCTGGCGGGAGTCAGAAGCCCGCCCCTGGCCAGACATCAGCTGCAGGTAATCGATGATCACCAGGCCCAGGTTGTGCTCCAATTTGTACTTTCTGCACTTGGAGCGCAGCTCCGCGATGGAGATGCCCGGGACGTCGTCGATGATCAGGTTGGACTTGCCGATAATCCCAGCTCCCTCTATCAGCTTCTCCCAGTCTGCGTCCTCCAGGCTGCCCGTGCGGATCGCCTGGGAATCCACGTGGGATTCCAGGGATAAAAGCCGGTTGACCAGCTGCTCCTTCGACATCTCCAAGCTGAACACCGCTGTGGTGATATTGCTGCGGAAGGCCACATACTGGGCAATATTCAGCACAAAAGCCGTCTTGCCCATGGAAGGGCGGGCCGCTATCAGGATCAAGTCCGACGGCTGCAGGCCGGCGGTCCGGTAGTCCAGATCGATAAATCCGGTGGCGATCCCGGTGACATTTCCCTTTGTGCGGGAAGCCGCCTCAATCTTATCCAGCGCCTTGATCACAATCTGGCGGATCGGCGTAAAGTCTCCAGTATCCCCCTTGGACACCAGGTCGAACACCTTGCGCTCCGTCATCTCCAGCACGTCCTCCAGGCGCTCCTTTCCACCGTAGCACACGTTGGAAATCTCCTCCGTCAGGCGGATCAGCCTGCGCAAAATTGCCTTCTCGCGGACAATCTGCGCGTAGGATTTCACATTGGCCGATATGGTGGCGGAGTCCATCAGCTCCCTCACAAACTCCAGGCGGCTGATCTCCGGCGGCACATCCTTCTCCCGCAGGCGCTCCTGCAAAGTGATCAGATCCACCGGGCTTCCCTCGTTGAAGAGCTCCACCATAGCGTCAAAAATGACTCCGTACTGTTTTGTATAAAAATCTTCTCCCGTCAGTATCTCCGAAGCAGCCATGATCGCCTCTCGGTCCATCAGCATTGCGCCGGTCACCGAGCGCTCCGCTTCCAGGCTGTGGGGCATCACTCGCTTGATGATAGCCTCTTCCATCTGTGCCTCCTGTCCAGTTGGCTGCGCTGCCGCAGCCGTTCCTCAAGCCAAGCCGCCGCTGCACCAGCCGGCCCGGCAGCCTGTCAGGCCTCCGTCACTACCACCTTCAGCTCCACTGTCACCTTCGGATGCAGCCTCACCGGCACCATATGTGTGCCCAGCGTCTTCAGCGGGCTGGGCAGCTGCAGCTTCTTCTTGTCGATATCCAATCCTGTCTGCTCCAACACGGCCTGGGCGATCTCCTTGGACGCCACGGAGCCGAATATCTTGCCGCCCTCCCCCGTCTTGATGGGGATCTTCACCTGGCTGGCCGCCACCTTGGCTCCCAGCTCCTTCGCCGCCTCATACTGCTCCTGGGCCACCTTCGCCTCATGCGCCTTCTGCAGCTTCAGATCGTTCATATTTTTGCTGTTGGCCTCCACGCCAAGCTTCTTGGGGAGAATAAAATTCCGCGCATACCCGTCATTGACATTGACCAGCTCGCCCTTCTTCCCCAGGGATTTTACATCTTCCAGCAGTATAATCTTCATCTCTTACAACGCTCCTTCTTCTAACATCTTGTCCAGTGTATTCTTCAGCATCTCGTAGGCTTCCGCCAGCGCGACGCCCTTGAGCTGTGCTCCAGCAATGGTCATATGGCCGCCGCCGCCCAGGCGCTCCATGATGATCTGCACATTGATCTCATCGATGGACCTCGCGCTCATATAGACGGTATCCTTGTAGGAGGTCAGCACAAACGACGCCTTCACCCCCACAATATTCAGCAGCTCGTTGGCCGCCTGAGCGCCTATGATAGTCGGGCTCTGCAGCCCTTCTCCGTCGCACTCAGAAATGGCAAATACCTCCCGGTACAGCTGCGCCCTGCGGACCACCTCCGCCCTGGCCTTGTACTCCTTCATGTTGTCACGGAACATTTTACGGATTCTCGTGATATCTGCCCCGTTGCGCTTCAGGAAAGCCGCCGCCTCAAAGGTGCGCACCCCTGTCTTGTTCATAAAGTTGTCCGTGTCAATCATAATCCCCGCATACAGGCTGTCCGCCTCCAGGGGCCGGATCTTCAGGCCGTCGTCAAAGTACTGCAGCACCTCTGCCACCATCTCACAGGAGGATGAGGCGTAGGGCTCCACATAGGACAGCGTGGCATTGTCGATCACTTCGCTTCCCCTGCGGTGGTGGTCCAGCAGCACAATCGTCCTGCATTTTGTCAAAAGCTCCTGGCACTCTGTGATGCTGGGCCGGTTCGTGTCCACCACCACCACCACCGTGTTATTGTCGGCCTTCTCCAGCGCCTGGGCGCTGCGCACAATCAAATCCTCCGGGTACTCCGGATTGCCGGTAAAGCAGTCCACCAGCGGCTGCAGGGATGTGGTGATCTCATTGAGGACGATGTTCACCTTCTTATTGAGGAAGGCCGCCGCCCGGTAGATACCCACAGCCGCCCCGAAAGCGTCCACGTCGGAGAGCTTATGCCCCATGACGATCACCCGGTCTTTCGTCTGGATGATCTCCCGGAGGGCCTGCGCCTTCACGCGGGCCTTCACGCGGGTACTCTTCTCCACATAATTGCTCTTGCCGCCGTAGTAGGAAATCTGGGATCCCTCCTTGAGGACGGCCTGGTCGCCGCCCCTTCCCAGAGCCAGGTCGATGGCGGTCCTGGCATACTCGTAATTCTGCACATAGGTTGCTCCGCCGATCCCGATACCGATGCTCAGGGTAATCGGCATATCGTTCCCGATATTCACCGTCTTCACATCGCTCATAATGTCAAAGCGGTTCGCCTTCAGCTGAGCCAGGTATTTGTACTTGAAGGCGACAAAATATTTGTCCTTCTCCAGCTTTTTGACAATGCCGTCCACCGAATTGATATACTTGTTAATCTTACGCTCGATCAACGCGCCCAGCAGCGATTGGCGCACCTCCTCCACGCTTTCCAGCGCTTCGTCAAAATTGTCCATATAGATCAGCCCGCAGACCATCCGCTCATCGCGGCTCTCCCGCCTGGCCTCCTTGAGCTCTGTCTCATCGAACAGATACAGCGCCACCAGATAGCCGTCGTATCCTCTGGTGTCCACCAGGCCATTGTCCTCCAGCATGCCCTCCAGATCCACCTTGCGCATCTCCACCCGGTAATCCTTCTCGCTGTACTGGATGTGGAAGGTGTGAATCCCGCCGTCCTCCGGCATATCCTCCTTGTGGATATCCGGCAGGAGGCCGAACACAGACTTCTTCTTGGCTCCCTCCGCACCCACTGCCTCCACAAATGCCTGATTCTTCCAGATGATCTTGCCGTTGTCATCCAGCAAGGCATAGGGCACCGCCAGCTCCCTCAGCAAGCTCTTCTGCACCTGCCCATACTGGGTGGCGAAGGAAATCAGCTCATTTAAGATCAGCGGTTTATTGTAGACATAGAGTATGACAATGGTCACAAAATAGACCGCGATAAAGGCGCTCATCAATAGCCCGATCTTCGTGTCCAGCACGTAAATCCATATATTCATTGCCGCCAGCAGGGCCGTCAAAAGAATCGGCCACTGCATGTAGGAGCGGAGCTGTCCTTTCAGCTTTAATTTCTTCTTCATTTCTTCTTCCCTCGAAACAGAATACCGCGTTACTCTCCTGAACAGTATACCACTTTTCCATAGATGCTACAAGAAAAACAAGGCGGGCCGCATGCCATGTGCCGGGATGCTGGCTCTGCTCCCGCCCTTCCCGCCCTGCGTAGGCTGCCCCTCCTTTCCCTCTGTAGAGACTGCCTCTCCCTCTGCAGGGCTGCCCTTCCTTTCCCTCTGTAAAGACTACCTCTCCTCTCCCTCTGCGTAGGCTGCCCTTCCTTTCCCTCTATATAGGCTGCCTCTCTTTCCCCTGCTGCAAATTGCCAGCTGCAACCGTTTCAGAAGGATCCGCCGGACTTCCCGGGCGCAGAAAAAGCCTTCAAACACTGGGGGTGCAGCATTTAAAGGCTTTTCACTCATTTACTCATACGCGGCCAGATCCATTAGTCCTGAACGTAAGGCATCAGGGCGATATGTCTTGCACGCTTGATCGCTACGGTCAGCGCTCTCTGATGCTTTGCGCAGTTGCCCGTGATCCTTCTGGGAAGAATCTTGCCCCTCTCGGACACGTATCTCTTCAGCTTGTTCACGTCCTTGTAATCGATCTCATTGTTCTCTTTGCCGCAGAATACGCAGACTTTCTTTCTTCTGCGCCCGCCTCTCCTCTTCATCGGAGAATCGCCTCTATCATTCTTGAATGCCATGATTCTTACCTCCTAACCAAAAACTTCCGCGCCTATATTGCGCAGCTTTTACAAAAGCTCCGAAACACCTGTCTTAGTTAAATGGCAGCTCCTCGTCGATCCCGTCCGGGATATTCATGAAGCCATCCCCGACAGCCGCTGCCGGTGACGGCCGCTCCGCCGCCTGATAGCCACCGCCTGCAAAACCGCTGTTCTCCGCGCTTGCCGCCTTGCTCTCCGCAAACTCCAGCTCGTCTACAATCACCTGGACGCTGTAAACCCTCTGCCCCTCGCGATTGGTATAGTTGTCGTTCTGGATCCTGCCGGTCACGAGCATCTTCGTCCCTTTCTTGAGATAGCGCTCTACAAATTCGGCCTGCCTGCCGAACGCCGTGCAGTTAAAAAAGTCTGCTTCCGCATCCCCGGCTCTCTTAAACCGGCGGTCTACGGCCAGGGAAAACCTTGCTACTGCAGTGCCTCCCTCGCCCTGGCTGTATCTGACTTCGGGGTCTCTCGTGAGACGCCCCATCAAAATAACTTTATTCATTCGGATTCCTTCTTTTCTTCCTCTGGCTTATGCTTCCTGCTTTACGCATAAGTATCTGATGACGTTTTCCATGATGCGAACGTGTCTCTCGATTTCAGCCGGTGCCGTTGCCTCGGCATCGAACTGGATGAAGTAGTAGAATCCCTCTCTCATCTTCTGGATCTCGTAAGCCAGTCTCTTCTTGCCCCAGTCGTCCACGTTGGTAATGGTTCCCCCGAAACGGGTGATGTACTCTTTTACCTTCTCGATGGTGGCGAGCCTTGCTTCATCCTCGATTTTTGCATTCACAACAACTGCTAACTCGTACTTGTTCATGCTTTTACCTCCTTATGGTCTTCTGGCTCCCGCGAAGGGAGCAAGGATACCCGCCCAAAAGGGGCAGGCTTCATATATCACGAGAATTTATGATACCATAAATGCCGCCTGGTTTCAAGCGTTTTCTTCCTTTTTCCTGAGCTCCCGGGCATTTTTCTCCACCAATGTGCGCGGCACCATGACCATGTGCCCGCACCCCAGGCATTTCAGCCGGAAGTCCGCCCCTACCCGCAGGATTTCCCACTCGCTGCTCCCGCAGGGGTGAGGCTTTTTCAGCCGCACAATGTCTCCCACCTCAAAAATTCTCTTTTCCATGCGCTCCCTCCTCTGCCGCCTGCGGCACAGGCTCCACCCGGATCTGGCTCATTACCTTGCCGATGCTGTCGTGAATGACCAGCTGGGCAATCTGTTCCATACCGGTGGGATCCCGGTTGATAAGCACCCTCTTCAATCCCTTGTAGTGCCGGACAAGCTTTGCCGCCGGATAGACTGCCAGGCTTGTCCCTGCGATGATAATCATATCCGCCTCCCGGATATACCTCTCAGCCTCCCTCATCAGGTCCATCTTCAGCCGCTCCTCGTAGAGCACCACATCCGGCTTGATCTCGCCGCCGCAGGTGCACCGGGGCACCCCCTGGCTGTTCTTCATAAAGGCTGCGTCGTATTCCTTCCTGCAAATGCGGCAGTAATTCCGGTGTACGGAGCCGTGAATTTCCAGCACATTCTTGCTCCCGGCCATCTGGTGCAGCCCGTCAATATTCTGCGTGATCACAGCCGTCAATTTCCCTGCCGCCTCCATCTCCGCCAGCTTCTTATGGGCGATGTTCGGCTTGGCATCCAGATGCAGCATGCGCTCCCTGTAAAAATCATAGAAAATATCTGGGTGCCGGTTGTAGAAAGTACGGCTCAAAACCCGCTGGGGCTTATATTTATATTTCTGGCTGAACAGGCCTCCCCGGCTCCGGAAATCTGGGATTCCGCTCTCCGTGGACACGCCCGCTCCTCCGAAAAACACAATTTTGCTGCTGGAGTCCACCATCTCCTGCAGCCTCCTGCTCCACTCCTGCTCTTGTAAATTCTCCTGCATCCATGCCCTCTTTCTCCCCTCGCGCGCTGCCGCGCACTCTTTTATTATTTCCCCTTCTCTATAGTCGCATCTGCTGCCGCGCATCCTGCGCAGCCTGCCGGCCCGTGCCGGCCTATGTCCGCCCGCTCAGGAAACCCGCAGGCTTCCCAGCACTTCCCCAATGTTTCCCTGTATGCACAGATTCGCCCTCTGATCCATCGGGGACGGCGTCTTGTTGATCACCGCCAGGCGGTCTCCGGTATAGTAGCCCACCAAAGCCGCCGCCGGATACACCACCAGGGAAGTCCCCCCGATGATCAGCATATCCGCGTCCATAATGCAGGCCAGCGCCTGATCAAGCACCTCTGCGTTCAGCTCCTCCTCGTAGAGCACCACGTCCGGCTTGATGATCCCGCCGCAAGTGCAGCGGGGGATCCCTTCGGTATCCTTTATGTAACTGGCCTCGTAGAACTTGCGGCAGTCGGTGCAGTAATTGCGCAGCACCGACCCGTGGAGCTCCAGCACATTCCGGCTCCCTGCCTTCTGGTGCAGCCCGTCAATATTCTGGGTAACCACCGCCGTCAGCTTCCCCGCCGCCTCCAGCTCCGCCAGCTTCCTGTGCGCCGCGTTGGGCGCCGCATCCAGGTACAGCATCTTGTCCCGGTAAAACCGGTAAAACTCCTCCGGCCTCGTCCAGAAAAATGTCTGGCTTAAAATCTCCTCCGGCGGATAGGCATATTTCTGATGATACAGCCCATCCACACTGCGAAAATCTGGGATTCCGCTCTCCGTGGACACGCCGGCTCCGCCAAAAAACACAATCTTGCTGCTGGCGTCCACCATCTCCTGCAGCATCTCCAGCTTTTTCCGCTCCTCCATCTTCTGCTCCTCCCTTCTGCCGCCGGCTGCGGCGGCGTAATCCTCTCAGCCTAACGCACCGCTTGCCCCTTCACAGCCTGCACAATCAGCCGGTTCTCGTCGCTGCTCATACAGGTGGACAGCGTCACAAGCGTGTCGCCCGCACCTGGCACAATCCCCGTGTCGTACATGGAGGTGCGGATGGCCGTGTCGATATATGCCTCAAAATCCGCCTCCGCCGCGAAGGAGATCTGGTAGCTCCCCCCAACTGCGCTCACCACGCGGACGGAAAAAATATCATACTGCCACGCGCCATCCTCGGTGTAGAGATAGAAGCTGGGGTTCTCTTTGTAGAATTCCTCTTCCCCATATTTCTTCAGCTTTCCAAACATGGAGCCGTTCTTCATATTGTGTCCATACAGGATGGTATTGGCGTCCTGGAACTTTGCCCCGTTGGACTGCTCCACAAAGATGGAGCCCGCATTGTTCTCTGCGCCGTCCACCATGCGGTAGAGGTAATAATCGTTGTCTGGCCCCTGCACCACCGGGTAGCTCACATCAAGCCCTGGCATCTGAATCCAGCCATACACATCCGGGTACACGGCTCTCAGCGCCTGGAAATCAATGGAGAGAGGCTCAAATCTATCCTCAGCGGCCTCCTCCCCCATTCCGCCCTCCGTCTCTGCCTCCGGCAGTTCCTGGACGGCAAACTGTTCCTCAATTTCCTGGTAGGTGTCCTCTCCCTGCTTGTATTCCAAAAAAATCCGGATCAGGGCCACTGCGGATATGCAGAACACCACCAGCGCCACAACCAATATGGCCATCTGCACCGGCTGCATCCGCCGTCTCCTGCGCCTCTGCTGCCCCCCACGCCGCTTCTGCGCAGAAAGCTCCTTCTTCCTGGGAGCCTCGCCCGGAAGGCGCTTCTGCGGGGAAGGCCTCTTCCCTGCCGCATCGCCGGGACGGCTTTTGCGGGCAGGTTTCCTCTCCGGATGCCCCTTCTCCAGGGCCGGCCTCTGCGCCGCTCCCGGGCGCGGCTCCCCCTTCTTCTCGGCCGCGTTGCCGGGATGGCTTTTGCGGGCAGGCTTCCTCTCCGGATGCCCCTTCTCCGGGGCCGGCCTCTGTGCCGCTCCCGGGCGCGGCTCTCCCTTCCCTATCCGGCTGTCCGGTTTCTTTTTTGCTGTCCGGCTTATTTCCTCCATATCGCTCCTCCGTGGACTGAACCTTTCCATAGCGTCGGTG
>CALWMI010000101.1 GCA_944381745.1 uncultured Lachnospiraceae bacterium | reverse complement strand
GGGCAGGAGCACGGGCATGTTCACGGCCACGAACATGGCCATGCGCACGGGCATTCCCATGCCAGCCTGCGGGACATGGAGCACTTGGTGCGGGAGCATCTGCATCTGCCGGAGCGGGTGAAGGAGAAAATGCTGGCGGCGTACGGGCTGATCGCGGAGGCGGAGAGCCGCGCCCACGGGGTTCCAGTACAGGAAATCCATTTCCACGAGGTGGGGACGATGGACGCCGTGGCGGACATCGCCGCCGTCTGCCTGCTGATGGACCGTCTGGCGCCGGACGAGGTGGTGGTGTCGCCGGTGCATGTGGGGAGCGGCCAGGTGCGGTGCGCCCATGGCATCCTGCCAGTCCCGGCCCCGGCGACCGCATGGATCCTGCGGGATGTGCCGGTGTACAGCGCCGGCATCCAGGGGGAGCTGTGCACGCCCACCGGCGCGGCGCTTCTCAAGATATTTGCCGCCCGGTTCGGCCAGATGCCGCCTATGCGGGTGCAGGCCATCGGCTATGGCATGGGAAAGAAGGATTTTGAGGCGGCCAACTGTGTCCGGGCCATGCTGGGCGAAGCGGAGGCTGCCCCGGAGGAAATCTGTGAGCTTTGCTGCAACGTGGACGATATGACCGGCGAGGCGGTGGGTTTTGCCATGGAGCGCCTGTTCGAGGCGGGGGCGCTGGACGTGTATACCATGCCCATCGGCATGAAGAAGGGACGTCCGGGCATCCTTCTGCACGCGATGTGCAAGGAGGCGGAGAAGGAGGCCGTCCTGCGGGCAATGTTTGCCCACACAGCCACCATCGGCGTCCGGGAGAACCGGTTCCGCCGCCATGTGCTGAACCGCCGTGTGGAGACGCTGGACACCCCTTACGGGGAGGTGCGCCGCAAGGTGTCGGAGGGCTACGGCGTCAGGCGCGGGAAGTATGAGTATGAGGATCTGGCCCGGATTGCGAAGGAACAAGGAATCAGCCTGGCCGAGGCGGAGGCGCTGGCGGACAGAGAGGGCTTGCGATGAAGAGGAGAAGGATCGGAGCGCTGCTGCTGGCGGCAGCGGCAGGCCTGGCGCTGGCCGCCTGTGCTGGGAAGACGGGAGAGGGCGGCGGGGCGCAGCATGCAGCGGCGGACGGGGAAGGTGCGGATGCCGGCGCCAGGGACAGCGTGGTGATCGCCATCGGCGAGGAGCCGGAGACGCTGGATCCCACCAAGGGGTGGGGGCACGGCAATTCCCCCATCGTGCAGAGCACGCTGGTGCGCTACACGGCGGAGCTGGCGTTTGAAAATGACCTGGCTGCGGACTACAGCCTTTCGGAGGACGGCTTGACCTGGACCTTCACCCTCCGGGACGACGCCTATTTCACAGACGGGGAACAAGTGACGGCCTCGGACGTGGCTTTTACGCTGGAGACGGCCAAGGCCGCGCAGGGCTCTGTAGACCTGACCTACATGGAGAGCGCCAGGGCGCAGGATGAGCGCACGGTGGTGATCACCCTGACCCGTCCCACTTCGATTTTCCTGAATACGCTGGCGTCGGTGGGCATTGTGCCGGAGCACGCCTACGGGGAGGACTACGGGCGAAGCCCCATCGGCTCCGGGCCTTACCGGTTCGTGGAGTGGAGGCCGCAGGAGCAGATCGTGTTCGAGGCTAACGAGGACTACTACGGCGGGACGCCTGCTATCCGGCGGGTGACCATCGTGTTTATGTCGGAGGATGCTGCCCTGGCTGCCGTGCAGGCGGGGCAGGTGGACGTGGCCTATTCCACAGCGACCCTGGGGACAGCAGAGGCGGAGGGCTACCACGTGGAGGCTATCCCCTCTGCAGACAACCGGGGATTCACCTTGCCTATGAGCCCAGATACAGGGGAGACGACGCAGAACGGCGCGCCCATCGGCAACAATGTGACCTGTCACCGGGAGATCCGGCAGGCTGTCGCCTACGCCATCGACCGCCAGCTGGTGGCGGACACGGTGCTGAACGGCTTTGGCCGGCCTGCCTACTCGGAGAATGACGGGATGCCCTGGAATAGCCCTGACACTGCCATCGAGACGGATGTGGAGTATGCGAAGCAGCTGTTGGCGGATGCCGGCTGGGCGGATACAGACGGGGATGGGATCGTGGAGAAAGACGGCCTGAAGGCGGAGTTTTCCTGTCTCTACCCGGCAGGCGACTCGGTGCGCCAGGCGGTGGCCATGGCGGCCGCCCAGCAGGTGCAGGAGATTGGTATCCGCATCCAGGTGGAGGGCGTAAGCTGGGACGAGATCACAAGGCGGATGTTTTCTGAGGCGGTGATGATGGGCTGGGGCTCCTCAAGCCCCAACGAGACCTATTATCTGTACCGCTCTGCGGGAGCTTTCTTGGAGGACTTCTACAATCCGGAGGGGTACCAGAGCGAGAAGACGGACGCCTACCTGGAGGCTGCGATGGAGTCTCTGACCGCCCAGGAGGCCAATGAGAACTGGAAAAAAGTGCAGTGGGACGGCACGGAAGGGACTGGGATGCAGGGAGCCTGCCCCTGGGTATGGATTGTCAACCTGGATCACGTGACCTTCGTCCGGGACGGGCTGTCCATCGGCGACCAGCCACTTCACGGCCACGGGCACGGGCTTCCACTGATCCAGAATTTGCAGGAGTGGAGTTGGACAGAGTAAGATGAAGGGTACTGTGGGACGTCTGGCTCGCATAGTTGCGGCCTATAGTATAAAAATGGTTTTGCTGCTGCTGGCGGTGAGCGCGGTGGCGTTTGTGCTGGTCACCGCCTCGCCGGTGGATCCGGTGCAGCAGTATGTGCTGCATATGGGGACGGCGGTTTCCTCAGAGCAGCGGGAAGAGATTGAAGACTACTGGGGGGTGGACGAGCCCCCGGCAGAGCGTTACCTGCACTGGCTCTCCCGCGTCCTTCACGGCGACCTGGGGGAGTCCTCCCTGTACCGGAGGCCGGTGGCGGACATCATCGGGGAGCGTTTCCTCAATTCCCTGGCCCTGATGGCTGCCGCCTGGACGCTGTCCAGCCTCCTGGGCTTCGGGCTGGGCTGCCTGATGGGAAGATACCGGGGGCGGTGGCCGGACAGGCTGCTGAAAAGCCTGTGCTATATCTTGAGCTCTGTGCCCGCCTTCTGGCTGGGCCTGGTGCTGCTTTTAGTCTTCTCTGTATGGCTGGGCTGGTTCCCCATCGGCTTTTCCAGCCCCATCGGGGCGCTGCGCGGGGAGGTCACCCTGGGACAGAGGCTGTACCACCTGGCGCTTCCGGCGCTGACGCTTAGCGCCCTGTCCTTTTCCAATATTGCACTGCACACCCGGCAGAAGCTCATCGAGGTGCTGGAGAGCGACTATGTCCTGTTCGCCAGGGCCCGGGGAGAGGGGGAGTGGGCCATCCTCCGAAGGCATGGGCTGCGGGGTGTCCTGTTCCCGGCGCTGTCGCTTGCCTTTGCCTCCTTCTCGGAGCTGTTCGGGGGCTCGGTGCTGGCGGAGACGGTGTTCAGCTATCCGGGGCTTGGAAGCGCCGTGGCGGAGGCAGGGCTGGGCGGCGATGTGCCGCTGCTGCTGGGCATCACCCTCTTCTCCGCCCTGTTCGTGTGCGTGGGCAACCTGATAGCCAACCTGCTGTATGGGGTTGTGGATCCCAAAATCCGGGAGGTGCAGGAATGAGGCGGCGGAACGGGAACCGGCGGACGGAGCTTGTGCTGCTGGCGGCGGTATGCGCCGCTGTCCTGGCCGTTGCCTATGGGCTGGGGATTTTTCTGCCTGCGGAGGCCCTGGAAGGAAACTTTTTGCAGGCAGGGCAGCCGCCGTCCCTGGAGCATTTTTTCGGGACGGACAGCCTGGGCCGGGATCTGTTCTGGCGCACGCTGAAGGGACTGTCGGTCAGCATGGCGGTGGGGATTGCCGCCTCCCTTGTGAGCGCGGGGGTCGCCGTCCTGGCTGGGCTGGCAGCCGCCTCAGGATCCAAGATTGCGGATGCAGCGGTGGGCTGGCTGACCGATCTGGTGATGAGCGTCCCCCACACCGTGTTGGTGCTTCTGATATCTTTTGCCCTGGGGCGGGGGCTTCTGGGACTGCTGGCGGGGATTGCCGCCACCCATTGGTGCAGCCTGGCCCGCCTGGTGAGAGGGGAGGTCCTGAAGCTTCGCGCCTGCCACTATGTGGCGCTGTCCCGCAGGCTTGGGAAATCCGGCGGCTGGATCCTTATCCACCATCTGCTGCCCCACCTGCTGCCCCAGCTTCTGGTGGGGATGGTCTTGACGTTTCCCCATGCCATCCTGCACGAGGCGTCCATCTCGTTCCTGGGGTACGGGCTGCCGCCGGAACAGCCGGCCATCGGCATCATCCTGTCCGAGAGCCTGCGGTATCTCTCAGCCGGGATGTGGTGGCCGGCCCTTTTGCCTGGAGCGGCGCTGGTGCTCCTGGTGCTGCTGGCGGACAAGCTGGGCAGCTGCCTGGAGCGGCTGCTGGATCCTGCCAGCGCGCAGGAATAGGGACGGCTTAGCAGAGGCAGGCGGAGAGAACAGAAGAGAACAGAAGAGAACAGGAGACTGGGGAAGAAAAATACATGGACAGGGAGGGATTGTATGGGCCAGGCAGCGGAGGCTTTGCTGGAAATAAGGAACTTGTCTGTTTCCTTCCATAGATATGGAAACGGATTTGCGCAGGAGGAGCTGAAGGCTATCTCGGATCTGAGCCTGACGGTCCGGCGGGGCGAGGTGGTGGCTGTGGCGGGAGCCTCTGGCTCCGGGAAAAGCGTGCTGGCCTCCGCTGTGCTGGGCATCCTCCCTGGCAATGCCGCTGTGGAGGGGCAGCTGCTGTACCGCGGGGAGGCGCTGACGCCCGGACGGCAGAGGGCGCTTCGGGGGAGGGAGATCGCGCTGGTACCCCAGTCCGTCTCCTTCCTGGATCCTTTGATGCGGGTGGGTGTCCAGGCGGACGGCAGCCGCAGGCCCAGGCAGACAGAGAGGCGGAGGCAGATTTTCCGGCGGCTGGGCCTGCCGGAGGAGACGGAAAAGCTCTACCCATTCCAGCTGTCCGGCGGCATGGCCAGGCGTGTCCTGGTTTCCACCGCGCTGCTGGCGGACGCCCAGCTGATCATCGCCGATGAGCCTACGCCGGGGATGGGTCTTGGGCAGGCGCTGGAGGCGCTCCGGATGTTCCGGGAGATGGCGGACGAGGGGAGAGGCGTGGTACTGATCACCCACGACATTGACCTGGCGGTGGAGTTTGCCGACCGGGTGGCCGTCTTCTATGCGGGCACGACGGTGGAGACTGCGCCAGCCGCTGATTTTCAGAGGGGGGAGGATGCCCTGCGCCATCCCTACTCCAAGGCCCTTTGGAGGGCGCTGCCGCAGAACGGCTTCCAGCCTGTGGCGGGGCATCAGCCCTACGCGGGAAGCCTGCCGGTGGGCTGCCTCTTCGCGCCCCGCTGCCCTTGCCGGACAGAGGAGTGTGAGAGGAAGACGCCGCCTGTGCGGCAAGTGCGCGGCGGGGAGGTGAGGTGTTTCTATGGCGCTTGAGGCGAGGAATGTGTTTTTTCGATATGGGAAAAGAGGGCCGTGGGTGCTGGAACATGTGAGCCTGTCTGTGGAGAGGGGCGAGCGCCTGGCCATCCTTGCGCCCAGCGGCTATGGGAAGACGACCCTGGCCCTGCTTCTGGCCGGTTACCGGCAGCCGGACAGGGGTCAGATCCTTCTGGAGGGGAAGCCCCTGCCCAAGAAGGGATTCTGTCCGGTGCAGCTGATCTGGCAGCACCCGGAGGAGGCGGTCAACCCGCGCTGGAGGATGGGAAAGGTACTGGAGGAGAGCGGGAAGCCAGACGGGAAGCTGCTGCAGGCGCTGGGCATTGAGCCTGCCTGGCTGGAGCGCTTTCCCCGGGAGCTCTCCGGCGGCGAACTGCAGCGCTTCTGCGTGGCGCGGGCCCTGGGAAGCGGCGCGGATTATCTCATCTGCGATGAGATCAGCACGATGCTGGATGGGATTACCCAGGCCCAGATCTGGAAGGTTGTGTTGGAGGAGGTTTCCCAGCGCGGGATGGGAATGATCGCGGTTACCCACAACCGGCACCTGGCCGGGCGGATCGCGGACCGGATCCTGGATATGGAAAGAGACCCCGAAAGTCACGGGAGGACTTGAGGGGTCTCTTTTCTGTACAGAATGGACGCGGCTGCCGCCAGGGCCGCCGCCAGAAGAAAGGCGGCGTAGGCCAGGAAGCCGAAGGAGAGTGTGCTGTTCAGCAGGGCGGCCGCCTGCAGGACGAGCGGCGTGGCAAAGGAGCCCAGGTTACATCCCACCAGGGCCGCAGAGTTGGCCGGGTCCAGCTCTTCTGCCGGAAGCCGCTCAGCCAGGCCGTTGAAGACACTGGATATACAGTAGGTACAGAAGAAGCCGGCGACGGCTGCGCCGATGGCCAGAACCGCCAGGCCGTCGGAAAAGGAGATGGCCGTAAGCCCCAGGGCGGTCAATGCCAGGGCGGAAGGCAGCAGGAGCCTTCCCAGGTGCCTCAGCAGCTTTCCAAAGGCCATCCCGCCCAGGAAGCCGGAAAATACGGACAGGCTTAGGATGTTGGCGCCGTCGGTGGCTGTCCCGATGCCGGATTCCACCACAAAGCTGGCCATCCGGATGGAAATGCACACGCTGGAGGACACAGCTAGGCCGCCCAGCAGGGCGTGGAGCAGGATGAAGCGCCGCCGGGCAGCGCCAGAGGCAAAGGGGGCGGAAGGTTTTCCTGCCGGGCTGGAGACAGAAGCGGATGCGCCCCCTTCTCCGAGTGAGCCGCCTTCTCTGGCGCCGGTGCCTGCAGCGCCAGATACGGCCTGCGGCTTTGCGGGGACAAAGGCCAGGTAGATGGCCAGGATGGGAAACGCCGCTCCATAGATCAGGAAGGCGTACCGCCATCCGAAGCACAATAGCTGTCCGGCCAGGAGTGTCAGCGACGCCTGCCCCAGGGTTTCCATGGAACAGCGGACTCCCTGGAGGCGGGAGCGCAGGCTCCCGGTGAAGCGCTCGCCAATCAGGCTCACTGCCCGGGTGTTCACAAGCCCAGTTCCCACGCCCAGGAGGATGCGCGAGAGGAAAAGAATCTCAAATACACGGGTGAACACCGGGACGATGCCTGCGATGCCAAAGAGCAGCAGCCCAGCCACCACCATCAGCCGCTCGCCCAGGAAACGGGAGAGGAAGGAGGTGGAGGCGATCACAAGCATCATCGCAAACGCTGGGACGGAGATCATGAGTTCCAGCGACGACCGGGAATAACCGGCGAATTCCTCCGCCATCTCCGGCAGGCAGCTGGAGACAGAGAGGGAGGTGGTGAGCAGGAGGGACAGCGACAGGATGCCGCCGGCCTCCAGAATGTTTGCTTTTCTCATGACAGCTTACCACTTGTGCTTCTCTTCGCAGTATTTGCAGCGGTAGACCTCCTGCTCTTTGTCTGTCAGCACAAAGATATGGGGGAGCCCCTGCTCGATGGACGTGATGCAGCGCGGGTTCTTGCACTTGATCACATCCTTGATCTCCTTGGGAAGGTGCAGCTTTTTCTTCTCGATGATCTTGGAATCCTGGATAATGTTGACCGTGATATTGTGGTCGATAAAGCCCAGCATATCCAGATCCAGCATATCGATAGGGCACTCCACCTTGATGATGTCCTTCTTGCCCATCTTGCTGCTGCGGGCGTTTTTGATGATGGCCACGCAGCAGTCCAGCTGGCCAAGCTTCAGGTATTTGTAAATGTCCATGCTTTTGCCGGCCTGGATGTGGTCCAGCACAAAGCCCTCGTTCAGTTCGCCTACGTTTAACATACTTTCACCTCCAGTAATGTGAGAATCAATGCCATGCGGATGTATACGCCGTACTGTACCTGGCGGAAGTACGCCGCCCGCGGGTCGGAATCCACTTCCACCGCGATTTCGTTCACGCGGGGCAGGGGATGCAGCACCAGCATGTCGGGCTTGGCGGCCTTCATCTTTTCATTGTCCAGAATATAGAAATCCTTCATGCGCACATAGTCTTCCTCGTTGAAAAAACGCTCCTTCTGCACGCGGGTCATGTAGAGGATGTCCAGCTTGGGCATGGCGTCGTCCAGGCTCGCCACCTCCTCATAGGGGATGCCTTTCTTCTTCAGGACGTCGTCACGCACATAGCTGGGAAGGCGCAGCTCCTCCGGAGAGATCAGCACGAAGCGGATGCCCGTGTAGCGGGAGAGGGCGTGGATGAGGGAGTGGACGGTGCGCCCAAATTTCAGATCCCCGCACAGGCCGATGGTCAGGTCGCTGAGCCGCCCTTTCAGGGAGCGGATGGTTAAAAGGTCTGTGAGGGTCTGGGTGGGGTGCTGATGTCCGCCGTCCCCGGCGTTGATCACCGGGATGGAAGCGTGCATGGCGGCAACCAGCGGCGCGCCCTCCTTTGGATGGCGGATGGCACAGATATCCGCGTAGCAGGAAATCATGCGGATTGTGTCCGCCACGCTCTCCCCTTTGGCCGCAGAGCTGGAGTCTGCGGAGGAGAAGCCAAGTACCTGGCCGCCCAGGTTCAGCATGGCCGCCTCGTGGCTGAGCCTGGTGCGGGTGCTGGGCTCATAGAACAGGGTTGCCAGCTTCTTGCCGGCACAGGCGTGGGCGTACTTCTCCGGGTGCGCCTCGATGTCGGAGGCCAGATCCATCAAGGTATCCAGTTCCTCCACGGTAAAATCCAGTGGGCTGATTAAATGTCGCATAGAATCCTCCTTGTTATGTATTGTGGTTAGGAAAGCCGATGTCGATGGCTCCGTGCATGCAAGCATGCCGTCCCCATCGCCGCCGCGGGCTTTCTGGGAAGGGAAAGCCGATTGCTCCGCTGCGGGGCAGCTCCCGCAATCGCCGTGGTATTCGCATTGCGGCCTACCGGCCTGCATGCTCATACCCCTTGCCTGCCAAATGTCTGCGCGTCTGCGCAAGCAAGCTTGCTCATCCGCACAGCCGCTTGGCAGGGCTTTCCCGTAAAAAAAGAGGCTGGACAGCCTCTTTTATCAATTGGGAATATTTACGAATGACAATAAATCCTCCACAGATTTCCTTCTGGGAGCGGTGGGAGCCTCGTCGGGATAGCCGATGGGGACAAGGGTTACAACGACCTCATTCTCCGGGATGTGAAGAAGCTCGGCGACCTTCTCGGCGTCGAAGATGCCCATGATCACAGTGCCCACGCCGTACTCATAGGCGGCCAGGCAGAAGGTCTGGGCTGCTGCGCCGGCGTCGAACATCAGCCAGGCGTCTCCCTTGTCGGTGGTGGCGGAGCCGTCCTTCTCCATGCCGCTTCTTCCCTTGATGGCAGTGATGGCCACTACCTGGGGGGCGTGGGAGATGGTTCCCTCATTATAAGTAAAGCCGAGCGTATAATTGTCGGCGATGGTGTCTTTGATGTCCTGGCTGTCAAATACATGATAGCGGGTGACCTGGGTGTTCTTCCAGGAAGGCGCGTAGGCGGCTGCAGCGACAATCTTCTCGATCGTCTCGCGATCCACCTTCTCCGGTTTGAATTTGCGGATGCTGCGTCTGCCGGTGATGGCCTCGATAGTGTTCATGGCAAATCCTCCTCGTGAAATTTATTCCATACCATTCTATACTAATTCCGTGAGGAATTCAACCAGATTATTATGAAAATTTTGGCCAAAGGGGGCTTGCCAAAACCCGTCCTCTGTGGTACACTTTTTACAATTTGAGCATCTTTAAAAAATGAATAAATATTCATCTCGGAAGGAGGAAGGCACGATCAAGAACGACAAATACGTATGAATACAGGGAAAATACAGGAAGGAAGAAATGGGGAAATTGAGAAACATGATTAATATTTATGCATAAAAATTAATGGGGAGGATGAGGTGGCAGGATGAAAGCATTTCTGATACTGGAGGACGGAAGCGTATTTGAGGGGCAGAGCTTCGGCGCGGTGCGGGAGGCAGTGAGCGAGATTGTCTTCAACACATCCATGACCGGCTATATGGAAGTCTTGACGGATCCCTCCTACGCTGGGCAGGCGGTGGTGATGACCTATCCAATCATCGGCAATTACGGCATCTGCCGGGAGGACATGGAGTCGTTAAAGCCTTGGCCGGATGGGTTCATCGTGCGGGAGAGCGCCAGGATGCCCAGCAATTTCCGCTGCGAAGACACGCTGGAGCATTTTCTGAAAATCCATGGGATACCGGGCATCTGCCGGATTGACACGCGTGCGCTGACCAAGCTGCTGCGCTCGAAGGGGACGATGAACGGAATGATCACCACCAGGGAAGACTGGAAGCCTGAGGAGGTGCTTCCCCGCATCCGGGCCTACCGAGTGGAGCATGTGGTGGAGCGGGTGAGCTGTGACAAGCCGTACCGTCTGCCAGGGCTGGGCAAGCGGGTGGCCCTGATGGATTTCGGGGCGAAGAGCAACATCATGAAGAGCCTCCAGACCAGGGGATGCCAGGTGACCGTCTATCCGGCCCACGCCTCAGCGGAGGAGATCCTGGCCGCCCGCCCGGACGGCATCATGCTCTCCAACGGCCCGGGGGACCCGAAGGAGTGCACGGAAATTATCCGGGAGGTGGGCAAGCTGTACGATTCCGGCACGCCGGTTTTTGCCATCTGCCTGGGGCATCAGCTGATGGCCCTGGCCACCGGCGGGGACACCCACAAGATGAAGTACGGCCACCGGGGCGGCAACCATCCGGTGAAGGATCTGAAGTCTGGAAGGGTGTACATTTCCGCCCAGAATCACGGGTATGTGGTGGATATGGACAAGGTGGACGCCAGCATCGCCCAGGTGGCCTTTCGGAATGTGAACGACGGCACAGTGGAGGGGCTGCGCTACCTGCAGAAGCCGGTATTTACCGTGCAGTTCCACCCGGAGGCAAGCCCGGGGCCGCGGGACTCCGGCTATCTTTTTGACGAGTTTATCGAGATGATGGGAGGGAATGCGTGATGCCAAAGGATACGACGATTCGGAAGGTGCTGGTGATCGGTTCAGGCCCGATTGTGATCGGCCAGGCGGCGGAGTTCGACTATGCCGGGACCCAGGCGTGCCGCTCCCTCAAGGAGGAGGGCATCTGCGTGGTGCTTGTGAACTCCAACCCTGCCACCATCATGACAGACAAGGACATTGCGGACAAGGTGTACATTGAGCCCCTTGTCCCGGAAATGCTAAAAGAGATTATCCGCCGGGAGAAGCCGGACAGCCTGCTGCCCACCCTGGGGGGCCAGGCGGCGCTGAACCTGGCTATGGAGCTGTGGGAATCCGGTTTCCTGGCCGAGCAGCATGTGCGGCTGATCGGGACGACGGCGGAGACGATCCGCAAGGCGGAGGATCGGGAAGCCTTCAAGGAGACGATGGAGAAAATCGGCGAGCCCTGCGCGCCCTCCCAGATTGTGTACAGTGTGGAGGAGGGGGCCAAGTTCGCCGAGGAGATCGGCTACCCGGTGGTCCTGCGCCCAGCCTATACCCTGGGGGGAAGCGGGGGCGGCATCGCCCATGACCGCCGGGAGCTGGAGGAAATCTTGAGCAACGGCCTGCGCTTAAGCCGGGTGGGCCAGGTGCTGGTGGAGCGCTGCATCGCCGGATGGAAGGAGATCGAGTATGAGGTCATGCGGGATGAGAGCGGCACCTGCATCACCGTCTGCAATATGGAGAATCTGGATCCGGTGGGCGTCCATACCGGGGACAGCATCGTGGTGGCGCCCTCCCAGACGCTGGGGGACAAGGAGCACCAGATGCTCAGGAGCGCCGCCCTGAACATCATCGAGGAGCTGAAGATCACCGGCGGCTGCAACGTGCAGTTCGCCCTGCACCCGGAGAGCTTCGAGTACTGTGTGATTGAGGTGAACCCCAGGGTCAGCCGCTCCTCGGCGCTGGCCAGCAAGGCCACGGGGTATCCCATCGCCAAGGTGGCGGCGAAGATCGCCCTGGGCTATCACCTGGATGAGATCAAAAATGCCATCACGCAGAAGACTTTTGCCAGTTTTGAGCCGATGCTGGACTACTGCGTCGTGAAGATGCCCCGCCTGCCCTTTGACAAGTTCCTGTCGGCTGACCGGACGCTGGGAACGCAGATGAAGGCCACCGGCGAGGTGATGAGCATCTGCACCAATTTTGAGGGAGGGCTGATGAAAGCCATCCGCTCGCTGGAGCAGCATGTGGACAGCCTGCGCTCCTACGATTTCTCCGGCCTTTCTGAGGAGGAGCTGCTGGGGAGGCTGGGCGTGGCGGACGACCGGAGGATCTGGGTGATCGCCGAGGCGCTGCGCAGGGGGATTTCCTACGATGAGATTTACCGGATCACGAAGATTGACCCCTGGTTCATCGACAAGCTGGCCGTGCTGGTGGAGATGGAGGAGGCGCTGGAGAGAGGCCCCCTTGACCGGGAGCTCCTGGAGGAGGCCAAGCGGCTGGAATTCCCGGACGAGGTGATTGGCCGCCTGGCTGGGCTTCCAGAGGGCCAGGTGAAGAGCCTGCGGGAACAGTACGGCATTACGGCTTCCTATAAGATGGTGGATACCTGCGCCGCAGAGTTCGAGGCCTCCACCCCCTATTACTATTCCTGCTACGACGGGTACAACGAAGCGGAGAGCAGCACGGGCAGGAAGAAGGTGCTGGTGCTGGGTTCCGGCCCGATCCGCATCGGGCAGGGCATCGAGTTCGACTACTGCTGTGTCCACGGCACCTGGGCCTTTGCCCGGGAGGGATATGAGACGATCATCGTCAACAACAACCCGGAGACGGTGAGCACGGACTTTGACATTGCAGACAAGCTGTATTTCGAGCCGCTGACGCCGGAGGATGTGGAGAGCATCGTGCGGCTGGAGAAGCCGGACGGGGCCATTGTGCAGTTCGGCGGGCAGACGGCTATCAAGCTGACCCAGGCGCTGATGGAGATGGGAGTCCCCATTTTAGGAACCCAGGCAGAGGATGTGGACGCCGCGGAGGATCGGGAGCGGTTCGACGAGATCCTGGGAAAATGCGGGATCCCAAGGCCGGCGGGCCATACGGTCTTCACCGTGGAGGAGGCCAAAGCTGCCGCCGCCGATCTGGGCTATCCGGTGCTGGTGCGCCCTTCCTACGTGCTGGGCGGGCAGGGCATGCAGATCGCAGTCCGGGAGTCGGACGTGGAAGAATTTATGGAGATCATCAACCGGATTGAGCAGGAACATCCGGTGTTGGTGGACAAATACCTGATGGGCAAGGAGATCGAGGTGGACGCGGTGTGCGACGGCCAGGATGTGCTTATCCCAGGCATTATGGAGCATATTGAGCGGGCGGGCATCCACTCGGGGGACAGCATCTCCATCTACCCGGCCCAGTCCATCAGCAGGAAGGCGGAGGAGACGATCCTGTCCTACACGGAGAAGCTGGCCGCCGCCCTGCACGTGCGGGGGCTGATCAACATCCAGTTCATCGTCTGCCAGGATGAGGTGTACGTCATCGAGGTGAACCCGCGCTCCAGCCGGACAGTGCCCTATATCAGCAAGGTGACGGGGCTTGCTATTGTGGATGTGGCCTCCCGGGTGATTATGGGAGAGACAATCCGGGGGATGGGCTATACGCCGGGGCTGTGGCCTGCCTCGGGATACATTGCGGTGAAGATGCCGGTGTTTTCCTTCGAGAAGCTCCAGGGAGCCGATGTCCGCCTGGGGCCGGAGATGAAATCCACCGGCGAGGTGCTGGGCATTGCCCGGGATTTCCAGGAGGCGCTTTACAAGGCCTTCCTGGGCGCGGGGGTGCGCCTGCCCAAGCACCGCAATGTGATTATGACCCTCAACGACGAGGACAAGGAGACGGGTGTGGAGATCGGCAGAAGGCTGGCAAAGCTGGGGTACCGGATTTTTGCCACGAGAGGGACGTGGAAGGCGCTGCGGGAGGCCGGGGTGCCGGCTGTCCCCACGGGCAAGATCTCCCAGGAGTCGCCCAACATCCTGGACCTGATCTTAGGGCACGCCATCGACCTGGTGATCGACACGCCGGCCAAGGGAGCGCAGCACGGCAGGGATGGCTTCCTCATCCGCAGGAACGCCATCGAGACAGGCGTCTACTGCATCACAGCCATCGACACGGCCAGGGCCTTGGCGGAGAGCCTGGAGCACGCCGGGAGCCAGAGTATGGAGCCGGTCAATATCGCTGGATAATGGAAGGAGAAGTGTTATGGAGAAAAAGAGAGTGGTGTTGGCCCTTGGGCATCTGGCCCTGGGCACGACCTTTCCCCAGCAGCAGGAGGCGGTGGCAGCCTCGTCCAAGATTATCGCCGACCTGATACAGGACGGCTGCCAGCTGATTATATCCCACAGCAACGCGCCGCAGATGGGCATGATCCACGCGGCCATGAATGAGTTCGGCAGGCAGCACGACGATTTCACCCCGGCTCCCATGAGCGTGTGCTCAGCCATGAGCCAGGGCTATATCGGCTATGACCTGCAGAACGCCATCCGCTCGGAGCTGCTTTCCAGGGGTGTTTTCCACACGGTGTCCACCATCCTGACCCAAGTGCTGGTGGATCCCTACGACGAGGCCTTCTACCGCCCGGTCAAGCCCATTGGCCGGTACCTGACAGCCCAGGAGGCGAAGGAAGAGGAGGAGAAGGGCAATTTTGTCACGGAGGTGCCGGGAAAAGGCTTCCGGAGGATCGTGGCTGCGCCCCGGCCGAAGGATATCATTGAGATCGAGGCAATCCGGGCGCTGGCGGATGCCGGGCAGACGGTGATCGCCTGCGGAGGAGGCGGGATCCCGGTGCTGGCCCAGGGAAGCCGCCTGAAAGGAGCCAGCGCCATCATTGAGAAGGACTACGCCAGCGGGAAGCTGGCGGAGATGACCGACGCGGACGTCCTGCTGATCCTCACAGGGGTGGATGCCATCTGCCTCAACTACGGCACGCCCCAGCAGACCCCGCTTCGCCGCCTGTCTGTGGAGGAGGCCAGGAGATACGCAGCCCAGGGGCAGTTTGCCGAGGAGACCGTCCTGCCCAAGGTAATCGCCGGGCTGGAATTTGTGGACAAGAAGAAGGGGAGGAAGGCGGTCATCACCTCGCCGTCCCTGGCCCGGGAGGCTCTGGCTGGAGAGGCTGGGACGACGATCGAGTAGCGCCGGTGTACAAGGACCGGATTGTCCCTTGGCACACCGATGCTAAGGGAACTTTAAGGAGAGCTTTATGTTCTCTTAAGATTCTTTTATTTTATTTTCATAAAATGTCCACACTTTGAACACATTTTTTCACTATACTAATACTCGGATAGTTGATTTACACACTCACTATCTCCCCCCTCATAAAAAGGAAGAGACCCCGGCTTGGCTGGGGTCTTTTCCTTGTGTAGCATTGCTTAAAGGAAGGAAATATGCTATCCTATAGGCAATGAGAAATCCCGACGGGAGGAACGGAAATGAAGAATTTGAGAGAATTGCTGGGAGAGCTTTCTTATGAATGTGTGCAAGGAACTTTGGACGTGCCGGTGGAGGAGATTGCCAATGACTCCAGGAAGGCCGGGAAAGGTTCCTTGTTTTTCTGTATAAAAGGTGCGGCCTCGGACGGGCACCGCTTCGCGGCCCAGGCGGCGGCCCAGGGGGCAAGGGTGCTGGTGGTCTCGGATCCGGTGGAAGTTCCGGCGGACGTCACGGTG